>RFZI01000100.1 GCA_009920775.1 Paracoccaceae bacterium | reverse complement strand
TGGATCAACGATGACCACCTGATTGTTCTGGATTTGCGCCACGGCAAGGCCGCGTTCATTGGTGCCGTCGGGCAGAAGGCGGAAGATGCCTGCCGTGCCCTGGAAGCCCTGCGATTGGGTCAGGGCGGCGGCGGAGAGCGCATTGCTCTTGCCAGCCGCGACCAGTGCGCCAATCGCCGCGATCCCGTCATAGGCGAGGCCGGCAAGGGGATGCGGCAGGCCGCCAAAGGCTGTGGCGTAGCGGGATTCGAATTGGGCCGAGACACTCGTATCCGGCATGGCGAAGATGCCGCCCTGAAGCCCCGGCAGGGTCAGAGCCTGCGGGGTGATATCCCAGCGCGTCAGGCCGATATAGCGGACCGCTGCGGGATTGATCCCGTGCTCGGGCAGCATCGTCGCTACGATCGGCAGATCGGCATTGACGCTGGCAGTCAGGAACATGGCATTGGCGGCATTCGCGGTCGCGTTCTCGGCGATGAGGGAAGAGGCCTCGAGAATGCCCTGCTGCGACAGCGGATAGGATTCGACCCCCGCAAGGGTCGCGCCGGATTTCACGACCGCCTGAACGATGGCGTCGCGGCCGACCGCGCCCGGCACATCGTCGCCGTGGACAACCATGATCCGGTCAAATCCAGTCGCGGCGGCATAGGCGGCAAGCCGCTTGGCGGTGTTTTCGAAGGTGGCGCCAAGGACAAAGACGTTGCCACCGGCGATCGAGGTGTTGTTGGAGAAGGCCAGAACGTTGACGCCCCGGTTGCGAACCGCGATGCCCGCGGCATTGGCGGCCTCGGCATAGAGTGGGCCAAGAATGATCTTGGCGCCTTCATCGACCGCACGGGTCGCGGCGGCGGCGGCTTGGGCCGCATCGGCGCCTGTGTCGTAGACGCGCAGGTCGATGGCCACGCCCTGAAGATCGACAATCGCCATGCGGGCGGCATTTTCGAGATTCTGAGCGAGGAAAGCGTCCGTCGCATCGCCGGTGCCGATTGGCACGAGGAGGGCAACCTGCACCGGAGCGGAGGTGTTAATCATCGGGCTCGGGCCGGTTGTCGGTGTGCACGAGGCCAGCCAGGCAATCAGGCCAAGGGAAAAAATCGACAGGATCGCCTTGCGGGCGGTCGACAAAAGGGCAAACATCAGACGGCAACTCCTCTTTGGTCGGGCCGGCGGCGGGCTCCTGCGCTGGGCCCGGTCCGAACGTGGCTATCATACGGCGAGGGCTGGAAGGGTCTAGGCATGAATTTCGACCGCAAGCCCCTCTCGGCGGGTCTTTACTTTGTTTCAACCCCGATCGGCGCCGCGCGCGATATGACGCTGCGTGGCCTCGATATCCTTGCCTCGGCCGACATCATCGCCGCGGAAGATACACGCACGGCCCGAAAGCTCATGGAAATTCACGGCGTGCCGCTCGCCGGCCGGCCGGTTGTGTCCTATCACGACCATTCCGGCCCAGGGGCACAGGCGCGGCTTGTCGAGGCGGTGCGAGAGGGCAAATCTGTTGCTTGCGTGTCGGAGGCCGGAACCCCGCTGGTCGCGGATCCGGGCTATGAGCTTGGACGGGCCGTAATCGAGGCGGGACTGGTGGTAACGGCCGCGCCCGGTGCCTCGGCTGTCTTGGCGGCACTCGCGGTGTCTGGCTTGCCGAGCGACCGTTTCATGTTTGTGGGGTTTCTTCCGCCGGGCAAGACCCAGCGCGAGACCGAGATCGCCCTGCTGCGCGACCTGCCAGCGACGCTGATCTTTTATGAATCACCGAAACGCGTTGGGGAAATGTTAGCTTCCTTGCGCGATATTCTTGGGGAAAGCAGGGAAGCGGTTGTCTGCCGCGAGCTGACGAAACGGTTTGAAGAGGTTCGGCGCGGCACTTTGGGCGATCTGACTGCAGAGTTTGCGGAGCGGACGGTCAAAGGCGAGATCGTCGTTCTGGTCGGCAGGGCAGGTTCGGAAAGGGTGGCCGAGGCAGATGTGGAAGGCGCGCTGCGCGAGGCGATGAAAACGATGCGGATCAAGGATGCGGCCACCGCGGTGGCCGGCGCGCTCGGCCTGCCGAGGCGGCAGGTCTATCAGGTGGCGCTTGGGCTAGAGAAAGAGTGATGGGCGGATTGGTCGGATATCATGCGGGGCTTGCTGCCGAAGAGATTGTCGCCGCGGATTATGCGCGGCGTGGCCTCAGGCTTGAGCGCCGGCGCTGGCGTGGCAAGCGCGGCGAAATTGACCTGATCCTTCGTGAAGACGACCGGGTGATTTTTGTCGAGGTCAAAAAGAGCCGGGATTTCGCCCGCGCGGCCGAGAGCCTCTCGTATCGGCAGATGCAGCGCATTCTTGGCGCGGCGGAGGAATTTGTCGCCGGAGAGCCGAAGGGCCTTTTGACAGAGATGCGCTTTGATGTGGCTCTGGTTGATGCCGTCGGCCGGATCGAGATTCTGGAGAACGCCTGTCTCGCTGCCTGACGCCCGGCCATTGAACCTTTGTGGGCGATGCGCCATGTATCGGGAAACGTGACGCAGGAGTTCCGATGCCGCTCAAGGTTGCTATCCAGATGGACCCGATCGCGCCGATCAACATCGACGCCGACAGCACCTTCCGCATTGCTGAAGAGGCGCAGAAACGGGGGCATTGGCTCTTCTACTATACCCCCGACCGGCTCGCCTATCAGGAGGGCCGGATCACCGCTCGGGGCTGGCCCCTGGAGGTGCGGCGGGTCAAGGGCGACCATTTCCGCCTTGGCGAGGAGCAGGAGGTCGATCTTTCGACCTTTGACGTGGTCTGGCTGCGGCAGGATCCGCCTTTTGATATGGGCTATATCACCACGACCCATCTTCTCTACCGGATCCACCCCAAGACCCTCGTGGTCAACGATCCCTTCTGGGTTCGGAACTATCCCGAGAAGCTCCTTGTTCTCGAATTTCCCGATCTCACCCCGCCGACAGCCATCGCCCGCGATCTGCAGACGCTGCGGGCCTTCCGCGAGAAGCACGGGGATATCATCCTCAAGCCGCTTTACGGCAACGGCGGCGCGGGCGTGTTCAAGCTAACCTCGGGCGACGGCAACCTTGCCTCGCTTTACGAGATGTTTACCGGCATCAGCCGCGAGCCGCTGATCGTGCAGAAATTCCTGCCCGCGGTGTCCAAGGGCGACAAGCGGGTGATCCTTGTTGATGGCGAGCCGGTCGGTGCGATCAATCGCGTCCCCGCGCAAGGCGAAACGCGCTCGAATATGCACGTTGGCGGGCGGCCCGAGCCCGTGGGCCTGACCGACCGCGACCGCGAGATTTGCACCCGTATCGGGCCTTTGCTGCGCGAGAAGGGGCAGATTTTCGTCGGCATCGACGTGATCGGTGACTGGCTAACCGAGATCAACGTAACCTCGCCCACCGGCATTCAAGAGCTGGAACGGTTCGAGGGCACGAACGTGGCCGAGAAGATCTGGCTCGCCATCGAAAAGCGGCGGGCCTGATGCCTTCGCTGCGCCTCCGGTCCTATGGGCTTGTGGCGCGGCTGACGGTCTGGCCTGTTCTCGCCTATCTGAAGAAGGGCGAGGCGAGCCGGAAGCTCCTTGACCTCGCCGCCGCCCTCAGCGGACGCTATCCGGGTGGCACCACCCGCAAAGTGGCGCGGATCGGCGGCAGGCATGGCCTGCGCATCGGGGCCGAAGGGACAGACCCGGAGCGGGTGATCCTTTATTTTCACGGGGGCGCCTATTTCTCGGGATCTTCGAAAACGCATGGGCCGATGCTTGGCCAGCTTGCGGTCGACTCGAAAACCGATGTGATCGCGCAGGATTATCGGCTGGTTCTCGAGGCGCCGTTTCCGGCGGCGTTCGAGGATGCGGTGGCCGCTTGGGAGGATCTTCGGGCGCAGGGGCACGACGCCTCGCAGATCCTGCTCGCGGGCGATAGCGCGGGTGGCGGGCTTGCGCTGGCGCTTCTGGCCCATCTTCTTGCCCGCGACGAAAGGCCCGCAGGGCTTCTTGCCCTGTCGCCCTGGACCGATCTGACCCATTCGGGCGAGAGCATCCGCCGCAATGCCCGCCGCGACGCGATGCTCCCTGCGCGGCGGACCAACGCTGCAGCGGCGCAGTATCTGGCCGGGGCCGAGCCGACCGACCCGCGCGCCTCGCCCCATTTTGCCGATTTCCCGACCCCGCCGCCGGTGATGATTCAGGTCGGCGATCAGGAGATCCTGCTCGACGACGCGCGGCGCATGGCGGCCAAGCTCGAGGCGGCAGGTGGCGAGGTCAGGCTCGACATATGGGAAGGGGCGCATCACGTCTGGCAGCTGGCCTTTGGCTTTGTACCCGAAGCGGCCGAGGCGCTGCGGCAGGCCGGGGCTTGGGCTCAGGAAACCTTCGAGAAAGCAATTCGATAGCTCGTGGCCTCGGCCACATGGGGCCGTCGGACGCTGGCCGAACGGTCGAGTTCGGCAATGGTCCGCGCCACGCGCAGGACGCGGTGGTAACCGCGTGCGGAGAGGCCGAATTTCTCGGCGATCTTGAGGAGAAGCTCGCGCCCCTCGGCATCCGGCGTTGCCACCTCCTCAAGCATCGCTCCTTCGATATCCGAGTTGGTGGCGATGCCCTTGGCTTGTCGAAAGCGGCGCCCCTGAACCGCCCGCGCCTCGGCCACCCGCGCTGCGACCGTGGCCGAGCAGTCGCCCGAGGGGGGCAGGTCTAGGTCGGTGAAGGCCACGGGTGGGACTTCGATCCGAAGGTCGAAGCGGTCCATCAGCGGGCCGGAGATGCGCCCGAGATAGTCCTCGCCACATTGCGGCACGCGGGTGCAGGCGCGGTCGGGGTCGGCCATGTGGCCGCAGCGGCAGGGGTTGGCGGCGGCGACCAGAAGGAATTTGCAGGGATAGCGCACATGGGCATTGGCGCGTGCGACGACGACCTCGCCGGTCTCGATGGGCTGGCGCAGGGTTTCGAGGACGGGGCGGGAGAATTCGGGGACTTCGTCAAGAAACAGGATGCCGTTGTGGGCAAGGCTGATCTCGCCGGGTTTGGCGCCGCGCCCTCCGCCGATGATCGCGGCCATCGAGGCGGTGTGATGCGGCTCGTGGAAGGGGCGTTGGCTGCTGATGCCGCCATCGGTCAGAAGGCCCGCGAGCGAGTGGATCATCGAGGTCTCGAGCGCCTCGGCGGGCGAAAGCGGCGGCAGGATGCCGGTCAGGCGGCCCGCGAGCATGGATTTTCCCGAGCCCGGCGCGCCGATCAGCATCATGTGATGCCGCCCAGCGGCGGCAATCTCGAGGGCGCGTTTGGCGCGTTCTTGGCCCTTCACATCGCGCAAGTCGCGGTGGGACGTGGCGGCGGTGACTTCGCCCGGCTCGGACGGCGGCAGGGGCTTCTGGCCGTTCAGGTGGCGGATCACCTCGCCCAAGGAGCGAGCGGCGGTCACGGTCGCCGCGCTGACCCAAGCCGCTTCGGCGCCGCAGGCCTTGGGGCAGACGAGGCCGCGCTCGTCGGTGGCGGCGGCCATGGCGGCGGGGAGGGCTCCGGCGACGGGCACCAACTCGCCCTCGAGCGAAAGCTCGCCAATCGAGACGAGGGCATCAAGCTCGTCTTTGGGCACGATCTCGAGCGCGCCGAGGAGGGCCAGCGCGATTGGCAGATCGAAATGCGAGCCTTCCTTCGGAAGGTCGGCGGGCGAGAGGTTGATTGTGATGCGTCTGGGCGGCAGGGCGATGGCAAGGGCCGAGAGGGCCGCCCGGACCCGTTCGCGGGCTTCCGACACGGCCTTGTCGGGCAGGCCGACGATGGCAAAGGCCGGAAGGCCGGGCGAGATGGCGCACTGAACCTCGACGGTCCGCGCCTCGACGCCTTCGAACGCCACGGTATAGGCGATTGCTCCCAACCCCGCTCCCTTTCCCTATTGGGAAAGGGTTAACGGCGACGTGGTTTACAGAAGATTAATCCTCAAGCGACAGGCCAAGGTCGGTGCGGCAAGTCCATCGCGTAGGGCACGGGATCATAGCTCCGCTCGAGCCCCATTTCGCGCCATTTGCGGAAGGCGGGGTCGTTGAGGGTCTGGGCGACATAGTCGGCGGCGACCTTGCCAACCTTCAGATCATGTCCGGCGACGCGGGCGGCGACGGGGGCATAGAAGGCATCGGCGATGGAATAGGCGCCGAAAAGCCACGGGCCTGCGGCGCCGTGGCGGCTGCGGGCCATGCCCCAAAGTTCCTCGACCCGTGCGAGATCGGCCAGAGCGCCTTCACTGGCGACGAAGCCTTCGTAGACATGGAGAAGCTGCATTGGGCAGGCGGAACGCAAGGCGCCAAAGCCCGAGTGCATCTCGGCCACCATCCAGCGGGCAAGGCCGCGGGCGGCGGGATCGGCGGGCCAAAGGCCCTTGTCGGGGTGCCGCTCGGCAAGGGTTTCGGCCATCGCCAGCGTGTCGCCCACGAGGACACCGTCGGGCGTGCGCATCAGCGGCATGAGGCGGGCGGGGGCCAGATCAGCGAGTGCCGCTTTCAACGTCCCGTCATAGATACCCAGCATATGTTGGCGATAGGGGATGCCGAACTTTTCAAACATTAGCCAGCCGCGCAGCGACCAGCTCGAAAAGCTCGGATCGCCGATGTAGAGATCGTAGGTCATGGGGGCCTCCTTGGGGTTGTCGCAGAAATGCCCGCCCCGGTGCTCAGGGGCAAGCGCCAATCTTGCCAAGGCGCCAGCCCTCTGCGCCAAACTCGGTCCGCGTCACCGAGAGGGGATCGACACTGTGCCCAAGTGCCGCTTCGGCGGTCAGGCGCCCCGCTTGCTGGACGCGGGTCAGGATCACCCCGAAATGCGCGACGGCGACAATATCGCGCCCCGGATGGGCGGCGAGCATCCGGGCGACGAAACCATCCACCCGTGCGGCAACGGCGTTCCAGCTTTCGCCCTCGGGCGGGGCGATATCGCCGGGGGTCTCCCAGAAGGCGCGGGTCAGTTCCGGATCGCGGGCCGAGGCTTCGGACCAATGGAGCCCATCCCAAGCGCCGAAGTTGATCTCGCGCAGGGTCGGATCGGCGGGCAGCGCCTCGCGGCCCTCGGCCAGAGCGGCGGCGGTGGCAGAGGCGCGGATCAGGTCGGACGAGACAATGAGCGCGCCTTTTGGCAGATGCGCGTCGAGGCGGGCGATGCGGGCGGTGTCCGACAGATCGGCGGGCACATCGCGCCAGCCGACAAAGGCCTTCTCATGCGTCGGCCCATGGCGCACCCACCAGAAGCGGGTCATTCCGGCAGCCGCCCTTTGAGCACCATCGGCAGCCCCGCCATGACCGCGATCACAAGATCGGCCTTTGCGGCCAGCTCTTGGTTGAGCCGCCCTTGGGCATTGCGGAAGCGCCGGCCAAGGGAGGTATCGGGCACGACGCCCATGCCCGCCTCGTTGGAGACGACCACGACCGGCGCGGGGCAGGCTTCGAGCGCGGCGAGGAGGCGCTCGGTCTCGGCTTCTAAGTCGCTCTCTTCGAGAAGGTGGTTCGACAGCCACAGCGTCACGCAATCGAGAAGCACCGCGTCGCCTTCGCGCACGCCTTCAAGGGCGGCCGCGATATCGAGCGGCTCTTCCACCGTGCGCCAATCAGGCCCGCGCATTTCCTGATGGCGCAGGATCTTGTCCTCCATCTCGTCGTCAAAGGCCTGCGCCGTGGCGACATAGACCCGCGAAAGCCCGCTCGCCACTATGAGCGCCTCGGCGCGGGCCGATTTGCCCGAGGCCGCGCCGCCCAGAACGAGTGTGAGTTTGCCAAGGCCCATGGGCGCTCCTTTCCGGTCTTTGCCGACTATCCAAAGCCTTGCGGCGAATGACAAGCGGCCTTGCGTATCTCGGGGCTGGCCTCGGGGGC
>RFZI01000099.1 GCA_009920775.1 Paracoccaceae bacterium | reverse complement strand
CGGATATTTCATCAGCGCAACCTTGTCGAAGCCCGGCATCACCTCGCCCATATCCTTGAACGAGGCCTTCAGCGCCCCGAGCGACTGCATATCGGTGCCGGGGCGCATATATTCGTCGCGGTCGAGAATGGTCAGGCCGTTGATATCCTTCACCGTGATGACCGACTTTGCAAAGCGGTTGTCGGCCCAGGCTGCGGCGGCGCGCTTTTGGCTTTCAACGGCCAGCGCATCGGCGTCATCGCGGCTAAAGCCGTATTCAGTGGCGATGATATCGGCGCTGATGCCTTGTGGGACGAAATAGGTCTCCATCGCGAGCGAGGGATCCACGGCAATCGCCGCGCCATCCGAGCCCATGGCCACGCGGCCCATCATCTCTACGCCACCGGCGATATAGGCCTCGCCCGCGCCGCCCTTGACCTGATTGGCCGCAAGGTTCACCGCCTCCATTCCGCTCGCGCAGAAGCGGTTGATCGCAAGGCCGGGGATCGACTGGTCGAGATCGGAGGCGAGAACGGCGGTGCGAGCAAGGCAGCCGCCCTGTTCGCCCACTTGGGTCACGTTACCCCAGATCACGTCCTCGACCGCGTGGCCCTCAAGGCCGTTGCGTTCTTTCAGGGCATTGAGCACCTGTGAGGAAAGGCGCACCGAGGTGACCTCGTGCAGGCTCCCGTCGGGGCGGCCTTTGCCGCGCGGGGTGCGGACGGCGTCATAGATATAGGCTTCGGTCATCGTCTTTCTCCGAATGTTATTCAGGCCCGGTCGGCAGGGCTGCCGGGCATCATGTCGTAGGGGTGTTTCCAGCCGGGCAGGGTCGCGATGCGGTCGAGCCAGCGGTCGATATGGGGGTATTGAGCGCGGTCGAAGGTGAATTGCTCGGGGTAGTAGAGATAGCCACAGCAGGCGAGATCGGCGATGGTCGCCTCATCGGCGGCAAGCCAGTCGCGCTCTTCAAGATGCGTGTCCATGATCTTGAGGGCCGAATGCATCCGCATCGACAGGAACGAGATCACATCCGTGTTGCGCTTGGCTTCGGGAAGAAAATTCATGTTGAACCGCAGTGTGCCGGCGACGCCCGAAACCTTGTGGTTATCGAAGAACATCCAGCGCAGAACCTCGCGCCGCTCGGCCGCGCTCTTGCCGCCGAGACGGCCCGTCTTGGACGAGAGATAATCCTGAATGACCCCCGACTGGGTGAGGATCAGATCACCATCGACCATCACCGGCACCTCGCCCATGACGTTGAGCTTGCGATATTCGGGCGTGCGGGTCTCGCCGTTGAAGAAATCGACGTAGACCGGCTCCCAATCGATGCCCGCGACGTTCATCGTCAGCGCCGCCTTATAGGCATTGCCGCTTTCGCCGAAGCAGTAGAGCTTGATGGTCATTGACGTTTCTCCCTGTCGCTTCAGTTGTTTGCCGAGCCTCTCGCGCCGATCAAGCGCGACCTCACGTCATTTCTTGCGGGCTTCAAGCTCGGCGTTAAAGAGACGCAGGCGATGGCCGAGAGTGTCGGTGTCGGTCACGCTGTCGAAATTCTCGAAAAGAAAGGACAGCGCCTCGCCCTCGTCCAAACCCGCCTCGCTCGCAAACTTCTTGAGGCGGCGATAGCCGTCCTCGGTCATGGCGACCGGAAAGCGGCGGGTCAGGCGAAAGCGTTTGGGCATCTGTCCTCTCCTAAATCAGAAGCTCTCCGCGCCAAGGGCCATGACCGTTTCCGCCCCGCTTTCGATGCGCTGGAGGTGCATGGCGCAGGCCGGAAGCTGGCGGGCCATATAGTAGCGGCCCGTGGCGATCTTGGTCTCGTAGAAATCCTTGTCCGAAGCGCCGGCATCGAGCGCATCATAGGCCGCCTTCGCCATGCGGGTCCACATCAGGCCGAGGCAGACATGGCCCATCATGTGCATGAAGTCGTAGGAGCCCGAGAGCGCGTTGTTGGGATTTTTCATGCCGTTTTGCATGAAATACATCCCCGCCGCCTGAAGCTGTTTGGAGGCGGCCTTCAGCGGCTCGGTGAAACCGGACATCCGCGCATCGTCGGCATGGGTCTTACACTCGGCCTTGACCATCTCGAAGAAGGCCATGACGTGCTTACCACCATCTGCGGCGAGCTTGCGGCCGACGAGATCGAGCGCCTGAACACCGTTGGCGCCCTCATAGATCATGGCGATCCGGGCATCGCGGGCGAACTGCGACATGCCGTGCTCTTCAATATAGCCGTGGCCGCCATAGACCTGCTGGGCCTGCACGCACAT
Source organism: Paracoccaceae bacterium (assembly GCA_009920775.1). Lineage (GTDB taxonomy): Bacteria > Pseudomonadota > Alphaproteobacteria > Rhodobacterales > Rhodobacteraceae > RFZI01. The sequence goes on along the minus strand of RFZI01000099.1, from coordinate 5,720 downwards.
CTCAAAGCCCTTGTCGGTCTGGAAACCCTTGATGACCGGGGTCAGGAGCGAGATCAGCCCTTCGGCCGCCACGTCGCCGGTCTTGTGGGCGCGGTCGATGAGATAGGCGCCCCAAACGGTCAGCGCGCGGGCGCCTTCGATGAAGCTCTTCTGGTCCATGAGGTTGCGGCGGATGTCGGGGTGGACGATCAGCGGATCGGCGGGGCCATCGGGGTTTTCCACGCCGGTCACGGCGCGGCCCTGCAGGCGGTCCTTCGCATAGGCCACCGCGTTCTGATAGGCGGCTTCAGCCACGGCATAGCCCTGAAGGCCAACGCCAAGGCGGGCTTCGTTCATCATGGTGAACATGGCCTTCATGCCCTTGTGCTCTTCGCCCACGAGGAAACCTGTCGCGCCGTCATAGTTCATCACGCAAGTCGAATTGCCGTGGATGCCCATCTTCTCTTCGATTTTGCCGACCGAGAGGCTGTTGCGCGCGCCGAGCGACCCATCGGCATTCACCATAAACTTGGGGACGATGAAGAGGCTGACACCTTTGATCCCCTCGGGGCCACCCGCGATTTTGGCAAGGACGAGGTGGATGATGTTCTCGGCCATGTCGTGATCGCCCGCCGAGATAAAGATCTTCTGGCCGGTGATCTTGAAGCTGCCGTCGCCCTGCGGTTCGGCCTTTGTGCGCATGAGGCCAAGGTCGGTGCCGCAATGCGGCTCGGTCAGGTTCATCGTGCCGGTCCACTCGCAGGTGACCATCTTCGGCAGATAGATCGCCTTCAGCTCGTCCGAGGCATGGGCGTGGATCGCCGAATAGGCGCCGTGCGTGAGGCCCTGATACATATTGAAGGCCATGTTGGCCGAGACAAAGGTTTCCTGCGTGGCGGTGTGGATCACGTAAGGAAGGCCCTGACCGCCGTATTCTGGATCGCAGTCCATCGCCGTCCAGCCACCTTCGCGCACCTGATCGAAGGCCGCTTTGAAGCCCGTTGGGGTTCGGACGATCCCGTTTTCCAAGGTGCAGCCTTCAGTGTCGCCCACCGCGTTAAGGGGCGCGAGAACTTCGTTGGCGATTTTGCCGGCTTCCTCAAGCACTGCCGAGGTGAAATCGGCGTCAAGGTCTTCAAAGCCGGGGATCTCTTGCTCCGAGACTTTCAGAAGATCCTGAAGGACAAATTGCAGATCGCGGGTGGGGGCGGCAAAAGTGGGCATGGTCTTCTCCCTGAAGTGAATTTCGGTTCAGGCCGCTGAGGCCTTGGAGCGGCGGGCGGCAAGCTCGCGCTCGCCCCATTTGATCTGGTCGCGCAGCTCTTCGATGGCTTCGTTGAGCTCGTCGCGCTGGGCTTCCATGGCCTTGAGGTGGGCCAAAGCTGTCTCGTACGTGCGCTGAAGTTGGGTCTGCTGACTGTCACCCATGTGATAAAGATCGAGCAGCTGGCGAATTTCCTCGAGGCTGAAGCCGAAGCGCTTGCCGCGCAGGATGAGCTTCAGGCGCGCACGGTCGCGCTTGGAATAAAGCCGCTTTTGCCCGTCGCGGAATGGAAAGATCAGCTCTTTTGCTTCGTAAAAGCGCAGGGTGCGGGGCGTGACGTCGAAGGCTTCGCACATCTCGCGGATGGTCATCTGGTCGGTCATGAGCGCTCCTTGTCAAAAAGCGTCGGGCCAAGGGGTGGAATAGGATCTATATAGAGCAAGTTGACGTTAACGTAAACGTAACGCCACGTCACAACCGCGTTGACCTAGCGTCAACCGGCGAGAGTTAGCTCAGAGTGTGGGCGACCTTGTCGCGCAGGCCGATCAGTTCGTCGATGATGGCATCGAGCTGCTCGCGCTGCTCTTTCAGTTCCTCGACCTTGAGGCTCGCCATATCGACCCATTTGCGCATCTGAGCCTCGGTGCCTTCCTCGTCGTAGATGAGGAGCCACTGGCGCATATCCTCAAGGCTGAATCCAAAGCGGCGGCCCCGCAGGATGAGGGTCATGCGGGCAACCTCGCGCGGGCCGTAAAAGCGCGCGCGGCCCTCCTTCATCGGTGAAAGGAGCTCGATATATTCGTAATAGCGCAGCGTTCGCTCCGTCACGTCAAAACGCGCGCACATTTCCTTGAAATTCAGAAGCTGATCCGACATCCGGCTCCTCCTGCCGAATTCATAGCGGCTGGTCTGTCGTGCGGCAAGAAGCGGGCTGGATCAGTTCATGGAGCCGGGGGCGAGGAAGTAGAACCCATAGGCCACGATGATCGCTGGAACGGTGGAATAGAGGGTCGCCATCACGGCTGCGCGCGGGTTGAGGGCAATAGCGGGGAACAGGGCATCGCCATCATTTGAGATCGCATTGCCGATCAACGCGGAGAAGGGGATCAGCCCGTTGGTAAAGAGCGTAGTGACCAGAACCTGAGGGCCGCATCCGGGGATAAGGCCGATGAGGATCGCCGCAGCGGGCAGGATCGGCGCGACGGCGCCGAAGAGAAGGGCCAAGTCGAGGCCCGAAAAAGCAACGGTATATTCATAGGCGAGATAGGCGCCGATAACCCAGACCGAGATGAACGAGGTCTCTTCCGCCATTCGCGTCAGCGGGGCGTCGCCTGCATTGGTCATCGCCTGAACCGGCGAGGAGGTCCAGATCCAGAGGCCGGTCGCCGTTCCCAAAAGCCCGACGACCATCGGCAGGGATCCCGCCGCCTCGAAGAGGGGCAGCCGTAGGAGCTGCGCCGCTCCAAGAACGATACCGGGCAGAAAGACCGCGAAGAACAGGAAGTCACGCGGGCGCAGACGACCGATCAGCGGAACATAGGCGCAGCCCTTCGTCGAGGGCTCGACCCGGATTGCAGGCAGGCCGTCGACGATCCAACCAGAAAGGATACCAACCGCGAACGACAGGGGCAGAACAACGGCTGCGGCATCGGGGCGGGTCGCAATCAGAAGGAAGGCGGCATCGCCCATGGTTGAGGTCAGCGCCGCCACAACCGCGCCAAAACCTACATTGCCCGAGGAATAGGCGGCTACGACAACGATTGCCCCGCCGCATCCGGGCGTTGCGCCAAGAACCGACGCAATCGGCACCTGCCAGCGTTTCGAGCCCTTGAGTGCCTGCCCCATGTCAAAATGGAAAAGCCGCTCAGCGCCGTAAAAAATCAGGAGCGTCGCGGCGACGAAGGCCGAAACCTGAATGTAGGCATCGGTCATCATCGTGCGGGTGATCTCGCCGATCTGGCCGGGAAAGACCGCGAGGACAACCAAAGCCAGCGCGACGAGAATCCGCCGGCTCCGGAGCGGTCCGAAGGGGGTCGTGGTCTCTAAAGGCAAGGTCGTCGAAGGCGTACTCATGGACCTGAAACTGCAATTGCGAATAATTCTCAATTACAGATATAGCGCTTGCACCCGCCCGCGCAAGTGCCAAGTTGCTCGCAATAAGAGGACACGCCATGACCCCAGAGGAAATGCAGGACCGCCGCCAGCGGCTCGCCAGACAATTCACCGAAGCCCTGCCTCACGCCCGAGCGCTCGGGATGCGGATGGACGAGGTGGGCGAGGGCACGGCAACGATCTCGATGGGATATGACAGCCGCTTTGTCGGCGATCCCGAGACCGGCGTGATTCATGGTGGGGCGGTGTCGGCCCTTATGGATACCTGCGGTGGCGCGGCGGTGATGGCGCATCCGGCGGCGATCATAGGCACGGCGACGCTTGATCTCCGAATCGACTATATGCGGCCAGCAACGCCCGGTCAGCGGATCGTCGCGCGGGCGGAATGCTATCACGTCACCCGCTCGGTTGCCTTCGTGCGGGCCGTGGCGATGGACGACGATACAGCGCGACCGGTGGCGACCGCCCATGGGGCCTTTACGGTCGAGCTCTTGAAAGGGGAGGTCCGCCCATGAGCCGCCGCCCCGAACCCGTTCAGGTCGTCAAACAGCGCCGCGATGCGGCCCTGCAAAAGCTGGTTGGCAGTGTGCCCTATATCCAGTTTCTCGGCGTGAAGTTTGATCGCAGGGGCGACGAGCTGACGGCGATGCTACCATATGAGGATGCGCTGATCGGCAATCCTGTGCTGCCCGCCCTCCATGGCGGGGCGATTGCTGCCTTCCTCGAGATTGCCTGCGTGGTGGAGTTGAGCTGGGCGCAGATGTGGGAAGATATGGAGGCCGTGGCGCGCGAAGGGGGCGGACCTGCGACCGACGCGAAGATCCTGCTGCCCAAGACTATCGATTTCACGGTCGATTATCTCCGCTCCGGCCTGCCACGCGACGCCTATGCGCGGGCGCGGGTCAATCGGTCGGGTCGGCGCTATGCCTCGGTTCATGTCGAAGCCTGGCAGGACAACCGCTCGCGTCTTTTCGCACAGGCCACAGGCCATTTCCTGATGCCGCAACGCCATGAGTGAGGCGCTGACGCACCGGCGGGTGCTGGCGATTGCGATTCCGATCGTTCTGTCCAACGCGACCGTGCCGATCCTCGGGGTCGTTGATACCGGCGTGGTCGGGCAGCTCGGCGAGGCCGCACCGATTGGCGCGGTGGGGATCGGGGCGATCATCCTCACGGCGCTCTATTGGGTTTTCGGATTTCTGCGGATGGGGACGACCGGCCTGACCAGTCAGGCCAAGGGCGCGAAGGACGTGGCCGAAGAGGCGGCGCTCCTGTCGCGGGCCTTGCTTGTGGGGGCGGCGTGCGGTCTTGCGATCATTCTCTTGCAGGGACCGCTTTTTGGCTTGGGCTTCAAGGTCTCGCCGGCAAGCGCCGAGGTCGAGAGCCTTGCCCGTAGCTATATGGCGATCCGCGTCTGGTCGGCGCCGGCGGCGATCTCGCTCTATGGCATCACCGGCTGGCTGATCGCGCAGGAGCGGACGCGGGGGGTTTTGGCCATTCAGGTGGTGATGAACGGGCTGAACGTCGTTCTGGACCTGCTCTTCGTGCTCGGCTTTGGCTGGGGTGTCGAGGGCGTGGCTGTTGCGACCGTGATTGCGGAATGGTCGGGGCTGGGTCTCGGGCTCTGGCTGTGCCGAGGCATTTTTGCGGGGCCGCACTGGAAGGACAGGGCGCGGGTCTTTGATCTGGCGCGCCTGCGCCGGATGGCCTCGGTCAATGGCGATATCCTGATCCGGTCGGTCATGTTGGAAGCGATTTTTGTGAGCTTTCTGTTCTGGGGCGCCAAATTCGGCGATCTGCAGCTCGCGGCCAACCAGATCCTTCTGCAATTTCTGCACGTCACAGCCTATGCCCTCGACGGGTTTGCTTTTGCTGCCGAGACGCTCGTCGGGCAGGCAATTGGGGCGCGGGACCGACGGGGCCTGCGGGGCGGAGCCATCCTGACGAGTGGCTGGGGCGGAGCGGTATGTGTCTGTCTGGCGCTGGCCTTCTGGGGTTTTGGGCCGCAGATCATCGACGTGATGACCACGGCACCCGATGTGCGAGAGGCGACGCGCAAGTTCCTGCCCTTTATGGTCGCAGCACCCCTCATAGGGATCGTGCCGTGGATGCTCGACGGGATCTTCATCGGCGCGACGCGGACGCGGGATATGCGGAATATGATGCTGGTTTCGGCCGCGGTCTATTTCGTGGTGGCTCTGCCCTTGATGGGAGCCTTCGGTAATCGGGGTCTCTGGGCGGCTCTGCTTGTGAGTTTCGCGGTGCGGGGGCTGACGCTTGGCCTGCGTTATCCGGCGCTGGAGCGGTCGGCGGAAGGGTAGGGGCTCTGCCCCTCTGCCCTGCGGGCATTCACCCCGGAGTATTT
>RFZI01000098.1 GCA_009920775.1 Paracoccaceae bacterium | reverse complement strand
TCGGTGTTCGAGGGCGAGCGTTGCTACGAAGGCAAGGTGTTCAAGAGCCGCCAGCATTCCGAGCGCCTGCTCAAATCGGGCGAGCTGATGGACATGGCGATCCCCTATACCGTGGACGAGATCGAAGCCGCCAAGCGTGCAGTTCTTGATGCCAACGGCCTGACCAATGCCTATGTCCGTGTCGTTGCCTTCCGCGGCGCGGGCGAGGATATGGGTGTCTCGGCCCGCCGCAACCCGATCCGTATGGCCGTGACCGCCTGGGAATGGGGCAGCTACTATGGCGATGCCAAGATGAAGGGCGCCAAACTCGACGTGGCCAAATGGAAGCGCCCGAGCCCCGAGACGATCCCGACCGCCGCCAAGGCCGCAGGCCTTTACATGATCTGCACCATGTCCAAGCACGCCGCCGAGGCCAAAGGCTGTTCGGATGCGATGTTCTTTGATTATCGCGGCTATGTGGCCGAGGCGACCGGCGCCAATATCTTCCTACCGGCGGAGCTGGATAGTTTCGAGCAGTGCTTCCTCACCGGCTCGGCCGCCGAGGTCACGCCGGTCGGCCAGATCGGCGATTGGAAATTCGAGGTCGGCGCGCTGACCCGCGAAACGGCGGAAGCCTACGACAAGCTCGTTCGCAGCTGATTTCGCCTTGTTAGAGACTGATAGTGGCCGGGCATTGCCCGGCCTTTTCCTTATCCGGACGGTGTCATCGCCTTCCGCTGTTTGGCGCGTTCAAGGCCGAGATAGTGCTCGCGCAGGATGATGATCACGCCCGCCGAGATGATGATCGCGGCGCCTAGCAGCATCACCTTGGTCGGCACCTCGCCAAAGACGAAGAAACCCACGCCGATCGCCAAGAGCATCGAGGTATATTCAAACGGCGCGATGACGCTCGCATCGGCGAGGCGATAGCTCGAGGTCAGAAGGATCTGGCCAACGCCGCCCAGAAGCCCCGCGATGATGAGGAAGATCGCCTCGCGCGGTGCGGGGATGACCCAGCCCCAGAAAATCGTGATGGTCGAAAGCGCCGATGCCGTGACCGAAAACCAGAACACGATGGTTGCCGTGCTTTCCGTGGCGACCAGCTTGCGCACAAAGACCTGTGCGAGCGATGCAAAGAACGCCGCACCGAGGACGACAATCGCCCCAAGTGCCTCGCGGGCGTCGGAACTTGAGGCGCCGACGGTGAGGCGCGGCGACAGGACAATCAAGACACCCGCCATTCCCAGCGCCACCGCGCCAAGGCGGTAGACACCCACCTTTTCGTTGAGAAACATCGCCGCGAAAATGACAACGAGAAGCGGCGAGGCATAGCCGATCGCGGTAACCTCGGGCAGCGGCAAGAGGCCGAGGCCAGCAAAGCCAAGACCCATCGAGGTCGTCCCGATGAGACCGCGCCAGAAATGGCCCAGAGGATTGCTCGTCCGAACGCCGAGGTGCAATTCGCGCCGCATCGCCAGCCAGATCACGATGACCGGAATGGCAAAGAAGGATCGAAAGAACACGGCCTCCCCCGGCGGCACATGACCGGCGGTCGCCTTGATGAGGCTTGCCATGCCCACGAAAACGCAGACAGAGGCAACTTTCAGAAGGATGCCGCGAAGGGGATGCATGGGGTCTCCGGGGTTTCGGACACCCTAGGAGCATGTTCCGCCGAGGAAAAGCGGGATCAGGCGGTTTGGCCGCGCTCGATCCGCAGGTATTCCTTCACAACCTTTCCGGTCCGCGGTGCGTGGGCCTGTTGGAACCAGGGGTTCTCGTGCTCTGCCCGCGCCTCGCGGCGGGCGATGCCGACGAACTGTTTAACGCGGTCGCCGCTGTCGTATTCGTGCGGCTTGTCGATGATGTGACGCTCCATGGCTTTCCTCCATCATTGGGAGGCCAGTCTAGCACGGCTTCACGCCTCGTCAGCGTCTTTGGCGGATTGCAGGCGGATTGCCGCCCATTTGGCGGCGTCGGAGACCACGGGATGAGGGTCGTTGGTGAGGGGCAAGACAGTCTCTAACAAAGCCAAATCGCCGCTATTCCCGATGGCATAAAGGACGTTTCTTACGAACCGATTTCGCCCGATCCGCTTGATCGGGCTGCCCGAGAACATGGCCCTGAATCCCGCATCATCCAGCCGCGCAAGCTCGGGAAGGCGCGGCGCAAGAAGCTCTTCCCGCGCCGCATAGCGAATCTCGCGCGCGGCAACGGCAAACTTGTTCCACGGGCAGGCGGCGAGGCAATCGTCGCAGCCATAGATCCGGTTGCCCAGAAGCGGGCGCAGCTTGGGGTCGACGGGGCCGTCGTGTTCAATGGTCAAATAGGAAATGCACCGCCGCGCGTCGATCTGATAGGGCGCGGGAAAGGCATTGGTCGGGCAGGCATCGAGGCAGGCGGTGCAAGACCCACAATGGCTGATTTCGGCCTTGTCAGGCTCTAATTCTAGTGTCGTGAAGATCGCGCCAAGAAAGAACCAACTGCCAAGATCGCGCCCCAAGAGGTTGGTGTGCTTGCCCTGCCAGCCGAGGCCTGCCGCCTGCCCCAAAGGTTTTTCCATCACCGGCGCAGTATCGACAAAAACCTTGATCTCGGTTCCCGGCGCCTGCTCGATCAGCCAGCGCCCCACCGCCTTGAGCCGCTTCTTGACGATATCGTGGTAGTCGCGGTTGCGAGCATAGACCGAGATTGCCCCGCGGTCGGGCCGCCCGACGATCTCCATCGGGTCTTCGTCGGGCGTATAGGCCTCGGCCAGCATGATGACCGATTTCGCCTCGGGCCAAAGCGCCACCGGATCGCCGCGCCAGTTCATCCGCTCGGCCATCCAGCCCATCTGCCCGTGCCGCCCTTCGGCAACAAACCTTGCCAGCCGCTCTTTCGCCTCGGGGACCGCATCGGGCCGGCAAACGCCCAACGCCGAAAAGCCAGCCTCAAGGGCGTAGGCGCGGATCGCCTCTTTCACCGGATCAGCCCCGAGGGCGGGAGCGGATCAGAAATCCAGATCGGCATAATGCGCCGGCGGGCGGAAGCCGGGGATCTGATCGGCAAGGATCGAGCGGAAGGCCGGGCGCGACTTGATCTTGGGAAAGGTGCGCCGCGGCGGCGAAATCGGCCAGCGTCATCTCATTTCCGGCAAGCCAGCGCCGCTTGTCGAGCAGCCACGCCATATAATCGAGGTGAAACTTGATCGCCTTGGCGCCCGCCTTGACGTTGGCGCTGTCGGGATAGCCGTTGCCCTTGATCTTGCGGAACACCCGCTCGCCAAGAAGCTTGGTCGTCACCTCTTCGTTGAACTTGCCATCAAACCACGACACGAGCCGCCGCACCTCATAGCGCCCTTCGGGGTCGCGCGGCAGGAGCGGCGGGGTCGGGTTGGTTTCCTCGAGGTATTCGCAGATCGCCTGGCTCTCCGACATCATCAGATTGCCGTATTTGAGAACCGGGATCATCCCCGCCGGATTGCGGCGGAGAAATTCGGGCGACTGTTCCCAATACCGTTCTTCCACCAGCTCGACCTCGATCTTCTTCTCGGCAAGGCAAAGCCGCACTTTTCGGGAAAAGGGGGAAAGGGGATAATGATACAGTCGGTTCATCGCAAATCAGCCTGTGGGGTTGACCCTCAATGCCGCAAGGGCAGGCGCGGATCAATCCTCTGCCGCACTTTCAAAGCAGGCAGCGCGGCCATCCGCTTTGATCGTGGCGGCCCCATCGAGGATTTTGCTGGCCTGAGACCGCACAAAGCTCGACGGGTTCGAGGCCGACCGGTTCTTGGGGTCCGGCAGGATCGCGGCAAGGCGGGCGGCTTGGGTGGGCGAAAGGTCGGCCGATGACACGCCGAAATAGTGCCGAGCGGCGGCCTCGATGCCAAAGACACCTTCGCCAAACTCGGCCACGTTGAGATAGACCTCGAGAATACGCCGCTTGGTCCAGACCGCCTCAACCAGTGGCGTGAGAAGCGCCTCGGTTGCCTTGCGGGTCCAGCTCCGGCCCTGCCAGAGATAGACGTTCTTGACCGTCTGCTGGCTGATCGTCGATGCGCCGCGCCGCTTGCCCTGATCGAGCGCCTTGCGGATCTCGGCCACGTCGAGGCCCCAGTGCAGGCAGAAGTTCGCATCTTCCGCCGCCACGACCGATCGGGCAGCCGCGGGCGCGATATTTTCTATGGCCATCCAGTTGTGTTCGATGGCGCCAAGGCGGATGCGTTCGGCCAGCATGTAGGGGGTTCGCACCGGATTGAGGATCGCGAAGATCACCACCATGAAGGCGACAAAGCCCAGAAGGCCAAGCACACCCCGCTTCGCCCATGGCAAGACCTGCCCACGCCAGTTGATTTGACGATACCAGACCGGCTTGGGTGCAGGTTTCTTTGCCTTTTTCGAGGCTGGTTTTCTCTTCCGAGCGGGTTTGGGATCGTTGGCCATGCGCGCCTCTATAGTGCTTCGCTCCCAAGCCGCAAACCCCATTCAAGAAAAGCAAACGGCGGTCCCAAAGGACCGCCGCTGATTTCTTAGGCGCCGCCTTATTCCGCCGGCATCGCCTTTTCCTCGATCGCCAGAGGATGCGGCAGGTGCACCAGCATCTCCTTGGGGCAGATCTGGACGAAATTGGCCTTTTCGCTCTCCAAGTGCTGAAGGATATCGGCGGCCTTGCGGCTTCCGGTTTCCTTGGCATGGCGCTCGATCAGGGCATAAAGCTGATCGTGCCAGTGATCGACCGTCACCGGACAGGTCACGAGGCTTTCCATATTGATCAGCGGCGCGCAGGTGCCTTCGGGATCGTAGACATAGGCCATGCCGCCGGTCATGCCTGCGCCAAAGTTGGCGCCGATCTGGCCGAGGATCACGGCGACGCCGCCGGTCATGTATTCGCAGCCGTTCGAGCCGCAGCCTTCGACCACCACCGACGCGCCCGAATTGCGGACGGCAAAGCGTTCGCCCGCGCGGCCCGCGGCGAAGAGATAGCCGTCGGTCGCGCCATAGAGCACGGTGTTGCCGATGATCGTATTGTCGGCCGCCACAAGCGGGCTCGACATCTGCGGGCGCACGACAATTGTGCCGCCCGAAAGGCCCTTGCCCACATAGTCGTTGGCATCGCCCGCAACCTCGATCTTGAGGCCCGGGGCCGCGAAGGCGCCCAGCGATTGACCGGCGGAGCCGCGCAGCTTGACCGTCAGGTGATCGGGCTGGAGAGCGTTGCGCATCCCGAATTTCTTGACGATATGGCTCGAGGTGCGCGTGCCGATGGTGCGGAGCGTGTTCTGCACCGCATATTCGAGCTGCATTTTCTCGCCATCGTTGAGGAAGCGGGCTGCATCCTTGACGATCTCGGCATCGAGCGTGTCAGGCACCTCGTTGCGCGGCTTGGTGCGGTCGTACTTGATCTTGTCGGCCCCATCGACGGTGATGAGAAGCGGGTTGAGATCAAGATCGTCCAAGTGGGCCGAACCACGGCTGACCTGCGTGAGAAGGTCGGCACGCCCGATCACCTCGTCCAGAGACCGTGCACCGATCGAGGCGAGGATTTCGCGAACCTCGGTGGCGTAGAAGGTGATGAGGTTGACCACCTTGTCGGCCGAGCCGGTGAACTTGGCGCGCAGGCGCTCGTCTTGGGTGCAGACGCCCACGGGGCAGGTGTTGGACTGGCACTGGCGCACCATGATGCAGCCCATGGCGATCAGGGCAGCGGTGCCGATGCCGTATTCCTCGGCCCCCATCATTGCCGCCATGACGATATCGCGCCCGGTGCGCAGGCCGCCATCGGTGCGAAGGGTCACACGGTCGCGCAGGTTGTTCATCGCCAGAACCTGATGCGCCTCGGTGAGGCCCATCTCCCACGGGAGGCCCGCGTATTTGATCGAGGTCGCAGGTGAAGCGCCGGTGCCGCCGTTGTGGCCCGAGATCAGGATCACGTCGGCCTTGGCCTTGGCCACGCCAGCCGCAATCGTGCCGACGCCCGACGAAGCCACGAGCTTGACCGTCACCTTGCAGCGCGGGTTGATCTGCTTGAGATCGTAGATCAGCTGCGCGAGGTCTTCGATCGAGTAGATATCATGGTGCGGCGGCGGCGAGATCAGGGTCACGCCTTTGGTCGAATGCCGCAGACGCGCGATCAGCTCGGTAACCTTCATCCCCGGAAGCTGGCCGCCCTCACCGGGCTTGGCCCCTTGGGCGACCTTGATCTCAAGCTCTTCGCAGGCGTTGAGGTATTCGGCGGTCACACCAAAGCGGCCCGAAGCGACCTGCTTGATCTTGGCGCAGGGGTTGTCGCCGTTGGGCAGCGGATGCGCGTGTGCCGGATCCTCGCCGCCTTCGCCGCTATCGGATTTCGCACCGATGCGGTTCATCGCGATGTTGAGCGTCATATGCGCCTCGGGCGAGAGCGCGCCAAGGCTCATGCCGGGCGTGACAAACCGCTTGCGGATCGAGGTGATGCTTTCCACCTCTTCCAGCGGCACGGCATTGCCCAATGGCTTGATCGCCAGAAGATCGCGCAGGTGGATCGGCGGATTGTTCTGCATCGCCTTGGAATACTGCTTCCAAAGCTCGAACGAGGCGCGATCACAGGCCGATTGCAGAAGGTGCATCGTCTGCGCTTCCCAAGCGTGCTTTTCGCCGGTCCGGCGGGCCTTGTAGAAGCCGCCGATGGGCAGCACGTCCTGCTGACCGAGCCAGCCCTTGGCGTGGATCTGCTCGAGCTTGCGCTGGATGCCGTGCAGGCCGATGCCGGAGATGCGCGACTGCATGCCGGGGAAATACTCCGCCACCATCGCGCGGCTGAGGCCCACGGCCTCGAAGTTCAGGCCGCCGCGATAGGAGGACAGAACCGAAATCCCCATCTTCGACATGATCTTGAGAAGGCCCGCGTCGATGGCATCCCGATAGCGGCGGACGGCATCGGTGAGGGATCCGTCGATCAGGCGGCGATTGATGCGGTCGGCAATCGAATCCTGCGCCAGATAGGCGTTGACCGTCGTCGCACCACAGCCGATCAGCACGGCGAAATAGTGCGGGTCGATGCACTCGGCGGAACGTACGTTGAGCGAGGTGAAGGTCCGCAGGCCCTTGCGGGTAAGCCAGCTATGCACCGCGCTTGTGGCAAGGATCATCGGCATGCCGATCTTGCCTTCGCCCTGCTTCTCGTCAGTCAGAACCAGATGGCCCGCGCCAGAACGCACAGCATCCTCGGCCTCGGCACGGATGCGCTCGAGCCCCTGATGCAGGGCCTCCTGATCGTGGCCGGCCTCGATCGTGCAGTCGATCACCGTCACCAGCGAGCCAAACTGGCGCACCATCTCCTCGAACTCGGCGTTGGCGATGAACGGGCTTTCCAGAACGAGAATCTCGGTCTGGCTCGAATCCTCGTCGAGCACGTTCTTGAGGTTGCCGAAGCGGGTCTTGAGGCTCATCACCCGGCTTTCACGAAGCGAGTCGATCGGCGGGTTGGTGACCTGGCTGAAGTTTTGCCGGAAGAAGTGGCTCAGCGGGCGATACTGGCCGGAAAGAACCGCTGGCGGGGTATCGTCGCCCATCGAGGCGATCATTTCCTTGCCGTCTTCGGCCATCGGCGCGAGCACCTGCTCAAGCTCTTCGATGCTATAGCCCGCTGCAATCTGGCGCTTGCGGAGCTCGCCACCCGAGAACAGCGCTTTTTCCGGCACATCGCGCATCAGCGCGTTGAGATCGACAACCTTCTCGACCCAATCGCCGAACGGCTGGGCAGCGGCGAGCTTGTCCTTGATTTCGGTGTCGCGATAGAGGCGGCCGTCTTTCATATCGACGGCGATCATTTGGCCGGGGCCAAGTGCGCCTTTCTCGATCACGGTGGCTTCGTTGACCGGGACCATGCCCGCCTCGGAACCCGCAATCAGCAGGCCCTCCCCGGTGACGACATAGCGCATCGGGCGCAGGCCGTTTCGATCAAGCCCGCCGCAAACCCAGCGGCCATCGGTCATGGCCAGGGCGGCGGGGCCGTCCCACGGCTCCATCACGGCGTTGCAGTAGGAATACATATCCTGCCAAGCCTGCGGCATCTC
>RFZI01000097.1 GCA_009920775.1 Paracoccaceae bacterium | reverse complement strand
AGGGACGCCATCGCGGTGAGGACGAGTGTCTTTTTCATCTTTATCTCCTCGTTGGTTGGTTGAATTGCGCGGGTTAGTCCCGCTTTCGGCTTAGTAAAAAGAACGCGGTCAGCAGGAGTACCGTGAGCACCAGAAGCGCGGTCGAAATCGCGTTGACCTCGGGCGTGGCGGCACGGCGGAGCTGGCCGAGCATATAGGTGGGCAGGGTGTCTTGGCCTGCGGATTTGACGAATTCGGTGATGATCACATCGTCAAGCGAGATGACGAAGGCGAGCATCGCCCCCGCCGCAATCCCCGGAGCCAGAAGCGGCAGGGTTATGCGGCGGAAGGTGGTGAAAGGGCGGGCGTAGAGGTCGCCTGCGGCGGTCTCGAGTGTCAGGTCCATCCCTTCGAGCCGCGCGCGGATCGGCAGATAGGCGAAGGGGATGCAAAAGGCCGAGTGTGCCGCGATCAGATAACCGAGGCCCGTGTAGCCGGTGGCAACCTTGATCGATGCAAAGAAGATCAGAAGCGCCACGGCGGTGACGATCTCAGGGACAATGATCGGCTGGTTGATCAAGAGGTAGATGAAGTTCCAGCCCTTGTATTTGCCGCGCCGCGTGGTGCCCAAAGCGGCCATGGTGGCGAGTGTGGTAGCTATGGCCGAGGCAAGCGTGGCGATAAAGACTGAGCGCAGGGTCGCCTCCTGCACCTGCGAGTTTTCCCAAGCCACGGCATACCACTTGGTCGAGAACCCACCCCAGGCGGCGACTGAGGTGCCGCCATTGAAGGAATAGATCACAAGTGTGGCGATCGGCGCATAGAGCACGAGGAAGGTGATGATCGCCAGCGTAGTGAAGCCGGGGATCGTGGTGATCGAGAAGGTCTTTGTGCGCTTGCTAGCCATCTTTGTTCTCCGAGGCTGACGCGCGCACATAGAAGATCAGCGCAATTCCGACGATCAGGAGCAGGATCAGCGCCAGAGCCGAGCCCAAGGGCCAGTTACGGCCCGCGCCGAACTGCAATTCGATGAAGTTGCCGATCATCATCTTCTTGCCGCCGCCTAAGACGCGAGGCGTCACATAGGCGCCGAGCGAGGGGACGAAGACAAGGATCGAGCCCGCGACGATGCCAGGCCGGATGATTGGCAGAATAACCCGCCGCAACACAGTCAGGCGGCCTGCATAAAGGTCATAGCCGGCCTCGATCAGGCGGAAATCGAACCGGTCGATGGCGGCGAAAAGCGGCAGGACCATGAGCGGCAGGTAGACATAGGTCATGCCGATCAGAACCGCTGTGTCGGTATAGAGGATCTGTAAGGGCTCGGGGATGATATGCAGGCCGGTCAGGATCTTGTTCAGGATGCCCTCGACGCGCAGCACCTCCATGATGGCGAAGGTGCGGACCAGAAGGTTGGTCCAGAACGGGATGGTGATCAGGAACAGCCAGAGCGCCCGCTGTTTGAGGGGGCGGGTGGCGATGAACCAAGCGGTGGGCAGGCCGAAAGTGAAGGTCAGGAGCGTGGTGAGAAGCGACAGCCGCACCGAGCGCCAGAAGATCGTCAGATGCGCGTCGGCAAGGCTCACGGTGCCGTCGAAGATGTCTTTCTCGAAGAGAACCTGAAACCATGCCTTGAACGACAGATTCCAGATCACGCCGGAATATTCGCCAGCCGTCAGGAAGGCGTAAATGGCGATAATGATGAGGGGGCCGGAGGCCGCGAGGATCAGAAGCGTCAGGGCAGGTAGGGAAAGAAGCCAGCCGTCACGCGCCTTTTTCTGTTCCGCTGTCCGGGCCATCTATTGCTCCAGAACCTGAACAGCGCCTTCGGTGAAGGAGACCGAAACCTTGGCCCCCGGCACGAGGCCAATCTCGCCGCTTGGGGGGCTTTGCAGGCGGGCCACAAGCTCGGATCCGTCACCCAAGGTCAGGTGAAGATGGGTGTCGGTGCCGAAATAGACGGTTTCGGCGACGGTGGCCGCAAGGCCCCCCTTGTCTCCGACCCGCACCTGCTCGGGCCGGATCGCCAGCGTGACGGCCGCGCCTTCGGCATGGGCCTCGACGCCCGAGGCGGCGATCGTATCGCCCGTGGTAAGGCGGACCTTCTTGCCTTCGATGGTGGCGCCAAGGAAGTTCGTCTCGCCGATGAAATCGGCCACGAAACGGTCGACGGGGCGAGTGTAGATTTCGCGCGGGTTGCCGACCTGCAGGATCCGTCCGTCGCGCATGACGGCGACGCGGTCGGACATGGTCAGCGCTTCTTCCTGATCGTGGGTAACAAAGATGAAGGTGATGCCGGTCTCGAGCTGAAGCCGCTTCAACTCATGCTGCATCTGCTTGCGGAGCTTGAGATCGAGCGCCGAGAGCGGCTCGTCGAGGAGCAGCACTTCCGGCTCTGGCGCCAAGGCGCGGGCCAGCGCCACGCGCTGCTGCTGGCCGCCGGAAAGTTGCAGTGGTTTGCGGTCGGCCATCGCGGTCATCTTCACAAGCTCGAGCACTTCATTCGTCTTGCGGGCTACCTCGTCCTTGGAGCGGCCGAGCATTTCGAGGCCGAAGGAAATGTTTTGGCGAACGGTCAGGTGCGGGAAGAGCGCATAGCTCTGGAACACCGTGTTCACCGGCCGCTCGAAGGGCGGCTTGCCGGAAATATCGGTGCCGTTGAGCAGGATTTCTCCAGCCGTGGGCGATTCAAACCCTGCGATCAGACGCAGAAGCGTGGTCTTGCCACAGCCCGACGGCCCGAGCAGGGTGAAGAATTCGCCCTTACGGATCTGCACAGAGACACTATCGAGCGCTACCACCGTCCCTGAGGTCGCGTCGTAGACCTTGCGCGCCGATCTGACGTCGACGCTTGTCTTATCAGTCATCTAGTTCTCCCTCCTAGACGCATTCACGTTAGGGGGCGCAGCCACTGCTAATCAAGGAAATTTTTGATCAAACGACTTCGCTCTGGGGCACAGGGCGTGGAGATCTGATCGTCAGAAACCGTGCGCAATCTGCCGAAAACTGGCGACATTGGCGGCTTTCATCGGATCGCTGACGGGTTGGCTCTGGCTCGATTGCTTGGCGATGACGACCTTGCGGGCGGGATCAATCCAGATCCACTGTCCGTGGATCCCGAGGGCAAACATCTCTCCCTCGCCGGTCGTATACCAGAAGCTGCGGTAGGCACCCTTTGGGAAAAGCGCGGTCTGCCCACCACGCTGCCAGACGTCGTGGCTTCCTCCCGACCACATATCGGCGATCCAGCTCTCGTCGATCACTCCCGCGCCATTCATGCGGACCAATTCGCCAACACGGGCCATATCTCTCGCCGTGACAGAAATGCCTCCCGCGGCGCGGGCGGTTCCGATCCGGTCGACGGTAATCTGTGCGTCGCTTTGGTGGCGCGGCGGTAGCGATCAAAGGCGCCGGTCTTGTCGAGGTAATCCTCAACGAAATCGACACTTACCTGCATATCTAGGAGATATCGTAGCGTAGCATCGGCAAAGGCCGAGCCTTTTGCCTCGGGAATATACTTGATGATCGGTTCATCCGCGCCGAGCGCCCCTTCTGCGATAAGAGCGCCTGCCAAAAGGCCGGTGAGGGACTTGGATACCGAGAAAATGATATGTGGCCGGCTTGGATCGCGGTGATCTGCGTGCCAGTCAAAAACCATGCGGCCCGATTTCATCACGACGAGAGAGTCGGTCTCGGTTTGTGCCAGCCATTCGAGCAGGGACACTTTGCGGCCGTGCGTCGCGGTCGCGTCAATGGCGCCAAGACCGCTTGCTCCGATTTGCTCTGGCCCAGCGTTGCCCTTTGCTTGGATGGTTGCAGAAGGCACGACCTCCTGAACATTCTGAAAGGCCCACGTCGAATATGGACGTATGCGCCAGTTCTCGAGGGTCACATCCTCGCGGGTGACTCCCGTGGTCATCCTCTACCTCCGTCCGCGGTGCCAAGGACACTATAAAGATCAGGCCGCCTGTCACGAAATACGGCCCAGCTTGCACGAGTAGTGGCCAGCGCCTCTCGGTCGAAACTTGCAACCAGCACTGCCTCGTCGTCCCGCCCTGCCTCGGCGATCAAGGCGCCATCGGGACCGGCGATAAAGGAAGAGCCGTAGTAGCTCTGCGTCTTTCCGGCGACCGTCTCGCTGCCGATCCGGTTGGCGGCAGCTACGGGCATCATGTTGGCGGCGGCGTGGCCCTGCTGGGTGCGCTGCCAGTGGCGCGAGCTATCGAAATCGGGCTGGCCGGGTTCTGAGCCTATCGCGGTGGGGTAGAGTATCACTTCGGCGCCCAGAAGCGCCATTGCCCGCGCGGCTTCGGGAAACCACTGGTCCCAGCAAATGCCGACGCCAACCCGGCCATGCGCCGTGTTCCAGACCCGAAAGCCTGTGTCGCCGCTGCGGAAATAGTATTTCTCGTTATAGCCCGGTCCGTCAGGAATATGTGACTTGCGGTATATGCCAAGGATTGCCCCATCCGCATCGGCAATGGCAACGGTGTTATAAAATACCTGACCTGCTTTCTCGAAAAACGAAATCGGAATCACCACCCCAAGCTCTTTTGCCAGCGCCGACAGGGCCCTAACGGCGGGATCATCGTTCAAAGCGTGGGCACGTGAAAAATGTTCGGAATTCTGTTCCTGACAGAAGTAGTGGCCTGAGAAGAGCTCTTGAACGAGGATGATCCTCGCGCCCTTCGCTGCGGCCTGTTTGACAAGGCGGTAAGCGGTCGCAATGTTTTCCTCGATGGTGTCGCTGCACGCAAATTGCACAACGCCGATGTGAAGTGACTTGTCCGTCATCCCAACCTCTTTTCATGCTGCGGGTATGGACTTTTACTTTTCCCGCTGGCCTCACCGTTCTTGTATGTCATCAATTTCCGACAAAAGGAGCAAGCGCGGCCTTGATATTCGGGCATTCCTTCAGGATCAGCTTGTCCAGCTACGGCTGCTCACTCTCGCCGAGTGGCGGCTGCTTTGTTCCGCATAGGTTCGCGCATTTTCCGGCAAACAGATACTAGTTCGAATTGGTCTGACACCACCCGACCGGTCTGCCAGCCGCCTTACCTCAGATGATGCTGTGTGAAAGCGGCAGACGGATGGCAAAGCAGGCGCCTTTGCCCAATTCGGATTTCGCGGTAATTGTTCCGCCTGCACGATTGACGATCTTGCGGCTGATGGAAAGCCCAAGCCCGGTGCCGCTGCCGGGTTTGGTTGTGAAGAATGGGTTGAAGATTGAGGCTAGGGTGGCCTCGTCCATACCTGTTCCGTTGTCTTTTACCGTGATCTCGACGCAGGGCTCCGGATCGCCCTTCTGGTTTGACGAGCCAATCTCTACACGCCCGCCATTTGGCATCGCCTGAACGGCATTGGCGACGACATTGATCAAGACCTGTTGTAGCTCTGAAGGGTTGATCCTGACCGTTCCGGTTGCCGACAAGTTCAGGACGATCTTATGGTCATTGCGCGATTTGAGATGCTGAATAAGTGGCATGGACTCACGGATGATCTCGTCGACCGAGATGCCCGGCTGGCTGTCGACGAATTCTTCGGGGCGGGCGAATTGCAGGAGTTTGCTCACCATAACGTTGATGGTATGGGTCTGCTCGAAAATCAGGCGCAGCTCGGTTGAAAAGGCAGTTGCCTGTGCCCCGAGGCCTGCTTGGATCACCTCGAGATTCCCTTGGATCACCGCAAGCGGGTTGTTGATCTCGTGGGCAACGCCCGCCGTGATTTCTCCGATTGCTGCCAGTTTTTCCGCAACGATAAGCTGGCCGCTGGTGATCTTCAGCTCGCGATTGGCTTCTTCAAGGTCGCGTGTTCGCGCAGCGACGCGATCTTCAAGTTCTACGTTTAGATCTCGCAAAGACCGATCCCGCGACTGGATCTGATCGAGAAGGGTATCAAGATGGACCGCGACGCGCCCGATCTCGTCGGCCCGTTCCAGCGGTCCGGTACGTGCGCCAAGGTCTCCGGTCTCGACCTTGCCGATGGTGGTGTTCATTTTCTCAAGGGGGGTGAAGATGCCGCGCGCCCAATACAGGAGAAGCGGGACCGATATGGCCAGCAGGGCCACAAAGGCAAGCCCGATTTGGCGCACAGTTTGCCAGCGTGCGGCAGTGAAGGGCGCCTCGAGAAATCCAACATAGAGCATCCCGATGCGGGTGCCAAAACTGTCGACGACCGGTTCATAGGCTGAAACATACCAGTCGTTGACAACAAACGCCCTGTCGCGCCAGATCTTGCCTTCATCAAGAACGCGCTCCCGGACAGCTGCAGAGACGCGCGTGCCAAGCGCGCGCACGCCATCAAACATGCGCACGTTGGTCGAGATACGCACATCCTCGAGAAAAAGCGTCGCAGTCCCGAGGCTGCCTTCGGCAAGGCTGAAGGCGGGATAGACTAGATCGTTGATCTCGTCGATGAACCCCAGATTTCTATTCAGGAGAACCCCGCCAACCACGACCCCGCCAGGAGCGGGGGCGGCGGCATGAACCACCATGCCGCGGGTTTCAAGGTCACGGTCGGTCGGGGCAGCCGCAGGTGTCGGAACCAGAGGGAGCCTTGCGCGTTCAACAAGATCGGGGTCGAGGGCAGACAAATCCTGCGGCGAAAAGATGTCTATGGCGACGGCGTTTCCGCCTGCGAGGGCCTTGGCGATTACCGGCCAGTCGGCAGGGCTGTGGCTCCCTGAGGGCTTGAACGCCGATCCGGCTGGAAGAAAGTAAAGAAAGTCGAGGCCTTCCCACGTTTTGTAATCGGCCAGCAACATTTCAAGCTCTTGGTTGCTTTCGCCGGTGGCAAGCCGCGAGGCCAAGGCCTGCGAGGCGCCGAAGGCGGCGATTGCCGAGCTGCGGTCGTTCATCAACCCCGCAAGGTGCTGGTGCGCGATGGTCAACTCACCATTGACCTTGGCGATCAGCACTTCGTCAAACCGTGCCGACCAGCTGGCGATCGTATACCACAGAAGGAGCGGCAGAATGACCAAGGGCGGCATAAGGGCGATCAGCAGCAGGCGAAACCGGACGCCCCTGAACCAGCCGGGGCCCGATGTCAGCGAATTCTGCCCGTCAGACATCCCAGCTCGCGCATTTTCGGTCGATGGTCTTGCGGGAAATGCCGAGGCGGCGCGCGGCTTCGGCGCGATTGCCTTGGCAGGCCTCTAGAACCGAAAGGATATGACGCCGCTCCATCACGAGAAGCGACTCGACCGGTTCGAACTCTGTGTTGCGAGCCCCTTGGCCATGTCGGGCAACAAACTCGGGCGGGAATGCGCCCAAGATCAACGAACGTTCGATCAGATTGCGTAGCTCGCGCACATTGCCGGGCCAGTCATATCGAGCCAACCCGAGGGCAATGTCTTCGGTCAGGGGGATCGGTGGCACCCCCAATTCGCGCGAGAGCTTGCCCATAAACATATCGGCAAGCTCGGCGATGTCACCCACCCGTTCGCGCAAAGGCGGCATATGCACGGCCAGCACATTGATGCGGTGAAAGAGGTCCTTGCGGAAACGTCCCTCAGCGACCGCCCTTTCAAGATCGGAGTTGGTCGCGCAGATAAAGCGCAGATTGAGCGGCATCTCCCGGTCAGAGCCGATCGGCCGGATGCGGCCCTCCTCGATCACCCGCAGGAGCATGGCCTGAACCTCGAGGCGCATATCCGCGACCTCGTCGAGGAACAGCGTGCCGCCATTGGCAAGGGCAAGAAGCCCCAACTTTCCATCGCGGTCAGCAGAGACCATGCCGAAAAGCTCGGCCATGGCCGACTCGGCCCCGAAATGCGCGCAGTTGATTGGCACGAATGGCTTTTCGGCCCGATCGGAAAGGGCATGGAGGGTCCGCGCTGCCACCTCTTTGCCAGTGCCACTTTCTCCGGTCAGAAGGATCGGGGTTGGCAGATGGGCGGCCTTTTGCAGGATGCTGCGCACCGCTTCGATCCGTGGCGAACGGCCAAGCAATCGCCCGCGCGCCGCCTCGGATCCGATCCGCAGCTCGTATTTCAAAAGCGTATTCTCGCGCTTGAGAAACCGCTGATCGACCGCGCGGCGCACGGCATTGAGGATCTGGTTCGACCGGAAAGGTTTCAGGATCAGATCGATCGCGCCCACCCGCAAGGCGTGGATCGCAGTTTCAAGATCGGCGTAGGCCGTCATAAGGATTGCATCGGCGAAAAGGCCGACCTTGCGCTGCTCGGC
>RFZI01000096.1 GCA_009920775.1 Paracoccaceae bacterium | reverse complement strand
GGCTAGGCGGTTGCACGCTCGTGTTATCGCCTAGCGCTTCAAAACCTGCCGGAGTGATGCCATCTGATAGGGCAGACCTCTGAAAGGCGATCCGATGATCAAACCGCGCCTCTGGCTTTCAACTCTGGCTTTCGGCCTTCTCACGGGCGGCCCCGTTCTTGCGGGTGAGCTGACGCTTGATGATATCTCGGCCTGGCTCAACGCCACCGAGACCCTGCAAAGCCCCTTTACGCAGGTGCATCAAGACGGCTCGGTGGTCAGCGGCCTTCTGACGATGCACCGCCCCGGCCGCATCCGCTTTGAATACGAGGGGGAGGAAGCGCCGCTGGTGATCGTTGGCGGCGGCTCTCTGGCGATCTTCGATCCCCGCTCCAATACCGGCCCCGAGCGCTATCCGCTTTGGCAGACGCCCCTTCGCGTTGTGCTTGATCGGAATGTCGATTTCGCCGCCAGCGAGATGGTCAAGGGGATCGAGTCGGATGGTGACGCAACCATCGTCAGCCTCGAAGATCCCGACCATCCTGAATACGGCGAGATCCGCCTCGTCTTTACCGATGAGCCGATCATGCTGCGCCAGTGGGTTCTGACCGATGGAGGCGGTGGAGAGACCACAATCCTTCTCGATTCCGTCGAAACCGGAATGAGGGTCGATGACCGCATCTTCAACATCCGCGCCGAAATCGCCCGACGCGAAAACAACGGCTAGGCGCTAGAGGCGCACCTTGCAGCTTGAGAGCTGGCTCTTATAGACCTGCGCCCGGTCGGCGACCTCGCCGGCTATCCGAATGAGCCAGGATTTGGCCTTGTAGGTGCCGCGTTGAAAGCCACCGCGCCCTTCGTGATAGGCGAGATACTGGTTGCGGACGTCGTTGAGGCTCACGCCTGTGACCTCGGTCGTCTTGTTCATATACCAGCCCATGAAATCGGCCGCGTCGCGGATATCGTCTCGCCGGGCGCCACGGCTGCCCGTGGCCTTCTGATATTCTTCCCAGGTCGAGTCGAGCGCTTGCGGATAGCCATAGGCCGAAGATTGACGGCCAAGGGGGATCACGCCCAGCGCATACTGGTGCGGGGTTCGCGCGTTGGCTTTGAACTTGCTCTCCTGATAGATCATCGCCATCAGCACATGAGGCTCGACACCCCACCTGCGATCGGCATCGCGGAAGGCGCGGACGAAGTCCGACCGTTCCATCAAGATGGTGCACGCATTGTCCAGATTGCGCGGCGCCGAGCCGTTGCGGGCGCCACAGCTACCCAACACCGCCACAAGCATCACCGCGAGAAAGAGTCTGCTCATCTGCCTCTCGCTTTTCTTTTTTGTCAGTCTAGCGGAAATGCCCAAGCCTGAAAACGGGCAAACGCTCCCCTCCGCTTTGTCGGGCATGATTCGACAGACTGTTTCCAATCGAATCGCGCGTGAATCGTGGACTTTTTGTCGCTAAATTGGGTATGAAATGTGGTGGGGGACAACACTCTATGCTCAAGACGCGCGCAAAATACCATCTCGGCCAGATCGTCCGCCACCGGAAGCATCCGTTTCGTGGTGTGGTCTTTGATGTAGACGCGATCTTCAGCAACACCGACGAATGGTATGAAGCGATCCCCGAAGAGAGCCGCCCTTCAAAGGATCAGCCCTTCTACCATCTGCTCGCCGAAAATGATCAGAGCTACTATGTGGCCTATGTTTCCGAGCAAAACCTTATCGCCGATTACTCGGGTGAACCGGTACAGCATCCCGATCTGCCGGACCTTTTCGGCGCCTTCGAAGACGGCCACTATTCCCTGCACTTTCAGATGAACTGACCGCCGATTGGCGGAGCGGCAAAGTCCTCGACATCGCACAACTGGGTGGGGGCTAATAACGTGCGCGATGCCGAGGGAAGCCTTTGCAGCTACGAATCCAATATCCCGTGTCATTCCGGCAGCAACGCGGAGCGATTCCGACAGTTTTGCGGCATTTGCATCCAATTGCACCTGACGCGCGAAAGCGTATCCTGAATGGAAACAGGAGGATGCCATATGCATGATGTCGTAATTGTGGCCGCGGCCCGCACGCCGATGGGGGGATTCCAGGGTGCCCTGTCTGACGTGCCCGCCGCCGATCTTGGCGGCGCAGCGCTTCGTGCGGCGATGGATCGTGCAGGTGTCTCGTCGGTGGACGAGGTGCTGATGGGCTGCGTGCTTCCTGCGGGACAAGGGCAGGCGCCGGCGCGGCAGGCGGGGTTTGCGGCGGGCCTTGGGCAAGAAGTTCCGGCCACCACGCTCAACAAGATGTGCGGCTCTGGCATGAAGGCCGTGATGATGGCGCATGACCAGATCGCCACGGGAGGCGCCAATGTGATCGCTGCGGGCGGCATGGAGAGCATGACCAACGCGCCATATCTCTTGCCCAAGATGCGGGGCGGGGCGCGGATCGGGCACCAGCAGGTGCAGGATTCGATGTTTCTCGACGGGCTTGAAGACGCCTACGACAAGGGCCGCCTCATGGGCACCTTTGCCGAAGACTGCGCCGAGACATTCCAGTTCACCCGCGAGGATCAAGACAATTACGCCCTCGGTTCGCTGACCAACGCGCTGAGGGCTATCGAGTCGGGCGCTTTTTCGACCGAGGTCGCCGCCGTCACGGTTCGTACTCGGACTGGCGATGTGACTGTGGCCGAGGACGAACAGCCGGGCAAAGCACGGCCCGAAAAGATCCCGACGCTCAAGCCCGCGTTCCGCAAGGATGGAACTGTCACCGCCGCCAATTCCTCGTCGATCTCGGATGGCGCAGCAGCGATCATCGTCGCCTCCCGTGCAGCGGCCGAGGCGGCGGGGATGCCCGTTCGTGCCGTGATCCGGGGGCATCAGAGCCACGCGCAGGAGCCGGGCTGGTTCACCACCGCGCCGGTTCCGGCGGCGCGCAAGCTCTTGGACCGGCTCGGCTGGTCGGTCGACGATGTCGATCTGTGGGAGGTCAACGAAGCCTTCGCCGTGGTGCCCATGGCTTTCATGCGCGAGATGGGTGTGCCCCGCGACAAGATCAACGTCAACGGCGGCGCCTGTGCGCTCGGCCACCCGATTGGCGCTTCGGGCGCTCGGATCATTGTGACGCTTCTGCACGCGATGGAGGCCCGTGGGGCCAAGCGCGGTATTGCGGCTATTTGCATCGGCGGCGGCGAAGGCACCGCGATTGCCATCGAAAGGGACTAGGATGCGGGTCGATTACACCGAGCTTTCCAAGACCATCGCGGCGCTGACCGAAGGCGAGACCGACGAGGTTGCCCTGATGGCGACGGTGGTCTGCGAGGTCCACAACGCCGATAGCCGTTTCGACTGGACCGGCTTTTACCGCGTTGTCGCGCCCGAGCTTCTCAAGATCGGCCCCTATCAAGGCGGGCATGGCTGCCTTGTGATTCCCTTCGCGCGCGGCGTCTGTGGCGCGGCGGCGCGGACGGGCGAGACCCAGCTCGTGCCGGATGTCGAAGCCTTCCCCGGTCATATCGCCTGCTCAAGCTCGACCCGCTCGGAAATCGTCGTGCCTGTTTGGCGCAAGGACGGCTCGCTCTTAGGCGTTTTCGACATCGACAGCGACCAGCCGGATGCCTTTGATGAGGCGGACGACAAGGGCCTGAGCGGGGTTCTGCGCGAGGTTTTCGGGCGTTAGTGATCCCGTGAAATTCCGCTTTGAAATTTCACGGCCGCATGGCATCGTGAAATTCGAACCGGTTTTTTCACGCAGACCATGAAGCACGATTCTCCAACCAAGGCACGTACTCTGGGCGCGGACATCCGCGCCCTGCGCAAGGCGCGCGGGATCACGCTTCAGGAACTGGCCGACAAGCTCGGCCGTTCGGTCGGCTGGATCAGTCAGGTCGAGCGCGATCTGTCCGCGCCTTCGGTCGACGATCTGCGCCGCATGGCGCGGTTCTTCAAGGTGCCGATCTCGATCCTGTTCGGCCAGCCGGGCGCGCCTGCCGAAGAGGCGGGCCTGATTGTCCGCAAAGGCGCGCGGCGCTCGATTGGTTCGGGCGACGGCGGGCTGGTTGAAGAATTGCTCTCGCCCGACCTGACCGACGATTTCGAGATGGTCCATTCCACCTTCGCGCCCCATTCGAGCATCGGCGAGACGGTGACCCGCCCGACCCAAGAAGTGGCCTTCATGGTCTCCGGCAAGCTCGACCTCGAGATCGGCGGCGCCCGTTTCACCGTCGGCCCCGGCGACAGCTTCCGCATTCGTGGCGAGCCGCACCGCTGGGAAAACCCCTATGACGAACCTGCCGTCGCGATCTGGGTGATCGCGCCGCCGGTCTATTAGGGGCTGCCCATGAGCTTTGAAGCCTGGACCATATTTGCGCTCTTTTGGCTGGTCTTCGTGACCACGCCCGGCCCCAATGCCGTCAACTGTATCAACAACGGTATGACCCACGGCTTTGACCGTTCGCTCTGGGGCGTTCTGGCAATCCTGACGCAGGCGAGCTTGTTTCTTGGCCTCTCCGCCTTGGGCATCACCGCGCTCATCAAGGCCTCGCCCTTTGCCTTTTCCATCCTTCAGTACCTCGGCGCGGCGGTGCTCGTCTGGCTCGGCATTCGCGGCTGGGTGAATGCCAAGAAGCCGGTCAAGGCAGGGGCCAGCCACGCCCATTCGATCTATGGCCGGGCGCTCGCCATCGCGACGATCAACCCCAAAAGCGTCGCCGGTTATCTCGCCGCCTTCAGCCAGTTCGTTCAACCCGACGTGCCCATCGGCCAGCAGATGTGGGTGATCGTGCCGACCGCGCTGACGCTCACGAGCCTGAGCTACGCGACCTACACCGCGCTCGGCGCGCTCCTCGGCCGCGCGGCGTTGGGCGCTGTCGGCCATGCTTGGGTCCGGCGCGGCATGGCGATCTGTTTCATCATCTACGGGGCCCTTTTCGGCTCCGCCAATTTCGCATCAGGGAGGGCCTGAGATGAAGGGAAGCTGCCTCTGCGGGGCCGTGGCGTTCGAGGTCGACAAGATCCCGGAAAGCTATCGCGCCTGCCACTGCAACGCCTGCCGCAAGTCGGGCGGGCATTACTGGTCGGCCTTCTCGGTCGCCAACGACGATTTCCGCTTCACCGAGGATCGCGGCCTTAAGTGGTATCGCTCGTCGGACTGGGCCGAGCGCGGCTTTTGCAAGGAATGCGGCCTTCAAGGGCGATTATTACGAACTCGCGGACGGGCTTCCGCAACGACAGGACTAGGGAGAAAGACATGGCAGATTTTCCGACAACAGCGCGGGTTGTGATTATTGGCGGCGGGGTCGTCGGTGTCTCCTCGCTCTATCATCTCGCCAAGGCGGGCTGGAGCGACTGTGTCCTCCTCGAAAAGAACGAATTGACCGCGGGCAGTACATGGCACGCCGCCGGCAACGTGCCGACCTTTTCGACCTCTTGGTCGCTGATGAATATGCAGCGCTATTCGACCGAGCTTTATCGCGGGCTGGGCGAGGCGGTCGATTACCCGATGAACTATCACGTCACCGGTTCGATCCGGCTCGCCCACTCCAAAGAGCGGATGCAGGAATTTCAGCGAGCCAAGGGCATGGGCCTTTATCAGGGGATGGAGATCGACATCCTTTCGCCCGACGAGATCAAGGCCAAGTATCCTTTCATTGAGACGCACGACCTCAAAGGCGCGCTCTATGATCCGGCCGATGGCGATATCGACCCCGCGCAGCTAACCCAAGCGCTTGCCAAAGGCGCGCGTGATCTGGGCGCGACGATCCTGCGCTTTACCCCCGCGACCGGCGTCAGCCGCGAGAATGGCGAATGGATCGTCCATACCGAGAAGGGCGATATCCGCTGCGAATATGTGGTCAACGCTGCGGGATACTATGCCCAGCGCGTGGGCGAGTGGTTCAAGCCCTACGGCGGGCGCACCGTGCCAATGATGGTGATGAGCCACCAGTATATGGTTTTTGAAGAGGTGCCCGAGATCAAGAAATGGTCGGAAGGCTCGGGCAAGAAGCTCCCGCTTCTGCGCGATGTGGATACCTCCTACTACCTCCGGCAGGAAAAGAACGGCTTCAACCTCGGCCCCTACGAGCGCAACTGTCGCGCCCATTGGGCGACCCCCAATGATCCGATGCCGGATGATTTCTCGTTCCAGCTGTATCCCGACGATCTCGACCGTCTGGAATACTACATCGAAGACGCCATGGCGCGGGTGCCGCTTTTGGCCGAGGCGGGGGTGGCGCGGGTTATCAACGGCCCGATCCCCTATGCCCCCGATGGCAATCCTCTGATCGGCCCGATGCCGGGCGTGCCCAATGCGTTTGAGGCCTGCGTCTTTACCTTCGGCATCGCCCAAGGCGGCGGGGCCGGCAAGGTCCTGGCCGAATGGATCACGGAAGGGCAGACCGAGTGGGATATGTGGTCCTGCGATCCGCGCCGCTATACCGACTATACTGACCACGACTATTGCGTGGAAAAGGGAATGGAGATCTACGGCCACGAATACGCCATGCATTTCCCGTGGCACCGCTGGCCCGCAGGCAAGGATCGCAAGCATTCGCCGCTGGACGCCAAGATCAAGGAATTCGGCGGCCAGATGGGTGCCTATAACGGGTGGGAGCGGGCCAACTGGTTTGCCAAACCGGGCGACGATCTGAGCGAGGAAAGCACCCAGACATGGAACCGCGCTGGCCCTTGGGCCGAGCGTATCCGCGAAGAATGCGAGGCGGTGCGCGATGGCGTTGGCGTTCTCGATCTGCCGGGCTTTAGCCGGTTCGACCTCTCGGGCGCTGGCGCGGCCGAATGGCTGCGCGGGATGATTGCCGGGGCGCTGCCCAAAGAGGGGCGGATCAACCTTGCCTATTTCCCCGACAGCCGTGGCCGCATCCTGACCGAGATGTCGGTCATGCGGCATGGCGAGGACGAGTTTACCCTCATTACCGCTGGCGCGGCGCAGTGGCATGATTTCGAGCTTCTGCAAAAAGCGCTCCCTGCGGGCCTTAGCCTGACCGATCACACCCGCGAGGTTGGCACGATGATCGTCACCGGCCCACGCGCACGCGCCCTTTTTGAAGAGATCGGATCTGATGCCGATCTCGCCCTGCCTTGGCTGAGCCATCAAAAGGCGACCGTAGCAGGCAAGCCCTGCACGCTCGTTCGTGTCAGCTTTGCGGGCGAGCTGGGTTGGGAGGTGCATTGCGCCAATGCCGATCAGCCTGCGATCTATGAAGCGATCTTGGCCGCAGGTGCC
The DNA here is from genome assembly GCA_009920775.1 of Paracoccaceae bacterium. GTDB lineage: Bacteria > Pseudomonadota > Alphaproteobacteria > Rhodobacterales > Rhodobacteraceae > RFZI01. The sequence goes on along the minus strand of RFZI01000096.1, from coordinate 1,006 downwards.
AAGCCCTTCGGGATGTGGGCGCTCAACTCGCTCCGCCTCGAGAAAGGCTATCGCGCGTGGAAGGGTGATCTTTCGACCGACTATAGCCTTCTGGAAGGCGGGCTCGATCGCTTTGTAAAGTTCGACAAGCCGCAAGATTTCCCCGGCAAGGCGGCGCTCTTGGCCGAGAAGCAGCGGGGCAGCAAAAAGCGCTTCGTCACCCTCGTGGTCGACGCAGGCGAGGCGGATGCGCCCTATATGTCGACCCTCTGGCACGACGGAAAGATAGTCGGCGAGACGACGAGCGGCGGCTGGGGCTATCGGGTGAATGCCTCGATCGCCTTCGGGATGCTGCGCACCGACCTTGCCGTGCCGGGCACCGAGATCGAGGTTGAAATTTATGGCGAACGCTGCCGCGCGGTGGTTCAGGAAGACCAGCCGCTGTGGGACGCCGCAAACGAAAGGATCCGCGCATGACCAAGATCACGCTTCTCGATGGCGGCATGGGGCAGGAGCTTATCCACCGTGCAGGTGACAGGCCGACGCCGCTTTGGTCGACGCAGGTGATGATGGATCATCCCGGCATGGTCGAAGCCGTGCACGAGGACTATTTCCGCGCAGGCTCGGGCATTGCGACGACCAATACCTACTGCATCCACCACGACCGGCTGGTGAAAACCGGCATTGACGGCAAGTTTGACGAGCTGCACGAGGCGGCGGTGGAAGAGGCCAAGGCCGCCCGCAAAGCGGCAGGGCATGGCAAGATCGCGGGCTCGATCGGCCCCTTGGTGGCCAGTTATCGCCCCGACGTCCATCCGCCGCATGACGAAGCCGTGGCGAAGTACGCCGAGGTGGCGCAGAAGCTCGCGCCGCACGTCGATTTCCTTCTGTGCGAAACGGTCGCCTCCGTGGCCCATGCCCGCTCGATACTCGAAGGCGCCAAGACGGCCGGCAAGCCTGTCTGGCTTTCGGTGACGGTCGATGACGAGGACGGCTCGCGCCTGCGCTCGGGCGAGCCTGTGGCCGA
>RFZI01000095.1 GCA_009920775.1 Paracoccaceae bacterium | reverse complement strand
CCGCGCCGTTCCGAAAATATCCTGAAACTGGCCGTAGGCTCTGGATTTGCCTTCGAAGAATTCTTCGAGATTGAAGTCGCGATCTGAGAGCGGGCGATCTTCGAAAGAGGGTTTGCCAGTGCAGGCGGCGACGAACGCCAAGGCGGAAACTCCAAGTATAGCTCTTCGCATATCTGTCCTCATCGACTGTGGGGTGTGATCAGGGCACGGCGTGCGCCTCATTGCTGATTTCAATTCTAATCAAGGCCTCTGAGCGCCTGACTTGCTGCAAGTTCTCTCGAGCCGTCCGAAAGCCATATTCCCAGAAACCGCGCTCTTATGTTGTCATGTTCGAGAAGGCAGGTTTCTTCATTGTTCAGGAAGAACCTGACCGCATTGGCGCCCACGGCGACCGCGGAATACCTGTCTGAAGGCTTCACGTCCCGAAAGCATTCAGCAAGTTTGGCCATGATTTCATCGCCATCCGGCACGCTGCCTTCAACCCGCTCGATTTCAAGCAGAGTCGCCTTGACGAGCGCTTGCCCGCTGAACTCTCGCTGATAGGTAAGATCGAGTTGGAACGGCCGGCTCCAGTCAAAATCCTCGCCTCGCTCGGTATAGAGATCGGCCTTGTAGAGCTTGATGCCGAGCCAGCGAAGCTCGGCCGAGCCGATGCGTTCCGGTGACGCAATGTAGGGACCAGACGCAAAGTTGGCGGTATTTGCGCCCGCTGTCGGCGCCAATGTCGCCATCGCAATCAACGAAAGTGCTCTGAGGAAAAGTTTGGTCATGTCACCCTCTTTGATTGGATTACGGGAAAATTGCGCCCTTGGATCACTGTGAGGTTTTCTCTTCGAGAATTGGGGCAAGGACGAACAGCAGGACGACGATCGCGATGGCTTTGAGCAGTGACGGGACGACAGCATAGAGAAGGCCAAGCATCGCAAGGGCCGACGGTTCGAGCGCAACGCCAACTTCAAAACCCGACCATTCAAGCAATGGGAGGACAATCCCCGCCGAAATAGCCAAAGTGGCCTTGCCGGCGAAGTTCCAGAACCCAAACGCCAACGAGGCATCGCGCTGTCGCTTGGCCTGCTGTTCGGAGAAGAGCGCCGGAAGAAGGAGGAGATCTGCCCCCAAGCCTGCGCCCGATACGATGCAGACCAAGGCAAATTGCACGCCGTCACCGGTCCCCAAAAGTGAGGCCCAAATGAATCCGGCAATCGAGATCGTCATCCCGGTTGCCAGCACTTTGACCGGAGCCAACCTGCCTGCCACGAACTTCCAGATTGGCGTCGAGACTGCTGCAGAGAAGAAGAACAATAACAGAAAGACGCCAGCGAAACTCGGGAGCTCCAGCCTGTATTCAACGAAGAAGATAAAAAGCGTCGAGGTAATCGCAACGGGTGTCGCGTTGAGAAAGGCCAGCAAGAGAAAGCGGCGCGTCACACGATCCGATAGGATGCCGCGAACAGTTCCGGCGGGCGCAGTAACGGGTTTCAGCCCTTTGGGAACGATGAAGGCGATCAAAATCGCTGCGGCGGCGAAGATCACTGCGAACCCTAGGTAACCATCGCCGGGCAGCGCAAACGGCAAAATGCACGCTGCTGTGATGCCCAGAAGGGTTGCTGCCTCTCGCCAAATAGCAACGCGAACGTGGCCTTCGCCGGCCCCTCTCTCGACACCCTCCGAATAGATGACGATTGAGAGAAGGGAGTAGGCAGTAAAGGTGAGGATCAGGAAGCAGGTGACCCAAACGATCGGGGAAATCGGCGCCGTCAGTCCAAAAAGCCCAAGCACTCCGACCCCGAGTATGATGAGCGTGGTGAATGTGATTGCGGCGCGGTGACGGGCATTTCTTGCCAAGGCCCAACCCAAAGCAGGGTCTTGAGCAAAGTCGAGAAGGCGGAGCAGCAGTAGAAGCGCGCCCAGCGTATCCAGAGCGATACCGTATCTCTGAGCGAGAAAGGCGGGCAGGTGAATATAGAGTGGAATGCCAACCGCAGCTACCAGACCCGCGAACGCCGCATAGCCGTAGAGTGAAGACCTGTGTCCTGCGCTTTGGTTCACCTACTGCACCCCGGCTGTTTCTATGGGATGCAGCAGACGGCCAACGATGGCCTGCACCCGTTGGACGAACTACGCAGGGTCCGTCCCGCCGGATCAAAACGCCTTGTAAAAGCCTTGTCAGAGGAGCTCTGCTTGAGACGCTGATGAACGCTTCAAAATTTCGCCTCCGTCCACGCCTCTGTTCTCGATCATTTCAATTCGGAGCATCGCCTCGGCTCCTCTGCCAACTGAAATCTCAACCGCGTCGCCGCTCTTTCCAAATGCCTATCCGGATTGCTCCCAAACCAAGGACCAGGTTGAATTTTCTGACAGCGCTGCATCACCCCCCCGATCCATTTCATCGCATACCTTGCCTTTGCCGCCCGACTGCATTTGACTGCCGCCTTGTCTCTGGTTGAAGCCAGATCCGTTCTGCCAAGGAGAAATGCGATGTTCCGCTGGGGAGTTCTTTCAACCGCCAAGATTGGCCGCGAGCAGGTTCTGCCGGCGATTGGTGATGCCGGCAATGGTGTCCTGACAGCTGTCGCCAGTCGGGATGTGGCCCGCGCACAGGGGCTTGCTGACCGATTTGGTGCGCCGCATGCGTTTGGCAGCTATGAGGAGCTGTTGGCGAGCGATGTTGTCGATGGCGTCTATATCCCGCTGCCGACTTCGCAACATATCGAATGGTCGGCCAAGGCCGCCGCGGCTGGCAAGCACGTTCTATGCGAAAAGCCCATCGCGGCGCAGGCGAGCGAGATCGACTCGCTTATCGCCGCGCGTAACAAGAGCGGCGTTCTGATCTCCGAAGCCTTCATGGTCTATTATCACCCGCAGTGGTGGAAGGTCCGCGCGCTGATCGAGGATGGGGCGATCGGCCGCCTCCGGCAGGTTCAGGGGGCGTTCAGCTATTTCAACGACGATCCCTCGAATATGCGGAATATCCCCGAGCTGGGCGGCGGCGTTCTGAAGGATATCGGCGTCTATCCGACCGTGACGACGCGGATCGTGACAGGTCGCGAGCCCGAGCGGGTGCGCGCCCGTGTCGAATATTCCTCGCAGTTCGGGACCGATATCTATGCCAGCGTTTCGCAAGACTTCGGAGATTTCGAGCTGTCCTTCTATTGCTCGACCCAGATGGCGCTGCGACAGTCGATGGTGTTCCACGGCGAGAAAGGCTGGATCGAAGTCCATGCGCCGTTCAACACCGGGCTTTATGGCCACGGCAAGATCACGCTGAATTCGGCCAGCCATGACCGGCAGGAGGTTTTCCGGTTTGGCGGCTTCAATCACTACAAGGCTCAGGTCGAGGCTTTTGCGGATCGCGCGGCAGGTGGCGCCAGCGAGATTTTCACGCTGGAAAATTCGCGCGCCAACCAACGTGTGATCGACGCGATCTTTGCAGCGGGCAAGCATGATGGATGGGAGCCGGTCGGGGCCTGAGAGCTAACTGCCCCCATTGCGAAGCCAGCGGTCTGCCGTCATGGTGGCGCTAACATCTGGGAGGGTGACGCGTGCGATTCCTGACATTGGCAAGCATTGTAGCGGCTTCTGCGGCGGGCGCCGGCGAGCTTCCGCTTCCCTTGACCGACGCAGACTTTGCGGCTGTCCGGCCCGAAGAGGCCGCGTTGGGGCAGCTCCTGTTCTATGATCCGATCCTGTCAGGCAACCGCGAGGTCGCCTGCGCGACCTGCCATCACCCGGCCTTTGGCACATCGGATGGCCTGTCGCTGTCCCTCGGCGATGGCGGCATCGGCCTCGGGCCGCGCCGGATCGCGGATCCCAACAACCTTCCCGAGCAAAGGGTGCCGCGCAACGCCCAGTCGCTCTTCAATCTTGGTCTCCTAGATTACACGGTTCTCTTCCACGACGGCCGGATCGAGGCCGACCCGAGCCGCCCCGGCGGTCTGCGCACGCCGCTTGACGCCGATATGCGCGATGGCTTCGCCTCGCCGCTTTCGGCCCAGTCGATGTTTCCGGTGCTCAGCCCCGACGAGATGGCCGGCCACTACTCGGAAAATGAGATCGCTCAGGCCGTCAGGCTTGGCCGCCTGTCGACCCCCGGCGGAGCTTGGGATCTGATCGCCGCAAGGGTTGCCTCGATCCCCGAATATGCCACCGCCTTCGAGGCGGTCTATGAGCATATCCACGCGCCCTCGGACATCGGCTTTACAGATATCTCCAACGCGGTCGCCGCCTTCATGGAGGCAGAGTGGCGCTCGGATACATCCCCGTTCGACGCCCGTCTGCGCGGGGAGGCCGAGCTGTCGCCCGAGGCCGAGGCGGGGCTTCAGCTCTTTTACGGCGGCGCAGGCTGTGCTGATTGCCACAGCGGGCCGCTTCTCACCGATTTCGGCTTTCACGCTATGGGCCAGCCACAGATCGGGCCCGGCAAGGGCGCCCGGTTCGAGACCCACGCCCGCGACGAGGGGCGCTTTCGCGTGACGGGTCATCCCGAGGATTACTACGCCTTCCGCACGCCCTCGCTGCGCAACGTGGCGCAGACCGGCCCTTGGGGCCATTCCGGCGCCTATTCCGATTTGCGCGCCTTTGTGACCGCGCACCTCGATCCGAAGGCGGCGCTTGCCGCCTATGATCGCAAGCAGGTCGTCCTGCCCGAACTGCCCGTCAGCGACTGGCGGATCATGGATGACGCGGTCGAGGCACAGGCGATCTCGGATGCGGTGACGTTTGAGCCGGTTTCGCTGGCCGACGGCGAAATTGATGCCCTTATGGCTTTTCTCGAGAGCCTGAGCGATCCGGTCGCCTTGGAGGGTCGTCTTGGGGTGCCCGATGTCGTGCCGAGTGGCCTTAGGGTGCCGCGCCCCTAGGGGCTATTGCCGGCTGATGGCAATCACGCGATCGACCGGAACGGTCACGGATACCGGCCGCAGCGCGGGATCGGGCCAGCGGATCTCGATAGTGGCTTCGGTCGCTGCGCCAAGGCCAAAGTGAAAAGGTAGGGCCTGCCCGCCCGCGTGGCCGCCCCCGACGACCACCTGCTGGCTCAGGCGCAAATCGCCTGCGGTCACCGTTACGACCGCGCCAATCGCATTGCGATTGCCGCCCGGCTGGGTGATCGCAACGCCGATCCAATGGCCGCTATCGGGCGTGACATTGCGATAAAGCTCGGCCCCAGCGCGACGGTTGACAACCACCAGATCAAGCCGCCCGTCGCCATCGAAATCGGCCAGCGCCGCGCCGCGCGAGCGCTCCTTGCTCGCCACGCCTGCCACATCAGCCCTTTCGACAAAGGTGCCGTCGGCTTGTTGGATCAAAAGGTTGTTGGGGTCTTCCATCGCGTTTGTGGGCATCTGGTCGACGTTGCCTTTGGCAATAAAGAGGTCAGGCCGCCCGTCGTTGTCGATATCGCCAAACTGGGCGTGCCAGCCGGTCGAGGGGCGACCGTCCGAACCATCGAAGGGGCGCTGCGCATAGGTGCCGATCGAGAAGGGGGCAGGTTTGTAGGTGCCGTCGGCTTGGGCGATCTGCATCAGCTGGTCGCCCATCGAGGTGAGCATCACCTCGTCGCGCCCGTCGCCGGTCAGATCGGCGCTCGCGATACCCATGCCCCAAAGCGAGACCTTCGGCCAGCCGTCCTCTTCCGTGAGGAAGCGCCGCTCCTTGATGTCCCACATCTGCTCATAGCCGCCACGGACATAGTAATGCCGATCGTTCGAGAGGCGCAGGGTCATCCGGCCTCGCGCGTCCTGCGCGGCGAGGATCGAGAGGGCGCAAAAGCCCGGCTCCAGTTCTTCATCGCGCCAGCCATCTGCCTCGGGCCTTAGGAGTGTATTGGCGTCGCAGGCTTCAAACGGGCCTTCGGGGTCCGTGCGGTCAACGTAGTGCCCAACAGCAAGGGTGGGGCGCCCGTCGCCCTCCCACCAGCCGGTAAAGGCGGTCGACCAGCGATCTGTCTGCGGCAAACCCCATACGTCGGTCACATCCTCAAAGGTGCAATCCGGTCCGCCCTGCAATAGGCGGTCGGGCCCGACCCGCAGCACATAGAGGTCCATCCAGCCATCCGCGTCGAAATCGAGAGGATAGGAGCCGGTCACGTCTGTGACCGCGGGGCCTTCCGAAAGCGCGAAATTGAAGCTGCCCTCGTTGACGTAAAGAGCGGAGGCATTCGCGCCGCCTGAAAGGAAGATGTCGGGCCGCTTGTCGGCATTGCAGTCCATGACGGCAACACCGCCGCCGACAAAGAACTCCCAGTCGCCGCCGTAGATATGGCCGCCGAGTTGAACGGAGTGATCCTCGAATACAGGATCGGCCGCATGGGCGGCCGCGGCGAAGGCGCCAGAGATCAACAGGGCAAGGCCGATGTGCTTCATCCGGCGCGCGCCTCGCCAAGCGCGGATTCGGTCACGGCGGTCAGTGCGAGCGCTGTTGCACCGCGTGCCCAGACAAGATCGCCCCAAGCGTGGATCTCGATCTGCGCGAGGCTGCGGCCCTCGGTGAGGGTCAGGGATTGCATCTCGGTCAAAACTTCATCGGCATAGAGATACTCATAGCGCATCCGCTCGCCCGAGAGGATGATCAGCTCGGGGTCGAACAGCTGAATGACATTGGCAAGGCCTACAGAAAGATAGCGTCCTGCCCTCTGGAAGATGGAACGGGCCGCGAAATTGCCGCTCTTCGCCCGTCCATAGAGCGACTCCAGAAGTTGGTGGGGGCTCTGCAAATTGCGCGTGTTGCGCCCCAAAGCTGTCGAGGCTTCGCGCGCGAGGGCATAGTCTGCAAGATAGGCCTCAAGGCACCCGCGTTGGCCGCAGCGGCAAAGGGCGCCATCGAGCTGGACCTTTGTATGCCCAAGCTCAAGGCCGATACCGCGGGAGCCGCGGAACAGCCGGTTGTTGAGCACAAGCCCCATGCCGACACCGTGTTCGATCGTCACGACCGCAAAATCCGACATGGCGCGGCCGACGCCAAACCACAGCTCTGCCAGCGTCAAAACGTTGGCATCGTTGTCGATCAGGACCGGGACGCCAAATCGGGCTTCGAACAGCGCTTTGAGATTGAACTCGCGTTCCGTCATCAGCGGCGACCAGATCACCGTTCCTGTCTGGTGTTCTACGATCCCTGAAAGGCCGATACCTACGGCGTTGATGTCGGAAAGTTGGTAGGGCGTCTGGGCAAGAAGAAGGCCAATAAGGGCATCCATCTCGTCAAGAAGCTCGTTGGCCGATTTCGTGGCCGAAGGGATCGGCAGTGTCGCATCAGCCAACATATTGCCTGCAAAATCTGTCAGAACTGCCGAATGTCTTTCGTCCGAGACCTTGATACCGATGACACGGCGCCCCTCCGGGACAACTTCAAGTGCGACCGGCGGGCGGCCACGGTTGCCGTCTCGCATCGGACCTTCGACTTCGCGCAGCATATTGGCGGCGATCAAATCGGCGGTCAGCGCTGTCACAGATCCGGGGCTGATGCTGAGGGCTCGGGTGATCTCTGCTCTTGTGGCCCTACCGGCGCCGCGGACGTGTTCGAACACTTGTTGGCGCAAGGACCGGGCTTCTTGGCCGGCATGTGCAAGTAGAGGGCCGCAGCCCTCTATGGTTTGCGATGATTCGACGCCCAGGTTTTCGTTGTCGTCATACATAACTTCAGAGATCGAAATATTTTCTGCGGTTGCGAAGCTGTTTTGGCTCCATTTTCGGCAATCATCGGTAGTTTGACGAAGAAAATATCGCCTGACTAGGGGTATTTATTTCAAAGAGACTGCGGCCACACAATTTTTATTTTGACAGCTGAAATAAATTTGGCAATGTTAGCGCTGTCAGGTCGTACGGCCTGCTGCCCCATGTTTCGGGGCAATTGAAACGGGAGGAATACATGCACAAGTCTATTCTCGCCGCGGCTATCGCGGTAGTTGGTTTTTCGAGCGCTGCTCTTGCGGAGGGCCTGACCATCGGTGTGAGCTGGTCGAACTTCCAGGAAGAGCGCTGGAAGACCGACGAAGCTGCCATGAAGGCTGCTATTGAAGCCGAAGGCAACACCTACATCTCTGCCGACGCTCAGAACTCGGCCGCCAAGCAGATGACCGACGTTGAGGCTCTGATCGCTCAGGGCGCTGACGCGCTGATCATCCTGTCGGTCGACAAAGACGCCATCGGCCCCGCCGTTGACGCCGCTGCCGCCGAAGGCATTCCGGTTGTTGGCTACGACCGTCTGATCGAAGACGCTCGCGCCTTCTATCTGACCTTCGACAACAAAGGCGTTGGCCGCATCATCGCTGAATCCGTCGTCGCGGCTCAGCCCT
>RFZI01000094.1 GCA_009920775.1 Paracoccaceae bacterium | reverse complement strand
ACCTCGGTCATGGCCAACGTGACCTACGCCAAAGAACCGAAGCCGGGCCAAGACTTCTTCCCGCTGACGGTTCACTACCAAGAAAAATACTATGCCGCCGGCAAGGTTCCGGGCGGCTTCTTCAAGCGTGAAGCGCGTCCCACCGAAAAGGAAACGCTGACCGCCCGACTGATCGACCGTCCGATCCGCCCGCTGTTCGTCGATGGCTTCAAGAACGAAGTTCTCGTGATGTGCACCGTGCTGAGCCACGACCTTGTCAACGATCCCGATATCGTTGCGATGATCGCTGCCTCCGCCGCGCTGACCATTTCGGGCGTGCCGTTCATGGGCCCGATCGCCGGCTGCCGCGTTGGCTTTGTCGATGGCGATTATGTCCTGAACCCGACCGTCGATGATATGCAGGGCCTCCGCAACGATCCCGAGCAGCGCCTCGACCTCGTTGTTGCCGGCACCAAAGATGCCGTGATGATGGTGGAATCGGAAGCCTATGAGCTGACCGAAGAGGAAATGCTGGGCGCCGTTGTCTTTGCACACGAGCAGATCCAGCCGGTCATCGACCTCATCATCTCGCTTGCCGAAACCTCGGCCAAAGAGCCCTTCGATTTCGCTTCGCCGGATTATTCCGAGCTTCTCGGCGTCGTCAAAGGCCTTGGCGAAGAGCAGATGCGCGCCGCCTATTCGATCCTCGACAAGCAGCAGCGCGTTGCCGCTGTTTCTGCCGCGAAAGAGGCCATCAAGGCCGCTCTGACCGAAGAGCAGCTGGCCGATGCCAACCTTGGCACCGCGCTCAAGAAGCTCGAGTCGAGCGTTTTGCGTGGCTCGGTCGTGAAGGACAAGAAGCGTATCGACGGCCGCGCTCTCGATCAGGTCCGTTCGATCGTCTCGGAAACCGGCCTTCTGCCGCGCACCCACGGCTCGGCGCTCTTCACCCGTGGTGAAACGCAGGCGCTGGTCGTGACCACGCTCGGCACCGGCGACGACGAGCAGATCATCGACGCGCTGCACGGCAACTTCCGCTCGAACTTCCTCCTGCACTACAACTTCCCGCCCTATTCGGTTGGCGAAGTTGGCCGCGTTGGTTCGCCCGGCCGCCGCGAAATCGGCCACGGCAAGCTGGCTTGGCGTGCGCTTCAGGCAGTTCTGCCGGCTGCGACCGACTTCCCCTACACGATCCGCGTCGTGTCGGAGATCACCGAGTCGAACGGCTCGTCGTCGATGGCTTCGGTCTGCGGCGGCTCGCTGTCGATGATGGATGCGGGCGTTCCGCTCAAGGCTCCGGTGGCTGGCGTTGCCATGGGTCTCGTCCTTGAGGACGACGGCTCCTGGGCCGTTCTGACCGACATCCTTGGCGACGAGGATCACCTGGGCGACATGGACTTCAAGGTTGCCGGCACCGCCGAGGGCATCACCTCGCTGCAGATGGACATCAAGGTTGCCGGTATCACGCCGGAAATCATGAAGCAGGCTCTGGCTCAGGCCAAAGAAGGCCGGATGCACATCCTTGGCGAGATGTCCAAGGCTCTGACCACCGCCAACGCCTTCTCTGTCCATGCTCCGCGCATCGAGACCATGCAGATCCCGACCGACAAGATCCGTGAAGTGATCGGCTCGGGCGGCAAGGTCATCCGCGAGATCGTCGAGGTTTCGGGCGCCAAGGTCGACATCAACGATGACGGCGTGATCAAGATCGCCTCGTCAAACGGCGATGCCATCCAGAAGGCCTATGACATGATCTATTCGATCGTGGCCGAGCCGGAAGAAGGCAAGGTTTACAAGGGCAAGGTCGTCAAGCTCGTCGACTTTGGCGCTTTCGTAAACTTCTTCGGCAAGCGCGACGGACTCGTGCACGTCAGCCAAATCGAAAACCGCCGCCTGAACCATCCCTCGGATGTTCTGAAGGAAGGTCAGGAAGTTTGGGTCAAGCTCTTGGGCTTTGACGATCGCGGCAAGGTCCGCCTGTCGATGAAGGTCGTCGACCAAGAGACCGGCGTCGAGATCCCGAAAGAAGAAAAGGCCGACGCCGAGGAGTAATCCCCGAGCAAGGCAAAGACAGAGCCCCGGTGGAAACACCGGGGCTTTTTCGTTTCAGATGATCTCGTCTTCGTCGAAAAGGGGCTGCGCCTCGAGCTGTTCGGCCAGCGCCCCAACCGCCGCCTCGGCCTTGGCGGGATCGGGCAGTTCGGCAATGTGGAAAAGGGCGTCGCCCTCGTTGACCACCGGAAGGTTGGCACGGCCGACGATGATGCCGCCCTCGGTCGCCACCACTTCGGTTTCGTTCTCGCCAAAGGGATCGGAGACCACGCCAATCACATCCCCTGGAACCACCTTGTCGCCCGACTGGCGGAACATCCGGATCAGGCCGCCCGCAGGCGCCCGAAGCCACGAGGATTTCCGGCAGAGGATCGGTTTGACGCGCGGCTTGGCGATGCCCTTGGCGCCGATCATGCCGAGCTCATGCATCACCCGCAGGATGCCCATAACGCCCGTGCGCGCGCCGTATTCGTCGAACCGAAGCCCCTCGCCAGCCTCGTAGAGCAGCATATCCACGCCAGCCTCGCCTGCCGAAAGCCGCAGCGAGCCGTCGCGCTTTTTCGAGGTGATGATTACCGGCGCACCAAAGACCTCGGCCATATGGCGCATCCGGTCGCTGCCGGGGCTGATGCGGACTTGCGGAAGGTTGGTGCGGTGAATGGCGGCGGAATGGAGGTCGATGCCGAAATCCGACCGCCCGATGATCTCGGTCAGGAAGAGGTTGGCCAGCCGCGCGGCCAGTGACCCCGCCGCCGAGCCGGGAAAGACGCGGTTGAGGTCGCGCCGGTCGGGCAGATAGCGGCTCTGGTTGAGAAAGCCAAAGGTATTGACGATCGGAATGGCCAGTAGCGTCCCCGCCATACGGTCGAGCGCGGGGGTGCGGAGAAGGCGGCGCACGATCTCGACCCCGATCACCTCGTCGCCGTGGATCGCCGCCGAGACAAACATCACCGGCCCCGGCTTTTTGCCGTGGATCACATGGACCGACATGGTGACGGGCGTGTGGTCGGTCAGGGTGCTGACCGGCAGATCCACCGTCATCCGCTGGCCGGGCGCAATCCGCCGTCCGGCGATCTCGAAGGGCTTGCGAATTTCCGGCATCAGCCTTTGCCCTTGGTCCGCGTGCTGTTGGGCTTGGCGTTCTTCTCGATGAACTCGATGATCTTGCCCGCAATGTCGATGCCGGTCGCGTTCTCGACCCCCTCAAGCCCCGGCGAGGAATTGACCTCCATGACCACCGGCCCGTGGTTGGAGCGCAGCATATCGACACCACAAACATTGAGGCCCATCGACTTGGCCGCACGGATCGCCGTTGCCCGCTCCTCGGGGCTGATCTTGATCGACATGGCCGATCCCCCGCGATGCAGGTTGGACCGGAACTCGCCATCAGCGCCCGTGCGCTTCATCGCCGCGACAACCTTGCCGCCGACCACGAGGGCGCGGATATCCGTCCCGCCCGCCTCTTTGATGAACTCCTGCACCATGATGTTCACATCTGCCCCGCGGAACGCCTCGATCACCGATTTGGCGCTGCGCTCGGTGTCGGCGAGAACCACGCCGATGCCCTGCGTGCCTTCCAGAAGCTTGACCACCACCGGCGCCCCACCGGCGAGGCGGATCACCTCTTCGGTTTGCTTCGGATCATGGGCGAAGGTCGTCACCGGCAAGCCAATGCCATCCCGCGCCAGAAGCTGCATCGAGCGGAGCTTGTCGCGGCTGCGCCCGATGCCCACCGACTCGTTCAAGGGATAGACCCCCATCATCTCGAACTGGCGCAAGACGGCGAGGCCGTAGAAGGTTACGCTCGCGCCGATGCGGGGGATCACGGCATCATAGAGGGGCAGCTTTTCGCCGTTGTAATAGATCTCGGGCCTGCGGCTGACGATGTTCATGTAGCAACGCAGGGTGTTGATGATGTCGAGCGTGTGCCCCCGCGCCTCGGCCGCCTCTTTCAGGCGCCGGTGAGAATAGAGGTTGGCGTTGCGGGCCAGCATTGCGATTTTCATCGGCTTTCCTTTCCAGCGGGCGCGACCAGAAACGAGCGACCCGGGTTAACAACTATACCGCGCCTGCGAATGGCCGTCCTGCCCAGAATGAGGGGCATCGACATGGCGGCGCGATCGGCCAGCGAGACGTCGATGGTCCACTTGCGGCCGCCGAGCACGAGGCGGGTCGAGATGACCAGCCGTTCTTCGGGAACGCCGCTCGTGTTCTTGATCTCGCGGCTATCGACGAGGGGCGCTTCACAGTCCACCGCCTCGGCCAGCCCCGCGTGGGGCACATGAAAACGGACCCAAGGGCTTCCGTCTCGCTCGAAATGCCGGATGCGCGTGGCGTGAAGCGCCGAGGTGCGGGCTCCGGTGTCGATCTTGGCGACGGCCTCTGCAATGCCAAGGTCGGGCAGCGCGACAGTTTCGCGCCAGCCGATCATCATCTGAGCAGGTTTTTGTTTCGTCGCTTTCATTCAAACCTTTCGGGCGATTTGAGCCCTGTCGCCCATGTTGCGTTTCCCAAGGCAAAAGAAAAGCCCCGTGCCGGGTCGAGACGTGTCGGAGGTGCTTTGGTCAATGTCGGTTCCCTCTCTTCGCCGCCTGTCGTCTGTCGGCTATAGGCTGGGCAGAGGCATCAGCACCAACTTGCATGTCTAGGCAAGGAGTGGCAGTGTGCGCCGAATTTGATCAAATTACCGGAGAGTCGTCATGATCGAAAAGCGCGAGTTCTATATCAATGGCAAATGGGTCGCCCCGGCCAAGGCGCGCGATTGTGCTGTGATCGATCCTTCGACCGAAGACGCCTGCGCCGTGATCAGCCTTGGCGATCAGGCTGACACCGATGCCGCCGTTGCCGCCGCCAAGGCTGCCTTCCCGGCTTGGGCCGCGACCGATCCGCAGGTGCGCCTCGGTTACGTCAAAGGAATCCTCGAGCAATATGAGAAACGCGCCGACGAGATGGCGCAGGCGATCTCGATCGAAATGGGCGCGCCGATCGACATGAGCCGCGACGATCAGGCCGAATGCCTGCCGTGGCACCTCAAGAATTTCATCGCCGCCTTCGAACATATGGAATGGGTGCGCCCGCTGCGCCCTGACACCCCGAACGACATGATCGCGCTCGAGCCCATCGGCGTGGTCGGCCTCATCACCCCGTGGAACTGGCCGATGAATCAGGTCACGCTCAAGGTGATCCCGGCCCTTCTGGCGGGCTGCACCTGCATCCTGAAGCCATCGGAAGAATCGCCCCTTTCCTCAATGCTCTTTGCCGAGTTTGTCCACGATGCGGGCGTGCCTGCCGGCGTGTTCAACCTCGTCAACGGCGATGGCATGGGTGTGGGCAGCCAGCTGTCGAGCCACCCGGACGTCGAGATGATCTCCTTCACCGGCTCGACCCGCGCCGGCCGTGCGATTTCGGTGGCCGCCGCCGCAACGCTCAAGCGCGTGACGCTCGAGCTTGGCGGCAAGGGCGCCAACCTGATCTTCGCTGATGCCGATCCCAACGCGGTCAAGCGCGGGGTTCGCCACATGATGAACAACTCGGGACAGAGCTGCAACGCGCCGTCGCGGATGCTGGTCGAGCGGTCGATCTACGATCAAACCGTCGAGGCCGCAGCCGAGATCGCCAACTCGATCAAAGTCGGCCCGGCGAGCGAGCATGGCCGCCATATCGGCCCCGTGGTCAACAAGCGCCAGTGGGAACAGATTCAAGGCTATATCCAAAAAGGCATCGACGAAGGCGCCCGCCTTGTCGCCGGCGGCCTTGGCCTGCCGGAAGGGATGAACAAGGGCTTTTATGTTCGCCCGACCGTCTTTGCCGACGTCAAACCCGGCATGACCATCGAGCGCGAGGAAATCTTCGGGCCGGTCCTGTCGATCATTCCCTTCGACACCGAGGAAGAGGCTGTTCGTATCGCCAACGATACGCCCTATGGCCTGACCAACTATGTACAGTCCGAGGATGGCGCACGCCGCAACCGGCTTGCCCGTCAGCTCCGTTCCGGCATGGTCGAGATGAACGGCAAGAGCCGCGCGGCTGGCGCGCCTTTCGGCGGCATCAAGGCCTCGGGCCGTGCCCGCGAGGGCGGAACATGGGGACTTGAGGAATTCCTCGAGGTCAAGGCCATCTCCGGCTGGGCCGCCGAGTAAGAAATCCGGGCGCCCGCATAATCACGGGCGCCCGTTTCGATTTATGTGCGCACAGAAACGGTGCGCTGCTGCCGGTTACATCGGAGCCTGAATCTCTTATCTTGCGATCAAAGCAGAAAGAGAGTTCCCATGCTGAACCAGATCCATGGCATCCACCACGTCACCTCGCTGGCCTCATCGCCCAGTGCCAACAACCGTTTCTTCACCGAAGCGCTGGGGCTGCGGCGGGTCAAGACGACCGTGAATTTCGACGCGCCCGAGGTTTATCACCTCTATTACGGCGACGAGGTTGGCACCCCCGGCACGGTCATGACCTATTTCCCCCGCCCCAACTCGGCCCGAGGCAAGGCGGGGGTTGGCGAGATCGGGACCACCTCTTTCTCGATCCCCGTTGGGACTTCGGGCGCCTGGCAAAAGCGCCTTGCCGAGTTTCGCGTGGCCGGCATCTCCAGCGATACCCGCTTTGGCGAGGCGCGCGTTCTCTTCTCGGGGCCCGACGGCGAGAACCTCGCGCTTGTCGAGCACGAAGATAGCCGCACCCCATGGTCCGGCGGCGGCGTGAGCCAAGACATGGCGATCCGTGGCTTTCACTCGGCCTCCATGCGCCTGCGCGATGGCGGTGCCTCGGCCGAGCTTTTGCGTTTCATGGGCTACGAAGAAGTCGCGACCGAGGGCACCGTGACGCGCTTTGCCATCGCGGGCGGCAATCCGGCCAATGCGATCGACATCGAAACCGTTGCAGGCGGCAAGCGGGCCAAACAGGGTGCCGGAACCGTGCACCACATCGCCTTTTCGGTGGCAAACGCCGAGGCCCAGCGGGCGGTGCGCAAGGCGCTCATCGAAACCGGCTATCAGGTGACCCCGTCGATCGACCGGGATTATTTCCAGGCGATCTATTTCCGCAGCCCCGGCGGCATCCTCTTCGAGGTGGCGACCGACGAGCCCGGCTTTGACCGCGACGAGGATCGCGCAAGCCTCGGCACCGCGCTCAAGCTGCCCAAGCAGCACGAGCATTTGCGGGCCGAATTGGAAGCCGAGCTAGAACCGCTGGAATAGCCTAGAACGGCGCCTTGGCCGTAAAGCGCACGCCTGCGCCACCATCGGGGTGGCGGAATTGCAGCGTTTCGGAATGCAGCATCATGCGCGGATAATCTCGCGCGGGGCCTGTGGCATAGAACGGGTCGCCAAGGATCGGGTGGCCGATCTCCTTCATATGAACGCGCAGCTGATGCGAACGGCCCGTCTTTGGATAAAGCCGCACGCGGCTCTCGCCGCCGCCTGTTCGCACCACGCGATAATCCGTCACCGCAGGTTTGCCGTTTTCATGATCGACGTGCTGTAGGGGCCGGTTGGGCCAATCGACGATCAGGGGCAGATCAATCGTGCCGGTCTTGGTCGTCATCTCGCCCCAGACACGGGCGACATAGGTCTTCTTTGTATAGCGCTTTTCAAACTGCAGCCCGAGGTGCCGCTGCGCGTGGGGCGTCAGCGCGAAAACCATGACCCCCGATGTATCGCGGTCGAGCCGGTGGACCAAGAGTGCAGTGGGGAATGCCGCCTCGATCCGGCTCATCAGGCAATCCGCCAGATGCTCGCCCTTGCCCGGCACCGACAGAAGCCCCGCAGGTTTGTCGACGATCAGGATCTCGTGATCCTGATGCAGGATCACCAAGGGATCCTGCGGCGGGGTGTAGGCATCGAGAGGCCCGCTCATCGGGCCCGCCGGAAGATCGAATAGAGATAGATAACGACCGAGGCCCAGATCAGCGGGAAGGCAATGGCCCGCGCCGCGCCGAAGGGCTCGCCGAAGATGAAGACGGCGGTGAGAAAGATCATCGTCGGCGCGATGTATTGTAGGATGGCGATGGTCGAGAGCCTTAGACGCTTGGCGCCATTGGCATAAAGCATCAAGGGGCCGGCGGTGACTGCGCCAAGACCGAGGAGCATCAAGGTGTCGAAGGTGGTCTCGCCGAAGTGGCTCTCGCCGGAAATCTGGAGCTTGACCAGATAGCCGAGGGCGAAGGGCAGAAGGATCAGAACTTCAAGAAGAAAGCCTTGATTGGGGCCGATGGGAAGCCGCCGCTTGAGAAGGGCGTAGATCCCCCATGTAAAGGTCATCCCGAGCGCGACCCA
>RFZI01000093.1 GCA_009920775.1 Paracoccaceae bacterium | reverse complement strand
TGACGAGGCGGGCAAGCGCCTTGCCAAGCGTGACGATGCCCGCGCCATTGCGACATACCGCGAGGATGGGGCCAGCCCCGCCGATATCCGGCGAATGGTCGGGCTTTAGATCGGGTCCGAGGTAATGGTCTCGGTGCCACCTTCGACGAGCGTATAGAAACACGACCGCCGGTTGGTGTGGCAGGCGGGGCCGGTCTGGCGGACTTTCATTAAAAGGCAATCGCGGTCGCAATCGACGCGCAGCTCGACCAGTTCCTGAATATGCCCGCTGGTCTCGCCCTTGGCCCAAAGCTCTTGCCGCGAGCGCGACCAATAAGTGACGCGGCCTGTCTCGAGCGTCTTTGCAAGCGAGGTGGCGCTCATCCACCCCATCATAAGCACTTCGCCGTTGTCAGCATCCTGCGCGATGGCGGGGATGAGGCCATTGGCGTCGAACTTGAACGTCGCCGGATCGAACTTGGGGCCAGACATCGGGCAAAACCTCTTTTGCATCCCTCGTGCCCGGCCTATGTAGGGCAGTGCAGGACAAAGGGCAAACCACGATGTCGACCGATACTGACCTCATCAAACTCTACTCGGCCCAGATCCTTGCCCTTGGTGCCGATATGCCCCGCACCGCGCGGCTCAAAGAGCCTGATTCCACCGTTCGCAAGCGCTCGCCCCTCTGCGGGTCGACCGTCACCGTCGATATCGTTCTAAAAGACGGGGCGATCACCGACTATGGGCAAGATGTGAAGGCCTGTGCGCTGGGGCAAGCGGCGGCCTCGGTGATCGGATCGGTCGTGGTCGGCTTGACTCCCGAGCATATCCAGCGCGGCCGCGATCAGCTTGCGGCGATGCTCAAGGAAGGGGGGCCGGTTCCCACCGCCCCTTTCGAAGGGTTGAAGGTTCTGGAACCCGCACGCGACTATAAAAACCGTCACGCCTCGATCCTTTTGACCTTCGACGCCATCCTTGAGGCCATCGCCACAGCGCAGCGCCCGTAAAAAAACCGCCGCACATCCGGGACAGGATGGCGGCGGCAGGCAGAAGCCGGTTCTTTGGGGCGCCGCACCGGTAGAGGCAAGGCCACCGGGGGATCAGGCTGAAAGCATCGCAGTTTGGGACAGGGCGATGCGGGCGCTCCGAACTCAGGCTCCGGGCAGATCAGAAAAGCGACGGCAGCGTGAGGCTGACGTAAAGCAGCACGACGAGGGCGACAGCACCCAGCGCATCGACGATCAGGGTATCGGCGGAACGCTCGATCGCGGATTTGATTTCTTTGGCCATGTTGCTCACATCGTCGCTTGCTTGTTGCCCATTTGTTCTCATTTTCTTAACGGCATGTAAAGAACTTTATGAGAACATTTGTGAACAATTAAGCATAATGCGGTCGCAGGCGCGCTAACCTACTGAAATCAAATGGATCGCCTTGTCCTGTTCCATGAGCCAAAGGAGAGTCTTTGCCGCTTCACCCCGCGGGCTGGTCAGGCTTGGGTCATCATGCAGGAGCTTTCTCGCGTCTGCTTGGGCCGTTTGCATCAGCGGCGCCTGCCGTTCGAGATCAGCGATGCGGAAACGCGGCAGGCCCGATTGCGCCGTGCCGATCACATCGCCCGCCCCGCGCATGGCGAGATCTTCCTCGGCGATGCTAAAGCCATCCTCCGTCTCGCGCAGGATCTGCAGGCGGCGGCGACCTCCTTCGGAGAGCGGCTCCTGAAACATCAAAAGGCAGGTCGAGGCCGCTGAGCCGCGCCCGACCCTGCCCCGCAACTGATGCAGCTGCGCGAGACCAAAACTCTCGGCCCGCTCGATCACCATGATCGAGGCATTGGGCACATCGACCCCCACCTCGATCACCGTCGTAGCGACCAGAACCCCTGTCTCAGCTTTGGCAAAAGCGGCCATGGCGGCGTCTTTCTCGGCGGGGGGGAGCTGTCCATGCACAAGCCCCACGACCCCCTCGCCAAGCGCCGCCCGCAGGCGCTTGAACCGCTCTTCGGCAGCGGTCATGTCCGAGGTCTCGGATTCCTCGACCAGCGGGCAGACCCAATAGGCCTGTTTGCCCTCCTGCACCGCGCGGCGGAGCTTGCCGATCACCTCGTCCATCCGGTCAACCGACACCAGAGCCGTCTGCACCGGCGTCCGCCCGGGGGGCTTTTCATCAAGCACCGAGACATCCATATCGCCATACTGCGCCAGCGCGAGGCTGCGCGGAATCGGTGTGGCCGTCATCACCAAGACATCAACCGCCTGCCCCTTTGCACCCAGCTCCATCCGCTGGGCCACGCCAAAGCGATGCTGTTCGTCGATCACCGCAAGGCGCAGGTCGTTAAATTCGACGTCCTTTTGAAAGACCGCATGGGTGCCGACGAGAATGCCGATCTCGCCTGCGGCCAGAGCCGCCAGTTTCGCGGCACGCTCTGCCCCTTTGTCGCGCCCGGTCAGGATCTCGATCCGAACCCCGGCCTTGGTGGCGAAATCCTTCAACCCGCCAAAATGCTGGCGGGCAAGGATCTCGGTCGGGGCCATCATGACCCCCTGCCCGCCGGCTTCGACCGCCCGCAAAAGCGCCATCAGCGCGACCAGTGTCTTGCCCGAGCCCACATCGCCCTGCAAAAGCCGGTTCATTCGCGCCTCGCTCGCCATGTCGGCCGAGATCTCCTCAAAAGCGCGGGTCTGGGCGCCGGTTGGCCTGTAAGGCAACGCGGCGAGAACCTTGGCCCCGAGCCGGCCGTCGCCCGCCGAAACCCGCCCCTTGCCGCGCCGGACGACCGCGCGGGCGAGCGCAAGTGTCAGTTGGTGCGCAAAGAACTCGTCGTAGGCGAGGCGCTGTCGGGCGGGCAGGTGCGGCGAAAGGTCGGCCGTGGACTCCGGCGCGTGAACCTGCTTTAGCGCCGCCCGCCAGTCGGGCCAGCCCTCGCGTGCTTTCAGCGCTGGATCAATCCATTCGGGCAAGAGCGGCGCCAATCCCAAGGCGCTTCGCGAGGCTTTGAACATCAGCTTCTGGGTGATCCCTGCGGTCAGCGGATAGACCGGCTCGAAAAGCGGCATATCCTCCGCCTCTTCAAGTGGCAGAATATGGTCGGGATGGGTCATCTGGGCGATGCCGTCGAAAAGCTCGACCTTGCCGGAAACGACACGCCGCTCGCCCACCGGTAGCAGCTTTTTCAGATACTCGGCGCGGGCGTGGAAGAACACGAGCTGAAACGAGGTTTTAGCATCGTTCACTGTGATCCTGTAGGGCCGCCCCTTGCCATGCGGTGGATAATGCCCCACGACCGATACTTCTACGGTTGCGACCGCGGGCAGCACGACCTCATTGATCGAGCCGCGGCGGTGCCGGTCGATGCCGCTGTAGGGCAATGTAAAAAGAAGATCGCGGGGCTTTTCGACGCCGAGGGCACCCATCAACTGAGCCGTTTTAGGCCCCACGCCGTCGAGCGCCTGAAGCCCCCCGAAGAGCGGCCAGAGGGCTTCGGGGCGGCCCTTCATGCCCCACCGATGAGCGAGAGCCAGCCGTCTTCATCAATCGTCTCGATGCCGAGCTCTTCGGCTTTCTTGGCCTTGGACCCAGCCCCCGGTCCGGCAACAAGAAGATCTGTCTTGGCGCTCACGCTGCCGGCGACCTTGGCACCAAGCGCCTCAGCGCGGGCTTTGGCCTCTGCGCGGCTCATCTTTTCGAGTGTGCCGGTAAAGACAATGATCTTGCCCGCAACAGGGCTGTTTTCGGCGACCACGCGGCGGCTTTCCTGAACGTCGAGTAGTGCCACGAGCCGATCAATCGAGGCGCGCTCTGCCTCTTGCTGCATTGTCGTGACGAGCGAGGCCGCCAACACGGCTCCAACGCCGTCAATGCCGATGAGGTCATCCCACTCGGGCCCCTCGCCCACACGTGCAGCAGTCATCGCGGCCTCGAAAGCGGGCCAGGTTTCATAATGGGTGGCAATCATCGCCGAACTGGTTTCCCCGAGGTGACGGATGCCGAGCGCAAAAAGGAGTTTGGCCAGCGGGATCTTGCGCCGGTCTTCGATGGCCGCGAAGAGCTTCTTGGCGCTTCGCTCGCCAAATCCATCGCGATTGGCGAGCTTCGAAAGGTTCGCTTGATCCCGCGCGGCGAGGGTGAAGATATCCGCCGGTTCGCGGATCGGCAGCAGATCATCGGCAAAAAACATCTCGATCTGCTTGGCACCCAAGCCTTCGATATCAAAGGCGCCCCGGCTGACAAAATGCTTCAGCTTTTCAACCGCCTGCGCCGGACAGATCAGGCCGCCGGTGCAGCGATGGACAGCATCGCCCGGCTCGCGTATGGCGACAGATCCGCATTCCGGGCAGGTTTGGGGGAAGGCATAGGGGCGTGCCTCGGCAGGCCGTCTTGCAAGATCGACATCCTTGATCTTGGGGATCACATCGCCCGCGCGATAGACCTGAACCCAATCCCCCACGCGGATATCCCGCCCCTCGCGGATCGGCGCGCCGTTGGAATCGCGACCGGCGATATAGTCTTCGTTATGGAGCGTGGCATTGGAGACAACCACCCCGCCGACAGTGATCGGCCGAAGCCGCGCGACAGGGCTCAGAGCGCCGGTGCGGCCCACCTGAATGTCGATCGCCTCGAGAACCGTCCAGGCAAGTTCGGCGGGAAACTTATGGGCGATGGCCCAGCGAGGCGTGGTCGAGCGGAAACCAAGCCGCTCTTGCAGGCGCAGATCGTCGACCTTGTAGACCACGCCGTCGATGTCATAGCCCAGCGATGCGCGGTGCGTTTCGATATCGCGGTAGTGTCGCGCCAGACCCTCTATGTCTTCAAACCTCTGGGTTAGCGGATTCGTCTGAAAGCCGAGATCGGCAAGACGGTCGATCGCCCCCTTTTGCGTGGGGGCGAGCGGCTCTGAGACCTCGCCCCAAGCATAGGCAAAGAACCGAAGCGGGCGGGCGCGGGTCATTTCGGCGTCCAACTGGCGCAGACTGCCGGCGGCGGCATTGCGCGGGTTGGCAAAGGTCTTGCCGCCCGAGGCGTCCTGTCGGGCATTGAGTGCGGCGAAATCTGCGTGGCTCATATAGACCTCGCCCCGCACCTCCAAAATTGCTGGCGCGCCGGTGAGTGTTTGCAGAATATCATTTATTGTCAATGCGTTGGCGGTCACGTTTTCACCCACCTCACCATCGCCGCGGGTGGCCGCCTGCACGAGCCGGCCGTTTTCATAGCGCAACGACAGCGACAGCCCGTCGATCTTGGGTTCGGCCGTGTAGCCGAGCGGCGCATCAACGGACAGCCCAAGAAACCGGCGAATGCGCTGGTCAAACTCGGCCACTTCCTCGTCGTCAAACGCATTCTCAAGGCTCAGCATCCGAACAGCATGGCGGACTTTGCCAAAACCGTCCGAGACAGCCGCACCAATCTGTTCACTCGGGCTGTCAGCGCGTTTGAGGTCGGGAAACCGCTTCTCGATCTCCGCGTTTCGCCGTTTCAGCGCGTCATAGGCAGCGTCGGAAATTTCCGGCGCATCCTCGGTGTGATAGGCGCGATTTGCCGCCGCAAGCGCACCGGCGAGGCGAGCCAATTCTGCTTGGGCTTGCGTGACCGACAGCTGATCAACAGCTGTATCAGCCGCAGCGCCCGATCCCTGTGACTTGTCTTGTTCCGTCTCGCGCACGTTGTCCCCGAAAGCCGCTGAACCCGTTCCAGACGACTCTTAGGCGGCGATACGACCCGCGTCCAGCCTCAGGCGCCGACAGCGATACGCTCTGCCTGACGTCCCCTCTCGGGATCGCGCAGGACATATCCGCGCCCCCAGACCGTTTCGATATGGTTGTCCCCGCCCGTTGCCTCCGAGAGCTTCTTTCGAAGCTTGCAGATAAACACGTCGATAATCTTCAGTTCGGGTTCGTCCATCCCGCCATAGAGATGGTTGAGGAACATCTCCTTTGTCAGCGTCGTGCCTTTGCGTAGGCTGAGAAGCTCGAGCATTTGATATTCCTTGCCGGTCAAATGCACAGGCATCCCGCCGACATCGACGGTCTTGGCATCGAGATTGACCGAGATCCGGCCCGTATTGATAATGGATTGCGAATGCCCTTTCGAGCGCCGGATGATCGCATGGATACGCGCAACCAGCTCGTCACGGTGAAACGGCTTGGTCATATAGTCATCCGCCCCAAAGCCAAATCCGCGCAGCTTGCTCTCTGTCCCGCTCTCGCCGGTCAGGATCAGGATCGGTGTCTCGACCCGAGCCATCCGCAGTTGCCGCAAAACCTCGTGCCCGCTCATATCCGGCAAGTGAAGGTCAAGGAGGATCAGATCATAGTCATAGAGCTTGGCCAGATCGATCCCCTCTTCGCCAAGGTCCGTCGCATAGACGTTGAGATTGGCATGGGTCAGCATCATTTCGATGCTTTTGGATGTTGTCGGATCATCCTCCACCAACAAGATGCGCATATTCGGGCCTCCGCACAGTAACGTTGCGTTCAGGATAGAGCGACATTGGTTAATCACCCGTTAAAGTAGCGAAATTCACCTCGTTACCAATCTAAGGTTGTCGATCTTTTTGGATGGCTGTTGTTTTAAGGGCATCTTCCCCGTGCTCGGCCACGGCGCGCACCCACGCCATGAACTCGTCTTCTGAAAGCCCATAGGCCTCGAGCGCATCTTCGATTTCGATCAGTCCATGCGCCACGGCCCTCACAACCGCGGCCTTCCTTGAGGCCACCCAGCGTTTGGTATCAACGGGCGGCAAATCCGCAAGGCTCATCAATGTTCCATCAGGCAACCGCACCGAGCGCGGCCCCTTTGCTTTCTTGATATACATTTCACACCCCAGTGTTCCCACGATGCAGAACCTGAGGGTCGGGATTTAAAGACCGGTGAAACCGCCTCTTGAGAGTGCTTCGTATTTTCCTATATTCCGGCAGACCTCAGTAACCCGCCGGAAACCCATGCCCACCGCGCACCCGATCAATTCGCTTGGCTTCGCCAAGCCGCCCAGCGAGACGCGCGTCGTCGTCGCCATGTCGGGCGGCGTCGATAGCTCGGTCGTGGCCGCGCAGCTGGCGGAAGAGGGCTATGACGTGGTGGGCGTGACGCTGCAGCTTTACGATCACGGGGCGGCGCTGGCCAAGAAAGGCGCCTGCTGCGCGGGACAGGATATCCACGATGCCCGCCGCGTGGCCGAGGCGATGGGCTTTCCGCACTACGTTCTCGACTATGAAAACATCTTCAAGGACGCGGTGATCGACGAGTTTGCCGACAGCTACCTTGCCGGCGCGACACCAGTCCCCTGCATCCGCTGTAACGAACGGGTGAAGTTCAAGGATCTTCTGGCAACGGCCCGCGATCTCGAGGCGGACTGTATGGCCACCGGCCATTATATCCAGCGCAAGGTTGGCGCGGGGCCGGAATTGCATTGCGCGGCTGATGCCAATCGCGACCAGAGCTATTTCCTCTTCTCGACGACGCCCGAACAGCTCGACTTCCTGCGCTTTCCCTTGGGCCACCTGCCCTCGAAGGACGCGACCCGCAAGCTGGCCGCCAAATACGGGCTCGCCGTGGCCGACAAGCCAGACAGTCAGGACATCTGCTTCGTGCCCAACGGCAACTATGCCTCGGTGATCGAAAAGCTGCGCCCCGGCGCGGCCGAGCCGGGCGAGATTGTCGACGTTGAGGGCAATGTGCTGGGCGAGCACCGCGGCGTGATCCACTACACGATCGGCCAGCGCCGTGGCCTCGGCATCGGTGGCCTAGCCGATCCGCTCTATGTGGTGCGGCTCGATGTGGACAAGCGGCAGGTTGTCGTCGGACCGAAAGACCTTCTGGCCACGCGAACGATCCCCGTGCGCGAGATCAACTGGCTTGGCGATGGCGCCTTCACCGATCAGGCCGAGCGCGAGATTTCCGTGAAGGTCCGCTCGACCCGCCCGCCGGCGCCCGCGATCCTGCGGCCGATTTCGGAAACCGAAGCCGAGGTGGAACTGCTGACCGCAGAGGAAGGCGTGAGCCCCGGACAGGCCTGTGTGTTCTATGAAACCGGCGGCAGCCGCATTCTGGGTGGTGGCTGGATCTGGAAAGGCCGCTAGAGCCGGGCCAAGACGGCCTTCGCGGCCCGCAGCCCCGGCGGCTCGCCGCCCTGCCCCAGCCGTTCCATCGTCAGGCGCATCGCCTCTTTCTGAGCCCCGGGGTTTTGCAATACTTGCTCTAGCGCTTCTGCAATGGGGCCGGGACGGCACTCACTGCCGATAAACTCGGGGATTGTCCGGGAATCGCTGACAAGGTTCACAAGCGTCACCGTGTCGATCAGCAGCTTTTTCTTGATGATCCGGCGGCTCAGCCAGTTCATGTCATAGGCGATCACCATTGGCGTGCCGGAAGCTGCCAGTTCGAGCGACACAGTCCCCGAAGCCGCAAGCGCCACATCTGCGGCACGGAAGGCGGCAAGTTTGGCGCCCGAAAAACCGCTCTCGCGCGTGGGATCGACAAGCACGGGCCGCACTGGCCAATGTGCGGTCAACTTGCGCACCAATCCCGCGACAGGCGCGGCGCAGGGCACGATCACCC
>RFZI01000092.1 GCA_009920775.1 Paracoccaceae bacterium | reverse complement strand
AACCGCCTGACGCTGCATGTTCGAGCCCATGAGAGCGCGGTTGGCGTCGTCATTCTCGAGGAACGGGATGAGCGAGGCCGCAACCGACACGAGCTGCTTGGGCGAGACGTCGATGAGGTCAACATTCTCGCGTGGGGCGAGCGTGTATTCGCCCGACTGACGGGTCGACACGAGGTCGTTAATGAAGTTGCCGTCCTTGTCGAGCGTCGCGTTGGCCTGAGCCACGGTGTGACGCATCTCTTCGGTGGCCGACATGTAATGGACTTCGTCGGTGACCTTGCCGCTCTTCACTTTGCGGTAGGGGGTCTCGATGAAACCATACTTGTTGACGCGGGCAAAGGTGGCCAGCGAGTTGATGAGGCCGATGTTCGGGCCTTCCGGCGTTTCGATCGGGCACATCCGGCCATAGTGGGTCGGGTGAACGTCGCGGACTTCAAAACCGGCACGCTCGCGGGTCAGACCACCCGGCCCGAGCGCCGAAAGGCGACGCTTGTGCGTGACTTCCGAGAGCGGGTTGGTCTGGTCCATGAACTGCGACAGCTGCGACGAGCCAAAGAACTCGCGCACAGCGGCGGCAGCCGGTTTCGCGTTGATCAGGTCCTGCGGCATGACGGTGTCGATCTCGACCGACGACATACGCTCCTTGATCGCGCGCTCCATGCGGAGCAGGCCAACGCGGTACTGGTTTTCCATCAGCTCGCCAACCGAGCGGACGCGGCGGTTGCCGAGGTGGTCGATATCGTCGACCTCGCCCTTGCCGTCGCGCAGCTCGACCAGTGCCTTGACGCAAGCGACGATATCCTCGTTGCGCAGGGTGCGCATGGTATCGGCGGCGTCGAGGTCGAGGCGCATGTTCATCTTCACGCGGCCAACGGCCGAAAGATCATAGCGCTCGCTGTCGAAGAACAGGGTGTCGAACAGCGCCGAAGCGGCGTCGACGGTCGGCGGCTCGCCCGGGCGCATGACGCGATAGATATCCATGAGCGCGGTTTCGCGGTTCATGTTCTTGTCGGCGGCCATGGTGTTGCGCATGTAGGGGCCGACATTGACGTTATCGATGTCGAGCACCGGGACCGACTTGACGCCCGCGTCGATCAGATCCTTCACGGTGCCACCGATCAGGGTGCCATCGGAATCGATCTCGGCGGTGAGCTCGTCACCGGCCTCGACATAGATCGCGCCGTTCTCTTCGTTGATGATGTCCTTGGCGACGTATTTGCCGACGATGTGGTTGAACGGCACGAGAAGCTCGCTGACCTTGCCCTCTTCGATCAGCTTCTTCACGGTGCGCGGCGTAACCTTCTCGCCAGCCTTCGCGATGACTTCGCCGGTCTTGGCGTCGATCAGGTCATAGGTCGGACGGGTGCCGCGAACGCGCTCGGGGAAGAACTTGGTGACCCAGTTCTTGCCCTTCTTCTCGAGCTTGTATTCGACGGTGTCGTAGTAGGCATCCATGATGCCTTCCTGATCCATGCCCAGCGCATAGAGGAGCGTCGTGACCGGCAGTTTGCGGCGACGGTCGATGCGCGCGAAGACGAGGTCTTTGGCGTCAAACTCGAAATCGAGCCACGAGCCGCGGTAGGGGATGATGCGGCAGGCGAAGAGGAGCTTGCCCGAGGAATGGGTCTTGCCCTTGTCGTGATCGAAGAACACGCCCGGGCTGCGGTGCATCTGGGAAACGATGACGCGCTCGGTGCCGTTGACGATGAACGTGCCGTTCGGGGTCATGAGCGGCATGTCACCCATGAACACGTCCTGCTCTTTGATGTCCTTGACCGACTTGGCGCCGGTATCCTCGTCGACATCGAACACGATGAGGCGAAGCGTGACCTTCAGCGGGGCCGAATAGGTCAGATCGCGCTGCATACATTCTTCAACGTCGAATTTCGGCTTTTCGAGCTCGTATTTCACAAACTCGAGAACGGCGGTCTCGTTGAAATCCTTGATCGGGAATACCGATTGGAAGACACCCTTGATTCCTTCGCCGTCGGCGGGCTCTTGGGCGTCGCCAGACCGCAGGAAGAGGTCGTAGGAGGATTTCTGAACCTCGATGAGGTTCGGCATTTCCAGCACTTCACGGATTTTACCGTAATATTTGCGCAAGCGTTTCTGGCCGAGGAAGGACTGAGCCATGTGCGTCGTCACCTTTCAATTCTCTACTGGGTCCATGCCGTTGGGCTGCGGCACAGCGCCCGTCTGAGAGCGGATGAGTTCCGGTCTATTCCTGGCCTCCGTCCCACCGGAAGCCTCCCGATCCGGAACCTGTCCAAGGAGAGGGCCGAAAATGCCCCCTGCTAAGACAGGTTCGGCTGGACCCGCGATTTGCGGGCCCAGCCTGTGTTTCGGGGCTCGCGCCCCTACCAGTTGGCTTAGGCCAGTTCGACCTTGGCGCCAGCGGCTTCGAGCTTCGCCTTGATCTCTTCGGCTTCGGCCTTCGGCGCGGCTTCTTTCACCTTGCCACCAGCTTCGACGAGATCTTTGGCTTCTTTCAGACCAAGACCGGTGATCGCGCGGACTTCTTTGATCACGTTGATCTTCTGAGCGCCGGCGTCCTTGAGGACGACGTCGAACTCGGTCTTTTCTTCTTCGGCAGCGGCAGCAGCGCCACCGGCAGCCGGGCCGGCCATCATGACAGCGCCGCCAGCGGCGGGCTCGATGCCGTACTCGTCTTTCAGGATGTTTTTCAGTTCCTGGGCTTCGAGAAGGGTCAGACCCACGATCTCTTCAGCAAGTTTCTTCAGATCAGCCATTTTATGCTTTCCGTTCGTTTGATGTGTGTTCCAACGTCAGGGCTATTCGGCCCCGTCTGGTAATCAGGTTGCTTATGCAGCTTTCTCTTCGATGGTCGAAAGAATGCTCGCGATGTTCGAAGCAGGCGCGCCAATGGCACCGGCGATGTTCGAGGCGGGCGCACCGATGCAGGACACGATCTGAGCGATGAGCTCTTCACGCGACGGCATTTGTGCGACGGCTTTGACACCGGCCGGATCCAGAGCCGAGTCGCCCATTGCGCCGCCGAGGATGACGAACTTGTCGTTCGACTTCGCATAGGCGTCGACCACCTTGGCCGCAGCCACGGGGTCTTCCGAATAGGACAACACGGTCATGCCCGTGAGGTAGCTGGCGATGCTTGCGCAGGGCCGACCCTCGAGGGCGATCTTGGCGAGCTTGTTCTTGGCAACGCGAACGGACCCGCCAACTTCACGCATTTTCGCGCGCAGGTCCTGCATTTGTGCAACCGTCATGCCTTCGTAGTGGGCAACCACTACGACGCCAGAGCTTTCAAAGATCTGGCCGAGTTCCTCGACCACTTTCTCTTTCTGGGCTCTATCCACAGTTTCACTCCAAGTAATGGGGGCCGATTTTGACCCCCGGCTCATGTTTGCCAGAGAACAGGTTCCCTGGCTCTTCGGGTCCGTATCAGGGTCCCGAGCCTTGATCGCCCGAAGGAAGCGCATCCGCGCAACCAAACGGAAATCTCTTCTCGTTTCCCATCTCAGGAAGGACTTAGCGGGTTTCCCCCGCCCTCCGTCTCGGACAGGACGGGGCCGAGGCGGCCCCGCCATTCATCCCGGCCCGAAAGCCGGGGTGAAATTCTTAGTTGCCAGTCGCCGAGGCGACGTCGACCGACACGCCCGGGCCCATGGTCGAGCTGAGGGCAACCTTCTTGAGGTAGGTGCCCTTGGCCCCCGACGGCTTGGCTTTCTGGACGGCGTCAACGAAAGCGAGAAGGTTCTCTTCCAGCTTCTTGGCGTCGAACGAGGCCTTGCCGATACCGGCATGGATAACGCCGGCCTTCTCGGCCTTGAACTGGACCTGGCCGCCTTTGGCAGCGGTCACAGCTTCGGCGACGTCAACGGTCACGGTGCCGATTTTCGGGTTCGGCATCAGGTTGCGCGGACCAAGGACCTTACCCAGACGGCCGACGATCGGCATCATGTCGGGGGTGGCGATGCAGCGGTCGAAGTCGATCTTGCCCGACTGAACGATCTCCATCAGGTCTTCGGCGCCAACGATGTCGGCTCCGGCTTTCTTGGCTTCATCAGCCTTGTCGCCACGAGCGAAGACAGCGACGCGAACCGATTTACCGGTGCCGTTCGGAAGGTTGACCGTGCCGCGGACCATCTGGTCGGCGTGGCGCGGATCGACGCCGAGGTTCATCGCGATCTCGATGGTCTCGTCGAATTTGGACGTGGCGTTGGCTTTCACCAAAGCGACCGCATCGGCGACCGAGAGGTTTTCCTTGCCTGCGAAGGCTTCGCGAGCGGCGCGAATCCGTTTACCAGCTTTTGCCATCACTTCACCTCGATACCCATCGACCGGGCGGAGCCCAGGATGATCTGCATGGCGCCTTCGACGGAATTCGCGTTGAGGTCTTTCATCTTGGCCTCGGCGATTTCACGGACTTGGGCGACGGTCACGGAACCAGCGGTCTCTTTGCCCGGCTTCTTGGAGCCCGACGACAGCTTGGCGGCTTTCTTGAGATAGTAGGACGCCGGCGGCGTCTTGATCTCGAAGGTGAACGACTTGTCCTGATAGTAGGTGATCACGGTCGGGCACGGAGCGCCCTTTTCCATGTCTGCGGTCTTGGCGTTGAACGCCTTGCAGAATTCCATGATGTTGATGCCGCGCTGACCCAGAGCCGGACCAACGGGGGGCGACGGCTTCGCATCCCCGGCGGGGACTTGGAGCTTCAGCATGCCCATTACTTTCTTGGCCATTTGGCCTCTCCTTTTTCCAACCCCCGAACCACGCGTGGTCAGGGCCTAAGTTGTGTGGTCCGGCTCCGGCAGCGCGCTGCCCTTGCCTCCCACGTGAGACACTCAGCCCTGCTTGGCGACCTGAGTGAATTCCAGCTCGACCGGGGTGGCCCGGCCAAAAATCGAAACGGTGACCTTGAGGCGCTGATTTTCTTCGTCGACCTCTTCGACCATCCCGTCGAAATCCTCGAACGGGCCGTCGCTCACCTTGACCTTCTCGCCGATTTCGAAGTGGATCAGCGTGCGAGGAGCCTCTTGGCCCTCTTCAACGCGGCCGAGAATCGCCTGAACCTCGGCATCGCGCATCGGCATCGGGCGGCCTTGGGGGCCAAGGAACCCGGTGACGCGGTTGATCGAGTTGATCAGGTGATAGCCCTCGTCCGACATCTCCATGTGCACGAGAACATAGCCCGGCATGAAGCGGCGCTCTGCGGTCACTTTCTTGCCGCGGCGCACTTCGATAACCTCTTCGGTCGGAACCAGAACCTCGTCGATCTGGTCCTCGAGCCCTTGATCGGCCACTTTGGTACGGATCTGTTCGGCAATCTTCTTCTCGAAGTTCGAGAGCACGCTTACCGAATACCAACGTTTCGCCATGTTTCTCGACACCTCGTCGTCACCGGCCTTGCGACCGAAAGTTCCATATTCATCAAGCGGTTAGACCGCCCGTTTCCGAAAATAAAAAGCGGCGCGCAACTCGATTCGCCGCACGCCCCATTCGGAAGTCCGTGGCTCATACCCCCCGAGGCCTTTGATTTCAAGGGGGAAAGGCCAATTTCTTCCGCCGGCGCAAAAGCGCCTCGGGGGTCAGGATCCGAAGAAGGTCAGGACGCCCTGAAGGCCCGAACGGATCAGAAGATCGACGAGCGCGAAGAAGACAGCGAGCAGGGTCGCCATCAGAAAGACCATGCCGGTGGTCAAAAGAACTTCGCGGCGCGAGGGCCAAACGACCTTGCCGATCTCGGCGCGGGTTTGCTGGATGAACTGGATCGGGCTGGTGCGTGCCATAAGGCCACCTCATGAAAGCGTTTGCCGCGACATACGGAGTTGGCGGGCGGTTTTCAACCCTGTCCGCACCGGGGCAGTCAGGGTTGGATGAGCGTGACGCCTGGAATGGATCGGATACGGGCGATCTGATCTGCATAACGCTCCGTGTCGTGGTGAAGTTCCTCGGCGTTGAAAAGCGCCAATGGGGGCGAGTCGGGGCCAACCGGATAGCGGCCCCGCGCTCGGGCCGGCGTTAGCCACTTGTTCCCTCTTTCCCGCGCCACAAGATACCGGCGGAGGGAGATGGCCGAAAAGCCGGGATTCACGACCGTTTCAGCGGGTGCAACCAAGCCGGCCGCCTCGCTGCCTACCATCGCGGAAAGGATGGAGGGCAATATCTGGCCGTAGTCCTCGTAACGCCAGACATAGAGGCTGCGCTTGTTCGGAACCGACGCGAGCGCGGCAACCATTTCGGCCCAGTCGATCCCCTCAGGTTTGGCCATGGCGGCATAGTCCTCGGGCGAAAGGAAAGTGCCGCTGAGGAGAATCTGGCTATAGCGCGACGTCGCAAAAGACGCCGGGCTGCGTATCGCGACATATAGATCTAGCGGAGACCCCTCGCCTGCCAAAAGCCCTGCCAATTCGGCCACGGCCCGCTCCCCACCGGAATAGGGCGGGATCAGACCTTTGCCGCTCCTTTCGAGCAAGGGCCCGAAGAAATTTTCCTCGCTGATCAGGATCCTGCTGTCGCCCTTGGCCAGAAACGCGATCTGGTCAGCGGTCGATAGTCTGGGTGGTGAGGCAGTCCCCAGCCCAAACATCTGTTCGATCGAACGCCCCCGAAGCCGCAGAAAGTCGGGCCCGTAATATCGCACGCCCTTTTCGATCAGCGCTTCGCTACTGTTTCGGAGCGTGTGTTGCAGATGGGTGGAGGCGGTCTTGTGCACACCAAGATGTAACCCAACCGAAACCTGCCCCGTCACGACGTCCACCTGCCCCAAAACTCGGCCCGAGACTGAGAAACGCGCCGCCAAAGGTCAAGGCGAAGCTGGGTTTCAAATTTGTGGGAAATGGCAGGGGCAGCAGGGTTCGAACCCGCGACCTACGGTTTTGGAGACCGTCGCTCTACCAGCTGAGCTATACCCCTAAGGCCGGCCTGTCGAATAGCGGCAATCTCTGGCGCTTGCAAGACTGGCCTTGCATGAAAAGTGGCCCGCCTTCTACAAGGGCAGAAATCACCGAGAACCCCGATGCCCGGCCGAACCGAAACAGAGATCGCAGAACCGATGCCCGTTGCCGCGTCCGCGCTGGAACGGCTGCTCGGACGCATCTATTCGGCCTATATCTGGCTGGTGTTCCGAACAACGCGCTGGCAGGTCAGCGGTTCTGACGACCTGCGTGCCGCGATGAAAGAGGGGCCGGTCATCTACCTCCTCTGGCATAGCAGGACGCTCATGGCGATTCCGCTTTGGCCGCAGGGCCTCACGCCGATCACCGTGCCCACGGCCGCCAACCGCGACGGGCGGATCAGCGCGATAACCCACAGCCGGTTTAACGGCACACCCTTCTCGATGAACTTCCGGAAATCCAACAAGTCCGCGTCTCGACAGATCCTGCGCCTGATCCGTGCGGGTGCCAGTATCGGCCTGACCGGCGACGGCCCATTTGGCCCGCGCCGCGAATTGAAGGAAGCGCCGCTCGAATGGGCGCGCATCTCGGGGCTACCTGTCTTTCTGCACGCCAACTCCGTGCGCCGTCAGTCGCGCCTGCCTGGCTGGGACCGGATGCTCTTTCCCTGGCCTTTTAGCCGTGGCGCGGCGGTCTATCGGCGTTGGGAGGCCGAGATACCGCGCCACATGGACGAGGCGCAGAGGGCGGATCTTCTGAAATCCCTGTCCGATGCCCTCGATGCCGCAACGGCCGAGGCGGACGTAATGGTTGGCCTGCCCGCCGGGCTTTAATGCCTTTCTTCCGGCGTTGGGCGATAGCCCAGCAAGATCGGAACGGCGACTACGCCACCAAAGGATGCGCCCCAGATCACCCATTCGACCGGGCTCCAGACGACCAGAACCGCAGCAAGCAATGAGCCGCCGACCAAAGCACCCGACTCGGCCAGATGGAAAGTCGCGTTGGCGCGGCCCAGAACCTCTTTGGCCATGATTTCCTGCCGGAGACTGACGACCATGATGAAGGCAACGGTCATAAATCCGTCGCCGACGAGCTGGGCGGAAACCAGAAGCGGAACGGCGGCCGATGGGAAAAGAAGCGAGAGCGGCACCGAAAAGTTGAAGGCCGCGGCTATGGCCAGAGACCGGACCATCGCGCCGTAGGCCCCGAACCGCCGCCGGAGCGCGGGCGCGGATACGGCTCCGAGCACGCCGCCCAGCCCCCCAACCCCGATGATCGCACCGACCATGGTCGGCGACAGCGCCAGAAGATCGACCGTGACCACCATATAGAGCGCCATGAAGAAGCCGCCCGAGAGGGAAAGGATGATCGTGGCAAGCAGGATACGGGCGATCATCGGCTGGGCGAGGCTGGCCTGAAGGCCGATCCGGGCATCCGCGAGAAGACCTGCCCCTTCCGTTTCTTTGGCGTTGGAATCGACAGGCGCCTCGCTGCGAACCAACCCAAGCAGCAGCGCCGACCACAAATAGCTCACCGCATCGAAAACGAGCGCCATGGGCGCACCGACGAGCCCGACCAGCGCCCCGCCGATCCAAGGCCCGATGCCTTCGGCAACTGCGTCCGAGGCTTCGAGCCGCGCATTGCCATCGACGAGCTGCTCTTTCGGCAAGACCGCGGGCAGGAATGTCTTGTCGGCAATATCGAAAAGCGACGATGCGGCACCCGTCAGTGCCGC
>RFZI01000091.1 GCA_009920775.1 Paracoccaceae bacterium | reverse complement strand
GCGCTTGAAGGCGCGCTTGCGCCGAAGGCCGCCCTCGTGTTCCGCGATCCGCCGATTCTCAAGCACACGCCGCTCTATCGCTATCGCCGTCTGGTCGAGCCTTTCCTCATGAAGGCCGGACAGATCGAGCTCGAAACCCTCGCCGTGATCCGCCATCCCGTCGATTGGCTCGGAAGCTGGTATCGCTATCGCCACCGCGACGATCTGGTGGGCCAGCCGAATTCCACCCGCGGCGTCAGCTTTGACGACTTCGTTGTGGAATACACCAAGGGCAAGCCTGCCCCCTTTGCCGATGTCGGCAGTCAGGCAAAGTTCCTCACCTCTGGAGGCGACGACAAGTCCGGCCTCGATCACCTCTTCCGCTATGAGGATCAGCACAAAATGCTGGCCTTCTTTGAACAGAGATTCGGCGAACCCATCGCGTTAAAGCGCCTCAATGTCTCGCCGCCGATGGCGTTGGCGCTCAAGCCTGAGACCCTCGCGCGCCTCGAGAAGAAACGCCCGGAAGAATTCGAGGCTTGGGAAGGCGCGGGCCGCTAGGCGGCACTTGTTCTGACTTCGATCACGCAGGCAGCAAGGATCGTGGCCCCGCCGATCCATTGCAGGGTCGAGAGCGTTTCCTCGGGCAGAAGGATCGAGGCGCTCAGAATCGCCACCATCACTTCCGACATCATCAGGATCCCCCCACGCCCCGGATAGACGATCCGCGAGGCCCAGAAGATGACGAAGATCGACGGCAGAAGGACGAAGGCCGAGCCGAAGAATGTCAGCGGAAACGAGGCGCGCAGCATTTCGAGCGTGGGCGCCGGATCGGAGGTGGCCCACTGCCCCGCCGCGGCACAAAAGACCACGGCGAGAAGGAATTGCGCCATGCTCGTCGTGGCGACTGGCGCCTCTGGCCAACGCTTCATCCCCGCCGCGCCAAGCCCCCAGAGCATCCCCGCGAGAAGCGCGAAGAGATCGCCGATATTGAGCGGCTCGGACGCCCCGCTCGCCCCGCTCAGCATCATCCAAAGCCCCAGAAGGCCACCGCCGATGGCGAGATACCGCCCCGCCGTCAGCCGCTCGCCCAGCCAGATCCAACCAATCAGCGTGGCCCAGATGGGCGTGAGATAGAACAGAAGCGTCGCGCGGATCACCGAGGAGAACACCATCGACGAGGCATAAAGGCCGAGGCCAATCCCTGTCGCCGCGCCGATGAACAGAACCTTGCGGAGCTCTTTCCACTCGGTCTTCCGGTACCACAGCACATAGGGGATCAGTACGACGCCCGGAAAGAAGTTGAACCACGCCACGGTCCATGTTCCGTGGATGCCCACCTTCTCCATCTCGCGCAGCGGAAACCAGTAAAGCCCCCAGGCCGAGGCTGCGAGGAATAGCGCCAGCGACGCGCCGTTTTCACGCCCCATCCTAAACACGCTTGGCCCTGCTCCAGTCTTGCGGGGCATAGATGTCTGCCGAGCTGGCGCATTCTTCTTGGTACCAGCTTTTCACATCCGTGAGTGCCATGCGCCCTTGGAGGTATAGGTTCACGATCTCCTGCATCTTCTCCTTGCCGAAAGAGGGATAGTGACCCGCGTGAAAGGTCTCGGCGCCCAGTCCTGCGATCCGCTCGAGCGTTTGCCGGTAGGTTTCCTTCTCCGAGTGGTAGAGATTGTCGAGCAACTCGCCATCATAGAGCGCGTCGCCCGAAAACAGCGTCTTGGACTTCACATCCCAAAGTCCGATCGAGCCCGGAGAATGCCCCGGCAGATGCAGGATCTGATAGGCTGCATCGCCGAGGTCGAGCACGTCGCCCTCGTCGAGATAGCCTGTCAGAGGCGCGGGCGTGACGTGGAAATGCTCGCGTCGGAAATCGGGATTCTGGCGCGGGTCGATCACGTCGATCTCGGTCCATGCGCCGGAATAGACCACATCGGGGTTGCTCGGATGTGCGAGGATATGCGCTTCGGCGGGATGGCCGAGGCGGCAGTCAAACTCGTGCAGGCCGGCCGAGTGGTCGAAATGGCAGTGGGTCACGATGGCCTTCAGAGGCCTGTCGCTCTCGCGCAGGATCCAGTCTTTCAGGGGGCTCACGCCCATCCCAGTGTCAATCACCAGATCGAACTCGCGCCCGCGCACATGCCAGATGTTGCAGCGCATGAAATTGGCGACGCCGGTTTCCTGAATGAGGCTGATGCGGTCGGTGAGGCGCAGCGTGGTGAAAGGCATCGCCGCCTACCAGTCCGCCCCGGCGTTGACCTGGATATCGACATTGGTCAGGCCAAGCGAGGCATCGGTGCAGAAGAAGCCGATGAGATTGGCGATCTCGGAGGGCTGCACGAGGCGCCCTTGCGGGTTGGAATGGGTGAGCCGGTCGCGGGCCGCCTCCGCCGTGATCCCTTTGTCCTTGGCGATCCGCCCCACGGCATTGTCCATCATCGGCGTTTCCACCCATGTGGGCGAGACCGAGATACAATTGATCCCATGCGGCGCCCCTTCGACGCCCACGGATTTCGAAAGCCCGATCACCCCCGCCTTCGAGGCGCAATAGGCTGCATAGCCCGCTGCTCCCACGCTTCCGGCCGTGGATGCGACATTGGCGATCCGGCCCCATTTGGCCTCAACCATATCGCCCCAGAGGGCGCGGATCATGCGGAAGGGGCCATTGAGATTGATCTCGATCTGATCGAGCCAGTCATGGTCGGAATGCTCGGGAAAGAAGGCCTCGCGATAGATGCCTGCGGCGTTCACCAAAATAGTAGGGGCGCCGAAGTGGTGCCGGACGATGGTGGTGAAGGCATCGACAGAGGCTTGCAAGGCGACATCGAGGCGGCTGATATGGGCGTCTTTTCCTAAAAGCGCCCGCGCCTTTTCGATGGCATGAACATTGTCCGCCTGCCGCGAGCCGATGGCGACATGATGACCTTGATCGGCCAAGGCTTTGGCCGCGGCAAGGCCGATACCCGTGAGGCCGCCGGTGACGATCGCGACACGCTGCGCCCCCTGCCCCATGTCAGCTCCGCGACTGCATGGCGCGGATGATCATCGTCCGATCAATCTCGCCAACGATGGCTCCTCCGGCGTCTGCCACCGGCACCGGCGCATCACTCTCGGCCACCCTGTCGATCAGCTTCTCGATCTTGGTGCCCTCTTTGACCGGCTCGCCCTTGGCCTTGGCGCTGGCTGGCCGCATGATCTTGCCCGCCGACAGAACCTTGTAGCGCGGCACGTCCTCGGTGAAATCGCTCACATATTTGTTGACCGGATTGGCGACGATCTCTTCCGGCGTGCCGATCTGGCTGATCTCGCCGTCCTTCATGATGGCGATGTGATCGCCCATCTTGATCGCCTCAAGAAAGTCGTGGGTGATGAAGACCATCGTCTTCTGCAGCTTGGCCTGAAGGCTCAGAAGCTCGTCCTGCATCTCGCGCCGGATCAGGGGATCGAGGGCCGAGAAGGGCTCGTCGAAGATCAGGATCTCGGGATCGACCGCCATGGCGCGGGCCAGACCCACGCGCTGCTGCATCCCGCCCGAAAGCTCGCGCGGATAGCGATCCTCCCAACCCTTGAGTCCGACAAGTTCGAGAACCTCCATCGCCTTGGCCGTGCGTTCAGCTTTTTTGACACCCTGAACTTCGAGCCCATAGGAGATGTTGTCGATCACCTTGCGGTGCGGAAAGAGGCCGAAGTGCTGAAACACCATCGACATCTTATGACGGCGCAATTCGCGCAAGTCCGCTTTGTTCATCGCGGTCACATCCTGACCATCAATCAAGACCTGCCCGCCCGTCGGCTCGATCAGCCGCGAGATGCAGCGCACGAGGGTGGATTTGCCAGACCCCGAAAGCCCCATGACAACGAAACACTCGCCCTTGCGGATATCGAAGGAAACATCCTTCACAGCAACGACGTGGCCGGTTTCCTTCTGGACTTCGGTCCGCGATTTCGCGGGATCGATATTCGCCAAGACCTGTTTGGCGTGTGGGCCAAAGACCTTCCAGATGTTGCGGCAGGATATTTTGGTGGGCGCTGTCATCGCGGTTCAGTCTCGTTTGATCAGTTCTCGGCCATACTGTTTCGCAGAGCTCGGGAGTATCAAGAAAAATATTTGCAAGAAATTGCTTTACCCTTCGGGACAATTTCGGGAAAGTCTCAAGAGAAACTGCCCGGAAGCCCAGATGTCTGCCCACCCAGCCTCGGTATCTGTCAAAAAATTTGTGACATCATACCCTGTTATGGCCAGCGGGGGATGGTTTGCCATCGCCGCACTTGCGATTTCGCTGATGGTCTGGGCCTTGGCGCATGGCCAATACGCCTTTCCCAAGGAAATTTCGGACAAGTTCCATTTTGCCGAATGGATCAATAATGCTGAGGACTGGCTCGAGGCCAATTTCCGCTGGCTGACCCGCGCCATCGCCGACTACATCCGCGTTGCGCTCGAAGCGGTCGAGGTTTTTCTTTGGGAAGCCCCCTGGCCCGCTGTCGTCGTTGCGCTGACCATTCCGGCGTTGGTCTACGGTGGCCTTGGACTTGCTCTATTCACGATGCTGGGTGTTTTGTTCTGGGCCGCGGTCAATATGTGGGACAGTGCCATGTCGACCCTGGCGCTCATGTTGGTGTCGGTGGCGATCTCGGTGGTGCTCGGCATCGCAGTCGGCGTCTGGACCTCGCAGAGCGACCGCGTTGATGCGGCGATCAAGCCGATCCTCGACACGATGCAGACGATGCCCTCTTTCGTCTATCTCATTCCGGCGATCTTTTTCTTCGGCATCGGTGGCCCTTCGGCTGCGCTGGCCATCGTGATCTACGCCATGCCGCCAGCCGTGCGTCTGACCAATTTGGGCATCCGGCAGGTCTCGGAAAACAGCGTCGAAGCTGCGCGGTCTTTCGGCTCGACCCGGTGGCAGCTTCTCTTCAAGGTCCAGCTGCCGCAGGCGCTTCCGTCGATCATGATGGGTATCAACCAGACGATCATGATGGCGCTGGGCCTCGCGGTTCTGGCGACATTCATCGGCGCGGGCGGGCTTGGTGAAGAAGTCTGGAAGGCGCTGCAGCGGCTCAAGGTGGGCTGGTCGCTCGAGGGGGGACTGTCGATCGTCTTTATGGCGATCATCTTCGATCGCCTGTCACTTGCCATGAGCGCGCAGGATCACGGGGGGCGGATCGTCGATCCTTCGCAAATGAGGTTCCGACTTCTGCCGCAGCGCTGGCTGCACTGGCAACCGGCGCGAATCGTTGAGACGGGTATCAACGCGATTTGGGATGCGGTTGCCGCAGTCTCGATTGCCCTGACCCGCGCGATTGCGGGCGGACTTGGAGTGATCGCTGGGCTTGCCGGCCCAGAGCGGGGCGCCAATCTGAGGCTCTGGCTCAAAGAGCGCCCCGGCCTTGTCATCGGCCTTTTCATCATTCTCGCCATCTATGCCTGGGACGCCTGGGTCTCGCCCATCCCCAATTATCCGCGTGACTGGCGCATCTCGCTGCGTGGCCCTGTGGATGACGCAGTGAAATGGCTGGCGGTAGAGCCGACCTTTATCGCCTTCACCAAGGGCTTCAAGGCGATCATCTATCTCTATGCGCTGAACCCGCTCGACAAATTCTTTGTGGGCCTGCCGTGGTGGTATGTGATGGTGGCGTTCTTCTTTATCTGCTGGCGTTCGGCGAGCCTGAGCTTTGCTCTCGTTGTGGTGGCGTCCCTCGCCTTCACCGGCCTTGCCGGGCTTTGGGATGTGACAATGTATACGCTCGCCGCGACCATTGCCTCGGTCGCAATCTCGGTGATCATCGGCGTGCCGCTCGGCGTTGCCGCGGCCTACAGCCGGACGCTCGACGCCATACTTCGACCCATCCTTGACGCGATGCAGACGATGCCAACCTTCGTCTATCTGATCCCCGTCCTGATGTTCTTCGGCGGCAACCCGGTAACGGCTGTGATCGCGACCGTGATCTATGCCCTGCCCCCCGTCATCCGCATGACGGTCCTCGGCCTGAGACAGCTCCCGGATGAAATCGACGAAGTGTCGGATTCCTTCGGCTCAAGCAAATTGCAGGCGCTGATCAAAGTGCGCCTGCCCATGGCCTCGCCGTCGATCATGTTGGGCGTCAACCAATCGGTCGTCATGGCCTTCGCCATGCAGGTGATCACACCGCTCGTTGCGGGCCTCGGCCTCGGCAAGGAAGTCTTTCACGCGATGAACCTGGCCGACACGGGCCGCGGCGTGGTTGCTGGATCGGGGATCGTCCTCTTGGCGATCGTCCTCGACCGACTGACGCAGGCCTGGACCAAGAATCAACGCATTGCACTTGGGCTGTAAACGGAAAGGCTTGCCTTTTTGGCAGGCAGACGCAGGATCAAAGAAAGACAAGACTTACCCAATCCAATGACAAATCACGAAGACCCAAAGATATCAAAAGACGACAATAGGGAGATCCAAATGACCAAATACATGAAAATCAAGGCAGGCGCCGTAGCGCTCGGCCTGTCGGCCGCCGCCGCCGTTCCGGCGCAGGCCGATGTGTTCAATGTCCCCGACGCGGACTGGACAGGCGGCCTTGTCACCTGCCGCATCCTGACGACCATCATGGAGCAGGAGATGGGCCACAAGGTCCGCCATATCACCATGCCGAGCGGCGCCGGTGTCTATGAGGGCCTACGTTCCGGCGACCTCGATTTCGCCTGCGAAGGCTGGCCGTCCTATTCTTCGTCGAAAGAGGAGTATATCAGCGAATACGGCGGTGATGGCTCGGTCATCAAGTTTGGCAATGTCGGCGTTGTCGGCGCCTCGTCCTACTATGTGCCGCGCTATCTTGTGGAAGGTGCCGGCGCCCCTGCCCCCGATCTCAAGACCCTGCAAGACCTCAACAACTATGTTGATCTCTTCAAAGCGCTCGAGACCGGCGACAAGGGTCGTATCCTCGGCTGCCCGGTTGCCGCCTGGGAATGCGACGACACCAAGCGCATGGATATGCTGGGCGTGAACTTCATGGCCGTCGAGCTTGGCTCGGAGACCGCGCATTGGGCAGAGCTGCAGGCCGCCTATGCCCGCCAAGAGCCGATCGTCGCCTATGCTTGGGAGCCGCACTGGATCCACGCCGAGCTTGATCTCGTGCCGCTGGAACTTCCGCCCTACAGCGACGAAGCCTGGCCGGCGACCGGTTGGCCCGAAGACGTGACCTATAACTACGGTCGTCCCGGCATGATGACCGAGCACCCCGATGTTGCGGCATTGATCGCCAACTCGAACCTGACCAACGCCATGCAGGCGACGATGATCCACGCCATCGACGTGGAAGGCCGTGATGTCGACGAGGTCGTTCAGGAATGGCTCGAGAACAACGAAGACGTCTGGCGCGCCTGGCTGCCCAACTGATAGAGGCAGCATAGCGTTCTCGCAGGCCCCCGGATTTCGGGGGCCTGCTTTCTTTGAAAGTCACCCCCATGAGCCTCTTCGACCGCAAAGCCGTCCATTTTGCCCTCCTGGGGGCGACGGGTGCCGCATGGGGGTTCACCCACCCGCTGACCAAGCTCGCGGTTTCAACTGGCTATGGCCCTTTGGGCATCATGTTCTGGCAGCTCGTGATCGTGGCGACGATCTCGGGCATTGCCCTGATCTTTCGTGGCCGCCGCCCGCCGTTTCATCGTGAAGCGTTGATCCTCTACGCGATGATCG
Organism: Paracoccaceae bacterium; assembly: GCA_009920775.1. GTDB lineage: Bacteria > Pseudomonadota > Alphaproteobacteria > Rhodobacterales > Rhodobacteraceae > RFZI01. The sequence goes on along the minus strand of RFZI01000091.1, from coordinate 988 downwards.
CCCTCTTGGGCACCATCGTGCCAGATTTCCTGATATATACCGCGGCGGTTTTCATTCCCGCCGGCATCCTTGCGATCCTCATGGCAATCTCGCCGATGGTCTCGTTGCCCATTGCCCTAGCCCTCGGGGTCGAGCGTTTTTCCGTCCGCCGCGTGAGCGGAGCGGTTGTGGGACTGGTGGCCATTCTTTTGATGATCGGCCCCGACGGCGGCCTCGCCAGCCGGACCGAGGCGCTCTGGGCGCTTGTGGTCCTTGCAGCGGTGGTCTTTTACGCCGCACAGGGCAATTTCATAAGCTGGTATGGCCAAACCGATGTCGGCGCGATGCGGATGCTCTTTGGCTCGTCGCTTGCGGCGATGATCTTCATTGGCCCCGCAGTATTTGCCAGCGGCCAGTTTATCGACCCGCGCATGGAATGGACCGCTGTTGAGTGGGCTGTGCTCGGCACCGGTGCGCTCCACGCGCTTGCCTATGCGGGCTATCTGTCGCTTGTTTCCCATGCGGGGCCAGTCTTTGCCTCGCAGGTCTCATACATCGTGACATCGACAGGCGTCTTGTGGTCGATGCTTCTGCTCAAAGAAGGCTATTCGGGCTGGGTCTGGCTTGCCTTCGCGCTCGTCATGCTGGCGATCATGCTGGTGCAGCCACGCCGCGCCCCCGCAATACCGGGAGAGACCGCGCCCTAAAGGGCGGGCTTGCCGGCTTCGGGGATGAACATCTCGGGTGCGGTCATCTCGTATTGATAGGCGGCCTGGAACACCGTTCCATCACTGAACGTCGGGCCGATGATCTGAATGCCGGTCGGAACCCCGTGGCGATCCCGTCCCGAGGGCACCGACATCACAGGGCAATTCGACAGCATATTGAATTGGTGGGTCAGCACCCATCCGTATTCCGGATCGACCACCTTGCCATCGACCCTGAAATTCGCGTCCAGTTGGTCATGGTCGGCACGCACCGCACCGATCGAAAGCGTTGGGCAGATCAA
>RFZI01000010.1 GCA_009920775.1 Paracoccaceae bacterium | reverse complement strand
GCCGGCATATCGTCGGGGCCCTCGTAGGTATGGGTCAGATAGGCCATCTTGGGGTCGGTCGAGGGTGGCACGAGCCTGTGGAAAAACTCGGTCAGATCGGTCTGAACCTCTGGATCGGCGTTCTCTTGGATGAGGAGCGAACAAGAGGTGTGACGGACGAATAGCGTGAGCAAACCATCGCCCGAAACCCATCGCGCCACGTTTTCGGTAAACTCATAGAGGCCGGGGCCGGAGGTGGGGATTGTGAAGGTGGTGTGCATTTGCGCCCTTGGATTGTGGTAGATTGCACCGAAGGCACGCTCCCATTCAACGAAAACGGCGCCCCGCAGGGCGCCTTCAATCACTGATCCAGGAAACTCCGCAGCTTTCGGCTGCGGCTGGGATGTTTCAGCTTTCTCAAGGCCTTGGCCTCGATCTGGCGGATCCGTTCGCGGGTCACGCTGAACTGTTGACCAACCTCTTCGAGCGTGTGGTCGGTGTTCATGCCGATGCCGAAGCGCATCCGCAACACGCGCTCTTCACGGGGGGTGAGCGAGGCGAGGACGCGGGTCGTGGTTTCCTTCAGGTTCTCCTGAATGGCGGAATCCAGCGGCAGGATCGCGTTCTTGTCTTCGATGAAATCGCCAAGCTGTGAATCCTCTTCGTCGCCAATCGGCGTCTCGAGGCTGATCGGCTCCTTGGCGATCTTCATCACCTTGCGGACCTTTTCGAGCGGCATCTGCAGCTTTTCAGCCAACTCTTCCGGCGTCGGCTCGCGGCCGATCTCGTGGAGCATCTGGCGACCCGTGCGCACGAGCTTGTTAATCGTCTCGATCATATGGACCGGAATACGGATCGTGCGCGCCTGATCGGCGATCGAGCGGGTGATCGCCTGACGGATCCACCATGTCGCATAGGTCGAGAACTTGTAGCCGCGGCGGTATTCGAATTTATCGACCGCTTTCATAAGGCCGATGTTGCCTTCCTGAATGAGGTCGAGGAACTGCAGGCCGCGGTTGGTGTATTTCTTGGCGATGGAAATCACGAGGCGCAAGTTGGCCTCGACCATTTCCTTCTTGGCCTGACGGGCCTCTTTCTCGCCCTTCTGGACCTGCTGCACGATGCGGCGGAATTCCGAGATATCGACGCCGACATACTGGCCGACCTGCGCCATTTCCGAGCGCAGCTCTTCGATCTTGTCGGTGGATTTCTCCATCAGCATCTGCCAGCCGCGGCCCGATTTCTCGGCCATACGGTCAAGCCATGTGGGATCAAGCTCGGATCCGCGATATTCGTCGATGAACTCGCGGCGGTTGATGCGGGCTTGGTCAGCCAGCTTCACCATGCTCGAATCGATCGACATGATGCGGCGGTTGATGCCGTAAAGCTGATCGATCAGGGCTTCGATACGGTTGTTGTGCAGGTGAAGCGAGTTCACCAGCTCGACGATCTCGGCGCGCAGCTTCTGATACTTGGTTTCTTCCTTGTCGGAGAAACTGTTGTCCTCGTTGAGCGTGGCCGACATACGCGCGTCCTGCATATCGCTCAGCTTACCGAAATCGCGGGCGATAATTTCGAGCGTCTCAAGGACTCGGGGCTTCAAAGCCGATTCCATGGCCGCAAGGCTCATGTTTGCCTGATCGTCGTCATCCTCGTCGTCTTCACGAGCGATAGGATTACCGTCGGCGTCAAGCGCGGGCGAACTGCTGCTCTCGCCGTTGTTTGTGTTCGAGCCGCCACCGGAATCGACGACCGACTCGCTGTCCTCGTCGCCGTCAAGCTGGTTGCCGAAGGTGGCTTCGAGGTCGATCACGTCGCGCAGGAGAATGTCTTCGCTCAGAAGTTCGTCGCGCCAAATGGTGATCGCGTGGAAGGTGAGCGGGCTCTCGCAGAGGCCGGCGATCATCGTGTTGCGGCCTGCTTCGATGCGCTTGGCGATGGCGATCTCGCCCTCGCGGCTCAGAAGCTCAACCGAGCCCATCTCGCGCAGATACATCCGCACCGGATCGTCGGTGCGATCCAGCTTCTCGGTTTCCGACGAAGCCAGCGCCACATCGCGGCCACCTGTGGTGGCAACGGCGGTCGACGTAGAGGCGCTATCGTCCTCGACCTCTTCGCTCTCTTCTTCCTCGGTGACCTGAATGCCCATCTCGGAAAGCATCGACATCACGTCTTCGATCTGGTCGGACGAGACCTGATCGGGCGGCAGAACAGAGTTCAGCTGGTCGTAGGTGATATATCCGCGCTCGCGCGCATCGGCGATCATCCGTTTGACGGCAGCCTGGCTGACATCCATCGAAATGTCGCCGTCCTGATCCTCGTCTTTGGAGTCGTCGGTGTCTTTTGCGGCCATAAGTGGCTCCTCAAAAATATTCTGATTCCGAATCAGTGATTCGTTTTGTGCGAATCAATCTGGAGGGGCAGCGATTCGCAACCTCTCGCGCAGGCTTTTTTCCTAGCTGTTGCGCCGGCCGCCCTTGCCGTAGTTGATCTGGTCGAGCAAGCGCTCAAAGGCATCGCGCTCGTCGCGCTTCATTTTGGCTCCGTTGGGGCCGGTGTCATACTCGGCCTTGTCCTCGTTATTGCCGCGGCCGGCCCGGTCGAGCGCCAAAGCCGCCTGACCCAGCCTCCATGTCACCCCTTCGTCGGCCACACCGGCAAGATCCTCGGTTGCTTCTGCGATCTCGCGCGGTAGGCTGCGGCGCGCGTTGAGCTTGGCGAGCTCTTCGGCAAGGCACATGCGCGCCACCTCGGCATCGCCAGCACGCCGCACCGCAGGGCTGATAGCCACATGGCTCTGGGCAAAGAGCTTTTCAAGAACGTCACCGCCGATATCCGCAGAAACAGCCTCGCGAAGATCGCCCGTCGCATCATGCGCGTGCCGCAGGATGGCATCGCGCAATTGCCGATGGGTCGGTTCGGCCGAGTCCATCCGCTCGATCTCGCCCTCGAAATCGGCAAGGACCGAAGGGGTCGAAAGGATCGCGGCTAGGATCACCGCCTCGCGCAGGTGGTCTTCTATGCCTTCGGCGGAGACCAACACCGAGGATTTCGTCGTCGACAGAACCTGCGGACCCTTCTGCCACGGGCCGCGCGAAGGGCCTGAGCTGCGCGGGCGGCGGGCACCGAAAAGCTCGGCCCGCATTTCCTTGATCGCTTCGCCATAGTGGGTGCGGATTGAAGGGTCTTTGATGAGTTTCAGCTTCTCCCGCAGCGCCTTGTCGAGCGCGGCGCGGCGCTCGGGGCTGTCGAAAACCTTGTCTTCCGTCTCGCGACGCCACAGAAGCGCGACCATCGGGATCGCGGCGTCGATCACCTTGCGCATCGCCCCTGCGCCCTGCGCGCGGATCAGGTCGTCGGGGTCCTGCCCCTCGGGCATCAGGGCAAAGCGCAGCGATTGCCCGGCCTCAAGAAGCGGCAGCGCCACATCGATCGCCCGCATCGCGGCGCGAAGCCCCGCCATATCGCCATCGAGCGCAATGATCGGCTCGGGCGCCATGCGCCAGAGAAGCCGAAGCTGATCCTCGGTGATTGCCGTGCCAAGGGGCGCGACCACGGCGGGGAAGCCCGCTTCGCTGAGCGCGATCACATCCATATAGCCTTCGGCCACAATAAGCGGCTGGCCCTTGCCCGCAGCCTCGCGGGCGGGGCCGTGGTTGAAAAGGCTGCGGCCCTTGTCGAAGAGGAGGGTCTCGGGCGAATTGAGGTATTTGGCGTTGTCGGAAGGGTCCATAGCCCGCCCGCCAAAGGCAATCGCCTTGCCCCGCGCATCGCGGATCGGAAACATGATCCGGTTGCGGAAGGTATCATAGGGGGCCTTGCCCTTGTCGGAGGGCTTCAAAAGCCCCGCCTCGAGCATCAGATCGTTGGAAATGCCCTTGGCCCCCAGCGCCTCGCGCAGCCCTTCCCAGCCGGGGGGCGCAAAGCCGATCTCCCAGCGTTCCTGCGCCGAAGGCGAAAGCCCCCGCCGCGCCAGATAATCCCGCGCCTCGGCGGCGGCCGTGGTCTTGAGTTGCAGGCGATACCATTGCACCGCCTGTTCCATTACAGCGATCAGCTCGCTCCGCCTGTCGGCCTTTTCCTGCGCGCGCGGATCGCGCTCAGGGATCGGCATTCCGGCTTCTCGGGCGAGGATCTCGATCGCTTCGGGAAAGCTCACATTCTCGGTCTCGCGAACAAAGGAAATCGCATCGCCCTTGGCGTGGCAGCCAAAGCAATAGTAATAGCCCTTCCGGTCATCGACATGAAACGAGGCGGATTTTTCCTGATGGAAGGGGCACGGCGCCCAGAAGTCGCCCTTGCCGGCGTTGGACTTGCGCTGATCCCACATGACCTTTCGCCCCACGACTTGCGCGAGGCTCAGGCGATTTCTGAGCTCATCTAGAAAACCGGGCGGCAGACTCATGGGCGCAGTATCCGCCGTGGCCCTTCCATTAGCAAGGAGGGCGGAGCGTCAGCCCCTCGCCGCAACGCCCTCGGCGGCCTCGGTCAGCTCATGCACCAAGGTCTGCGCCATCGAGCGCATGACCATGACCTCGAACGACTTGGGCCCAAGCCGCGTGATCGAGGCGGCCATGTGGTTCACAAGGCTCCGCGCCGTATGCCCGCGCTTGAAGGTCGCCGCCCGCAGATCAAGCGGCACGAGCCGCGCCAGAACCGCCTCGGCACCATCGCCTTCGATCTTCACCGCAGCCACGCCATCGCCCTGATCCGTCACCGCCGCGAGGCCCGAAAGATCGGGCAGATCGCAGCCGATCAGATTGGCCCGCCCCTGCCCCGCCCAGACCGCCCGCGCATCGCCTTTCGACGAGGTGCGGTTGGGGGCCGGAAAAGCGATGTCGCAAGCCTCTTTCAGAGCCGCCGAGACGGCCCCTTCCTTGCCCTTGAACGGCGCGACCGAAGCCATCTTCTCGATCACCACCTCGCTCAGCGTCACCGAGCCGATCATCACCGGAAGAAGCCCCTCGCAGGGCTTGCGTGCCACAATATTAGCCACGGAGGCGCCCTCCCTCGGGATCAAAGAACACAGGGTTCACCACTTCGCAGACCGCCTCGACGCCACGCAGGTGATCGACAAGGCGTACCCTCTCGCCATAGCGCGCGCGGCCGTTCTTGAGGAAGCCAAGGCCAAGGAAGCTCTGGACGGTGGGCGAATAGCACACGCTCGTCACATAGCCCTGATCGTTCTCGCGCTTCGCCTGCGCGTCCTCGACGAAGATATGCGCGCCAGCAGTCAGCTGCTTCACCGCACCCACAGGCTTCAGGCCCACCAGCTGCTCGCGGCTTTCCTCGACCATCCCCTCGCGGGCGGCCATCTTCTGGCCGACGCAGTCCTTCTTGCGGCTGATCATCTTGTCGAAACCGATGTCGAAAGCGGTCGTGCGGCCGTGAATCTCGGCATGCGTAATATGCCCTTTCTCGATCCGCAGAACGTTGAGCGCCTCCATGCCATAAGCCCCGCCGCCCAGCATCTCGGCCCGCGCCACCAAGACGCGATAGAGCGCCTCGCCATAGCGGGCGGGAACGGCCAGTTCATAGGCGTGCTCGCCCGAGAAAGAGATGCGGAAAAGCCGCCCTTTCACGCCCATCACCTGCGCCGCCTGATGCCCCATATAGGGCAGCGTCTCGTCGCTGATCGGCGCATCGAGCAGGTCATTTAACAGATCGCGGCTCTTTGGCCCGACCACACCAACCTGAGCCCATTGCTCGGTGACCGACACGAGCTGAACATCCAGATCGGGCCGCAAACCCTGAGCCACGAACTCCAGATGCCGCATGACCAGCGCGGCGGCGGCGGTCGTCGTCGTAATAACGAAATGCCCCTCGCCAAAGCGCGCGCAGGTGCCATCGTCCATGACGTGGCCATCCTCGCGCAGCATGAGGCCATAGCGGACCTTGCCCACTGGAAGGGTCGACATGGTGTTGGTGTAGACGAAATCGAGGAAAGCCGCCGCATCCGGCCCCTGCACGTCGATCTTGCCAAGGGTCGAGACATCGCAGATCCCCACCGCCTCGCGCACCATCGCTACCTCGCGGTCGCAGGCCTGCCGCCATGTGCTCTCGCCGGGGCGCGGGAAATAGGAGGGGCGATACCACATCCCCGCCTCGATCATCGGCGCCCCGCGCTCGACGCTGGCCGCGTGCGAGGTGGTAAACCGCTGCGGAGCAAAGCCCTTGCCCTGCGCCCCCGCCCCCATCGCCGCGATCGACACCGGAACGAAGGGCGGGCGATATGTCGTCGTCCCGGTCTCGGGAATGCCCCGCCCCGTGGCATCGGCCAAAACAGCCAGCGCCGCGACGTTCGAGTTCTTGCCCTGATCCGGCGCCATGCCTTGGGTGGTATAGCGCTTCATATGCTCCACAGAGCGGTAGTTCTCCTTGGCGGCAAGGCGCACATCCTTGACCGTCACATCGTTTTGGAAATCGAGCCACTGGCGGCCCTTGCCCTCGACCACCCAGAGGGGCTCGAGGCTGTAAGCACTGTCGCTCGCTTTCGGCAACTTGGCCTTTGCAGCCTTCTTGCCAAGGTCGGACGCCGCCGCCTCTCCCGCCCTTGCCCCATCGGCAAGGCACCCGGCCGTCGAGAATACCCCATTCGCCGCGCCAGCCGCCTCCATCCCCGGGATCATCCCCGGCTTCGGAACAAAGCTCTGGATTGCCTCGTCCCAAACAGGCCGCCCGTTCATGTGGCAGGCCAGATGTACGGTCGGGTTCCAGCCACCCGACATGGCAAGGCAATCCGCCTTGATCTGCCGCTCACCGCTTGCCGAGGCGACAGTGATCTCTTCAAGGCCAAGCCGCCCCTTTGTCCCGATCACGCGCCCACCTGTAATCACCGGCGCATCGAGAGCCACGCTCGCATCCTTGCGGCTGTCGATCACCGCAGCGACCTCAACTCCCGCCGCCATCAGATCACGTGCCGTCTGGTGCGCCCCGTCGTTATTGCCATAGACCGCCACGCGCTTGCCGGTGGCCACGCCCCAGCGATTGAGATAGGCCCGCACGGCGCCCGCATTCATGATCCCCGGCCGATCGTTGTTCGGAAAAGCAATCGGCCGCTCCAAAGCGCCCGCCGCAAGGATCGACCGCCGCGCCACGATCCGCCAGAAGCATTCCCGCGGCAGATGCCCGCCCGCCGCCTTGTGCAAGCCCACCCGCTCGAGCGCCCCGTAGGTGCCCTGATCGTAAGCGCCGGTCACGGTGGTCCGCGGCATCAGGCGCACATTCTCCATGCCCGCCAACTCGGCCAAAACTTCCGCCGCCCAGACATGCCCCGGCTTACCGTCGATCTCTTCGCTCTCTGCCAGAAGACGCCCGCCCATCCGGCTGTCCTCATCGGCCAGGATCACATCCGCCCCCGCCCGCGCCGCCGTCAGCGCCGCCATAAGGCCCGCAGGCCCCGCACCGATCACCAGAAGATCACAGAAGGCATAGGCCCGCTCATAGCGGTCCTCGTTGTTCTTGCCCGACAGTGCCCCAAGCCCCGCCGCGCGGCGGATCAAAGGCTCGTAGAGCTTCTCCCAAAGCACACCCGGCCACATGAAGGTCTTGTAGTAAAACCCCGCCCCAAAGAACGGCGCCGCAAGGTCATTGACCGACAACACATCAAACCCAAGGCTCGGCCAGCGGTTCTGGCTCTTCACCTCAAGCCCCTCGTGGATCTCGACCATCGTCGCCCGCACGTTCGGCTCCGCCCCCGCGCCCGACCCGGTCGTCACCAGCGCATTCGGCTCCTCGCTCCCCGCCGTCAGAACGCCCCGCGGCCGGTGATACTTGAACGACCGCGCCACCAGCCGGACATCATTGGCCAAAAGAGCCGAGGCGACTGTATCGCCCTCGACGCCCTCAATCCGCCGACCATCGAAAGAAAACGAAACCGTCTTCGAGGTATCAATCAGCCCCTTTCCCGGTATCCTCATTTGCGGACCTCCAAGGCAAGCTCGCCGCCATGCACCGCATGGCTCACGGTATCCCGATGCATCACAATCCACGCGCCACAAGGATCGTGATACCACATGTCCTTGGTCTCCCCCGCCGGGTTCTCCCGCAGGTGCAGATAATCCGCCCAGTCATCATTCCCGACCTCAAGCGAAGGCCGGTCCAGAATTTCCGCCGCCCCCTGATAGGTAAACTCGCGCCGATCCCGCTCGCCGCAATGCGGACAGATCAATCTCATCGCCGCGCCCCCAGCTTCTCTTGGCCAAAAATACTCAAATCCGACATCTCCAGCCCCTCAGTGAAGGTTGTGTTGAGAGCCGGTGCCCTCTTCGTCCATGATCCCGCGCCCGGTGCGGAACCGGTCCAGCCGATAGCGCTTGGCGGTCTCGTGCGGCTCGCCCGTGGCAATGAGATGCGCATAGGCCCAGCCCGAGGCTGGCACCGCCTTGAAGCCCCCATAGTTCCAGCCGCAATTCACGAAGAGCCCGTCGATATGCGTCTTGTCGATGATGGGCGAGCCATCGGGCGACATATCCATGATCCCGCCCCAGGATCGCAGCACCCGCGCCTTGCCGATCATCGGCATCAAGGTCATCGCCGCTTCCATCACGTGCTCTTTCATCGGCAGATTGCCGCGCTGGGCGTAGGAGGAATAGAAATCCAGATCGCCGCCGAAAACGAGGCCGCCCTTGTCCGACTGGCTGATGTAGAAGTGCCCCATGCCGAAGCTGACCACATGGTGGATCACCGGCTTCAGCCCCTCGGTCACGAATGCTTGCAAGATGTGGCTCTCGATCGGCAGGCGCATCCCCGCCATCGCCGCCACCTGCCCCGACCGGCCCGCCGCCACCATGGCGACCTTTTTGGCGCGGATCACCCCGCGCGAGGTGCGCACCCCGCGCACCTGCCCGCCTTCGATGTCGATCCCGGTCACTTCGCAGTTCTGGATCAGATCGACCCCGCGCATATCCGCCCCGCGCGCATAACCCCAAGCCACAGCATCATGCCGCGCCGTGCCGCCGCGCGGATGAAGGAGGCCGCCGTAGACCGGGAAGCGGATATTGTCGAAATCAAGATAGGGCAGATGCTGGCGCACGCCCTCGCGGTCCAGAAGGATCGCATCGTCGCCTTGGTTGATCATCGCATTGCCGCGCCGGGCAAAGGCATCCCGCTGGCCGTCGGAATGGAAGAGATTAATCAGCCCGCGCTGCGAATGCATCACGTTGTAATTCAGCTCGGCCTCGAGATTTTCCCAGAGCTTCAGCGAATGGCTGTAAAACTCCGAATTGCCCGGCAGGAAATAGTTGGCGCGGACAATCGTCGTGTTCCGTCCAATATTCCCGCTCCCGATATACCCCTTCTCAAGAACCGCGATGTTCGTGAGTCCGTGGTTCTTGGCGAGGTAATAGGCCGTCGAAAGACCATGCCCACCGCCGCCGATCAGAACGATATCATATTCGGATTTCGGCTCGGGATCGCGCCAGACCGGCTTCCAGCCCTTGTTGCCCGTCAGGCCCTCTTTAAAGACCTTGAACCCAGAATAGCGCATAGAGCAGATCCTCCCGTGGCAGAACTTTGCCACCTTGGATCAAACCCTAGCGCGTCAAAAGCGCCAATAGATGCCGCTTTTCGACAAAAAGTTGCTCTCTGCGACTTTGCCCGCGATGGGGCGCCCCGCACTAGAGCGCGAGGCGGAAGTATTCGGCTTCATAGCCTTCAACACTCTTGCCGCAAAAGCCCATCGACATATTCGAGGTGCCGGAAATCAAGCCGCCCGCGATCATCGAGGCGCCTTCGATGCCTTCGGCCCGCGCCGCGAATTCAATGTTCTTGGTTGCTACAAGCTGGCTTCCGAACACCGCGAGATTGGCGGCAAATTTCATTCCGCCAAGGCTTATCAGTCGAGAACCGCCACCGTCAGAACAGTTGTCGTCTTTGCCAACCTGCAAATCAGAAGGGGCATAGAAGGATTGATCTCCAGAGTTGGTCGTCGCAAAGATTGCATCTTCCAGAATGGTTCCCTTCGCAAAGGTCACCGCGCAATTGGTCAGCAGGACAATGTCCTTCACCGTCGTCGCATCAATGGTCAGAGTGCCGGCCGAGCAGCTGGCGATATAGATATAGCCGGGTTCGAGCCTGCCTGCCGCGATCTTGTTTTCATTCAAGCGGCGGATCTCTGTGCGATTGATGCCTGCCGGTATGAACTTCTCATCGGCGGCGGCGAGCTTGGAAATGATGTTGGGCAACTTGTGTACAAGCCGCATCTCGAAAGAGCCTTCGCGCAACGCTTCCTGAAGGCCATCGTTGGTCGTAAAACCTGAATTCGGAAGGACCAAGTCCTCTTCATCGGGCATAGAAACGATGGTTCCAGCTTCGAAAGTGTTGTTGCTATTGAGCTCCACATGGTCGTTCGAATGGATACAGAAGCCGCTCCAGAACTCGTTGTTCGACTGGATATCGACCACACCATCCGCCACAAACCCTTCGCGCAGACAGGTTGGGCGATAGGTCACAAAGACCGAGTCGACAGACACATCCCAACGCGCAAAGCCGATGAACTGAAGCAGAAAACTTGATACCGGATTGGCACGCTCGGCAAGCTGGTTGGTCGTGACCAAGACCGCTTTGCGGGAGCTTTCGTCGATCGTGAAGCTCTGGGTCGCAGAATCGTATGTGCCAAAGTGGATGTCGGTCAACTTCAGCACATCGCCGTAACGGCCGCTGGGCATGGCCGCATTCGCGACAGCGAGAGCCGCGGCCTTGGAGTCATCGGCCGATTTGGTGTCACGATTGTAAAGAGCCGCATGGGCGGCCGTGTCAGCGGCGATCTGCAGCTTTGTTTTGTTGTTGACCAGATGAGACATATCGATCGCAAGACCAGCCATGATCAAAATAGACATGAAGATATAGAGGCCGAAAATCGCGATTCCGCCCCGCTCGTCATCAATCCAGTTTCGAACAGAGTTGATCAGCCGCCGCATCCTACCACTCCACATAGTGGTTGGACTGGACCGCGATATTGTAGCCGTTCAGGAAATTGAACATCCCTACGGCCACCAGACCCTCGACCGGCACAAGAGCCTTCGTGTTGATGACGCCGCTGTTAACCGTCGTTGTTACCTGCGCCCTTGTGGTCATGGGCGCGATGGTATCCTTGACGAACTGTTCGACTTCGGCTGCCCCCCGAAACGGCCAACCGAAAGCGCCCGGTTTCCGTCTTGAACGACGCGCAGAACCTCGGTCTGTCGGAAGAAAACCAACGAGACATCTGCGATCATCACGAAAAAGATCACGAACATCGGCAGCCAAAGGACGGCCTCGATCGTGGCAGAACCACGCTCGTCGCGACGAAACCTTTTCAAGAGTGCCTTCAAACGGGGCGACATACCTTTCCCTTTCGGAATTCGGTCAACACTTAATTCGGGAAATGGAGGGTTAATGTGGCGGGAGTTTGGCAGATGAGTGACCAAAGGGGTATTTGCGCGCAATCAGGCAAACAATCGAGTTGATTTCAGGAGATTGCGCGATTTTCGGCGTCGGACGGAACGCGGGGCGCCCGTGGCAAAAATGCATTGGAATCACCGCACAGTTGTGCTCGATCGCCCCGGATCAGCGGCAAAACTAGCCGCGTGTCTCGATCCAAGCGCCGATCACTTCGGCCATATATTTCGCGGGCGCCGAAGGCACGACTCCGCCGACGCCGACCCGCCGACCAATCCGCCACCATAGCCCCGGCGCCCAGGCAGCAGGCGCCGATACCTTGGTTTTGAGCACAAACCCGTTGGAGGGTTTGAAGGCGAAAACACCTCTGTCGATCTTTTCGATATCTTCAACCCGGGCCAAGACCCGCCCGGTTGAATCCCGAAGCTCGTCTGCTGTCAGCTCCAAAACGGTCGCCGTGGCGCGGCGCATCCGTTCGGCCAGATAGAGGGCGCCCAGAGCGATCAGAACCATGACCAAAGCCCAGCCTGCCGTGGGCGGAGCTGTGAAAACGAGCCACAAAAGAAGGGCGCCGAGACCGAGCAGCATGACATAGGCAAAGAGCCGACGCATCGGGGCGGCATAGATCCGGGCGTAGACGCCGTTCTCGTCGGGCTGGTGCAGCATGGGCTTTCTCCTTTGCGCCTCCCTATCTAGTCCTGCAGGGGCGCACAATCCATCTGCGCCCCCACACAGCGCCGCGCATTGCCGCAGGGCAAGGCTACGCCTATCTTCTTGCCAAAGGAGAACCCCATGTCCCTACGCCCCACCCTCGAAGCCCGCCGCGCCGTCCCGACGATGGAGGGCGCAGGCGTGCGCCTGCATCGCGCCTTCGGATTTCAGGATCCGACCGAGCTTGATCCCTTCCTTCTCTTCGACGATTTCCGCGGCGACCGGCCCGACGATTACATGCGCGGCTTTCCCTGGCATCCGCATCGCGGCATCGAGACGATCACCTATGTCTTGGCCGGAACGGTCGATCATGGCGACAGCCTTGGCAACGAGGGCACGCTGGGCGCGGGCGATGTGCAGTGGATGACCGCCGGATCGGGCATCCTCCATCAGGAGATGCCGAAAGGGAATATCGTCGGCCAGATGCACGGCTTTCAGCTTTGGGCCAACCTGCCCTCGAGCCTGAAGATGACCGCCCCGCGCTATCAGGACGTGAAATCCAAGGATATCCCTGTGATCATCGACGACGATGGCACCAAGGTGAAGGTCATCGTCGGCGAGTTCTGGGGCAAACGCGGGCCGGTCGACGGCATCGCCGCTGATCCGCAGTATCTCGATATTTCGATCCCGCCGGGCGTCACCAAAACGATCAAGATCGACACCTACCGCCGCGCCTTTGCCTATGTGTTTTCGGGCGCGGGGCAATTCGTTGATGCCTCCAAGCCGCAGGGCGTTCTTCTAGAAAAAGAAGTCATGGGCGAAGAGGTCAACATTCGCGATATGTCCGGCAACCGGACTTTGATCCGTTTCGGCACCGGCGACGAGATCAAGGTTCAGGCGGGCCCTGAGGGGATCCGGTTCCTCCTGATCTCCGGCGCACCGCTCGAGGAGCCTGTCGCTTGGCACGGGCCGATCGTGATGAACACCAAGGACGAGATCCAGCAGGCAATCCGCGATCTGCGCAACGGCACCTTCATCAAGCCCGCGCACTGACTAGCGGGCGACCGCCTTGCAAACAAGATCCCAGTAGATCGCCTCGACTTCTTCCAGAGGCAGGCGGCCTTCCTGCCGATACCAAGTAAAAAAGCCGGTCAGCATGCCGATGATCGCGCGGGTAGCGACCCGCGCGTCTTTCATCGCAAAGGCCCCCTCGGCCTCACCTTGCCGCAGGATCGCTTCAAGCCGATCCTCATAGGCGCGGCGCAGCTTTTCGATGGCGGCAAAGTTCTCGGGTTCGAGGTTGCGCAGCTCCATATAGGCGACAAAGACCGCATCCGCCCTCGGCAGGTGATAGCGGATGTGAAAGCTGACGAAGGCGCGCAGGCGGCTATTGGCGTCTGACTTGGGATCGGCCTTGTCGAAGCTTTCGATCACATCGACCAGATGATCGCGCATCAGATCGAAAAGCAGCGTCTGCTTGTCGGGCGTGTAGTTGTAAAGCGCCCCCGCCTGTACTCCAACCTCGGCCGCCAGCTGCCGCATCGACACCGCCGCATAGCCATGCCGCGCGATGAGCCTGAGCGCCGCCTCGCGGACCTTGGGGCCGGTAATATCGGAATGAGAGCCTTGTTTGCGCGCCATGGGGCCATCTAACTGAACATCTGTTCATTTGAAAAGCCCCACCGAAAAGCCTTGGTGCCGCTTGCCCCCGCCAAAGCCTCGCCTGTATGGTCGCGCAACCCTAGCCAACGCCCCGCCCCTATGCGCCTCTTGATGATCTTCGCCTGCTTGGTCCTCGCCGCTTGCCTTCCGGCCCTGCCGAACCGGCTGAGCGAGGCGTTTTCGGGCGATTATCCGCGCCTTCTGAACCAGTCGGAACTTGCAGCGCTTTGGGCCGGACCTACCGAGACACGGATCGACGCGCCCGACCTCACCGACGGCATGGCCTCGCGCCTCGCGGCACTGGAAGCCCGCGCCAAGACATTGCGGGCCTATCGCTTCGACAACAGCGCGTTGCAGTAGAGCGGCCAACAGGATAACAGCCTCAGAGCACAGAAATAAGACGGACTCACTATGTCTCAGCCTCTTCGCCTTGGTATCGCTGGTCTCGGAACGGTCGGCATCGGTGTGGTCAAGATCATCCGCAACCATGCGGAGCTTCTGGCCCAGCGCACCGGTCGCCCTATCGTGATCACCGCCGTCTCCGCCCGCTCCAAGGGCAAGGATCGCGGCGTGCCGCTGGGTGACTACGCTTGGGAAGACGATCCGGTGGCGCTGGCCCGCCGTGACGATGTGGATGTGTTCGTCGAGCTGATGGGCGGCTCCGAAGGCGCCGCCAAGGACGCGACCGAAGCCGCCATCGCCGCAGGCAAAGACGTTGTGACCGCCAACAAGGCGCTTCTGGCGCATCACGGCCAAGCGCTTGCGCTTGCCGCCGAGGCCGCCGGCCATGTGATCCGGTTCGAGGCCGCCGTGGCGGGCGGCATTCCGGTGATCAAGGCCCTGACCGAGGGCCTTGCCGCCAATGAGATCGGCCGCGTCATGGGCGTGATGAACGGCACCTGCAACTACATCCTGACGCGGATGGAGAACGCAGGGCTCACCTATGAAGAGGCCTTCAACGAGGCCGACGGGCTTGGCTATCTCGAAGCCGATCCCAATCTCGATGTGGGTGGCATCGACGCGGGCCACAAGCTCTCGCTTCTGGCCGCCATCGCCTTCGGCACGCAGGTCGATTTCCCCTCGGTCGAGCTTGAGGGCATCGGCGCGATCACCATCGAGGATATCCATCAGGCCGCCGACATGGGCTACAAGATCAAGCTCCTCGGCGTGGCGCAGATGACGGGTCGCGGCCTTGAGCAGCGGATGTCGCCCTGCCTTGTCCCCGATACCTCGCCCTTGGGCCAGCTTCAGGGCGGGACCAATATGGTTGTCCTCGAAGGTGACAGCGTGGGCCAGATCGTCCTGCGCGGCGCAGGTGCAGGCGAGGGCCCGACCGCGAGCGCCGTGATGGGCGACGTGATGGACATCGCCCGCGGTACCCGTGTTTCAACCTTCGGCCAGCCCGCCACGACCCTCCGCAAGGCCCGCGCCGCCCGCGCGGCCGTGCCCGCGCCCTACTACCTACGGCTCCAGCTTCAGGACAAACCCGGCGCATTGGCCAAGGTCGCCCGTGTTCTGGGCGAGGCCGGCATCTCGATCGACCGGATGCGCCAGTATGGCCATCAGGACACGACCGCGCCTGTGCTGATCGTCACCCACAAGACGACCCGCTCCTCGCTTGACGAGGCGCTCTCTGGCATGGCGACCACCGGCGTTGTCGAAGGCGCACCCGTCGCGATCCGCATCGAATCCGTCTGACCTTCACGTTAGCGGTCACAGACTTGCCCCCTGCCCCTGAGAAGGGGTAGGCGGTCCCCAAACCCCAGATAGGAGCCGTCCGATGCCCGAGAAGATTGATTTCAACGACCGGATGCTGTCTCTCGGCCTTGCGCGGGTCTCCGAGGCTGCCGCACTCGCCTCGGCCCGCCTCATCGGCCGCGGCGACGAAAAGGCCGCCGATCAGGCCGCTGTGGACGCCATGCGCAAGCAGCTCAACCTTCTCGATATCGCCGGTGTTGTCGTCATCGGCGAGGGCGAGCGCGACGAAGCGCCGATGCTTTATATCGGTGAAGAGGTCGGCACCGGCAACGGGCCCGCCGTCGATATCGCGCTTGATCCGCTCGAGGGCACGACCCTCACCGCCAAGGACATGCCCAACGCGCTTGCGGTGATCGCCATGGGCCCGCGCGGCTCGATGCTGCACGCGCCAGATACCTATATGGAAAAGCTCGCCATCGGCCCCGGCTTTGCCCCCGGCACCGTGACCCTCGAGATGTCGCCGGCCGAGCGCGTTGAAGCGCTGGCCAAGGCCAAGGGCTGTGCCCCCGAAGATATCACCGTCTGTGTACTCGAGCGCCCGCGTCACGAGGAAATGATCGCCGAGATCCGCTCGACCGGAGCCGCGATCCGCCTGATCACCGATGGCGATGTGGCGGGCGTCATGCACTGTGCCGAGCCCGACAAGACCGGCATTGATATGTATATGGGATCGGGGGGGGCACCCGAGGGGGTTCTCGCCGCAGCGGCGCTCAAGTGCATGGGCGGGCAGATCCTCGGCAAGCTCCTCTTCCGCAACGAATACGAGCGCGCCCGTGCCCACAAGGCGGGGATTACCGACCTCGACCGCATCTATACGCGCGACGACATGGTGACAGCCGATGTGATCTTTGCGGCAACCGGCGTGACCGACGGGAGCCTTCTGCCCGGCATCAAGCGCGAGCCCGGCTGGCTGACCGCCGAGACGATCCTGATGCGGTCGAAAACCGGTTCGGTCCGGCGGATGAACTATCGCCACCCCGTAGGCAAGTGATCCCCTGCCTGTGGCGAATCCCCGGCCCCGGCCCTAGGATCGCGCCATGACGGATAACGGCACCCCCGCGCAGGCCTATCTCGGCGTCTCAAGTTCGATCACGGGCCGCCCGTGGCGCGGCCCAACCGCTGCGGAAGACCGCGCGGCCGAGGCGCTGGTCCAATCGACGCGCCTGCCGCTGCCGGTAGCTCGGGTGCTGGCCCATCGCGGCATTGCGCCAGACGAGGCGGAAAGTTTTCTCAACCCGACCCTGCGCGATCTCTTGCCGGATCCGAAGACGCTGCGCGATATGGGCAAGGCGGCAGAGCGCATCCTGAAGGCCGTGGCGGCAGGCGAGCGTATTGCCATTTTCGCGGACTATGATGTCGATGGCGCCACCTCGGGGGCGCTTCTGCATCTTTGGCTCCGCGACATGGGCCGCGAGGCGACGTTTTATGTCCCCGACCGGATCGACGAGGGCTATGGCCCCAACGAACCGGCCATGGCGGCATTGGCCAAGGATCACAGCCTGATCGTCTGTGTCGACTGCGGCACGCTCTCGCATGGCCCCATAGCGGCCGCCAAAGGCGCGGATGTGGTTGTGCTCGACCACCACCTTGGCGGCGAGACCCTTCCGCCCGCCCACGCCGTCGTGAACCCCAACCGGCAGGACGAGAGCGGCGATCTGGGCCACCTTTGCGCGGCGGGCGTTGTTTTTCTGGCCCTCGTCGAGGCCAACCGCCAGCTTCGAGCCGCAGGCAAGGCAGGCCCGGATCTCATGGGTCTTCTCGATCTCGTAGCGCTCGGGACGGTGGCCGACGTTGCCCCCCTGACCGGTGTGAACCGCGCCTTTGTCCGGCAGGGGCTCGCAGTGATGGCACGGCGCGAGAGGCTTGGGCTGAGGGCGCTTTCGGACGTCGCACGGATGGATTCGGCTCCGGCCGCCTATCACTTGGGCTTTCTCCTCGGGCCGCGGGTCAATGCCGGCGGGCGCATCGGCAAGGCCGACCTCGGTCTGCGCCTTCTGACCACCACCGACCCGCATGAGGCCGGCGCCATCGCGACCCAGCTCGACAGGCTCAACGACGAGCGGCGTGAGCTTGAAAATCAGGTCCGAGACGCAGCTCTTGCCCAAGCCGAACTGCGCGGGCTTGAGGGGCCGCTCGTCTGGGCCGCGGGCGAGGGCTGGCACCCCGGCGTCGTTGGCATCGTCGCCTCGCGCCTGAAAGAGGCGACCAATCGCCCGGCCATTGTCATCGGCTTTGATGGCGACGAGGGCAAGGGCTCGGGCCGCTCTGTCTCGGGCGTCGATCTAGGCGCTTCGATCCAAAGGCTTGCCGCCGAGGGACTTCTGCTCAAAGGGGGCGGCCACAAGTTGGCCGCAGGCCTGACTGTTGCCCGCGAAAAGCTCGACGCCGCGATGGCGCGGCTTGCTGATCTGCTCGAACGTCAGGGCGCAGGCGCAGGTGGACCGCGCGATTTGGGTCTTGATGGCCTCTTGATGCCTGGTGCCGCCAGCGTTGAACTGGTGGAACAGATCGACAAGGCCGGCCCCTTCGGCGCCAGCGCCCCTGCCCCGCGCTTCGCGATCCCCGATGTGCAGATTCTCTTCGCCAAGGAGGTCGGCACGGGCCACGTGAAATTCACTGCAGGCGACGGCCTTGGCGCCAAACTGGATGGCATCGCCTTCGGCGCGATAGACACGCCCATCGGCCCCGCCCTGATGGGTCGTTCCGGCAAACGCTATCACCTTGCGGGGCGGCTCGAGGTCAACGTCTGGCAGGGCCGCAAGAGCGTCCAGCTGCGACTCGAAGACATCGCCGAAGCCCTTGATCGGACACCCTGAAAAATTATTCACCGCGGGTGATTTTTTCCGCAGAATCACCCTTGCCCTCGGCAAGCGCTTTCCCTAAAAGCGCCCTCACCACAGCGTGGCCCGTTCGTCTATCGGTTAGGACGTCAGGTTTTCAACCTGAAAAGAGGGGTTCGACTCCCCTACGGGCTGCCACTTTTCCCGAGATAGAGATTTGTTCGAGTTTGCCGGGTTGCCCGTAGTGAACTTTGGTGCTTCTCCGCTTTCGGCGGTTTGCACCGCCTTTCATCACATCCGTCTTGGACCTCAGAACATACGTCCCATCGTGGAGGGATGCTGGCGTTCGTGGCCGCGCTCGGCGCCGAGGTCGCGCAGGTTGTGATCGCTGGAGTGATTGATGTCCAACTCGACATCGGCGCGCGACCGGAAGATCCGCAGAACGGCGCTTGCGAGCTTTTTCAGGCCAGACGTTTGAACCGGGACGATGGTGAGGTTTTGCGGCTGAGTGGAGATGTGGGTCATGGCGTTTCCTTCCTGATGCCTGTCGGTGTGGCTGTTGATGAAGCCACTTTGTCAGGAAGGCGGGAAAGCGTACTTAAGCGATCCGAAAGCTGTCTAAAACGATCCTAAATCCTGCAAATTGTCGGACTGCCGACTAGGTTCACTTTGCTGAGGATGCCAGAGCCCGCGCTTCAACCTCTGAGACAATCTTCTGGAAACGAGGCTCGCGGCGCAATGAATCGAGGTCAACATCCTGCTTGAGCACTTTCACGAATTCGACGGAATTGGCCCGCTTCAAACCCTGTTCAAGGAAATTCAGCGCGGTCTCAGTCTCTCCTAGGAGGGCCAAAGCGCAACCGATGTTGTAATCGACCATGGGATCGTCAGGCGACATTGCTTTGACTTGATTGGCAAAGTGCTTGGCCTGCTCGGCCTCGCCCAACCGGGCGTGGCACAGAAACTTGGACATCATAGAGTAGGCATCCGCTGGATTTCGATCCAGAGCGCGATCGGCCCGAACAAGTGCTTCGCGAAGGGCCTGCTGTGCCTTTTCGGGGCGACCAGCGGCCTTATAGCAAGTCTCCAGAAACATCGCCGGCCAGATATATTCCGGGTCAAGATCGCAAATTCGTTCGTATGCCGCCGCGGCATCCTCGAAGCGCTCCATCCGCATCAGGGCGCGCGCATAATAGGGCAACACTTCAAGCGGCTCGGGCGCACGGACCAGCCCACGCTCGAGAATCGCCACCGCTTCCTCAAGTCGTCCTAGCCCAATCAAAACCCGACCTTTCGCCGCGAGCGCTTCTACGAGATTGGGACTGAGAGCAAGCGCACGTTCAGCGGCGGCCAGCCCGTTATCAGACGTCAAACCAAGCAGATAAAGCTGGGCTTGAGTGTGGGACAGAAGCGCCCATGCAAGATCAAGCTTCGGGTCAATTTCGAGAGCCTGTTGCGCAAGCCGGGCGGCAATCTGAATATTTGGCACGCCCAATTGCGCTCTGTGATACCGCGCCTGTAGATAGTTCTCATAGGCCTTGGGGTGGTCTGTGGGCCGCGCAAGGATCGCCGCGCGTTCGTCCGGTACCAGCCGCACTTTGAGAGCCGCGACGATGGCCTCTGTGATTTCGTCCTGAAGCGCGAAGATATCGGTCAGATCACGATCATAGCGGTCCGCCCACACCGGATGGCCGGTCGCGCCGTCGACCAGTTGGGCATTGATCCGCAACCTGTTGCCAGCCTTGCGAACGCTGCCCTCAACGACATGGGAAACCCCCAGCCGCCCCGCGATCTCGGCCACATCGACCGCCCGTCCCTTGAAGGTGAAGGCGGTGTTGCGGGCGATAACCGAAAGGGCGCGCACCTTGCACAGATCGGTGATGATATCTTCTGAGATCCCGTCGGAGAAATACTCCTGATCCGGGTCGTTCGACGTATTGGCAAAGGGCAGGACGAGGATGCTTGACCCCGGCTTCGATTTGGAATCCGGTCCCTTTGCCTTAGCTGCGCTCTCCGCCAGCACAAACTGATAGCCCCGCCCCGGGATCGTTGCCAAAGCATCGGCCCCAAGCACCTTTCGCAGCGCCGAGACCTGAACCGTCAGATTGCTTTCCTCAACCGCAATGTCTGGCCAAACCGCATCGAGCATTTCGGCCTTGGTCACGACGCGGTGCCGATTCTCGACGAGAAAGATCAAAAGATCGAACGCCCGCGCACCAAGGGGTATTTCCTTGCCCGCCTTTTTCAACCGGCGCTCGTCCGGCAAAAAATCGAATTTTCCAAAACTGTAGGAGGTCAGCTGCCTGTCCCCTGTAATAATGCCTGCAAATGCTAAGCCTCTCTTTCAGAAAAGGGAAACATTGTTTGCCAAAGGTCTGCTGCCATATTCCGCCCCCTTGGCGCCTGACGAGCTTTGGTTTGCATGAAGGCCGTCCACTGGGCATAATCGGCGCGAAGCAAATCGGGCCCGCGACAGGAAGAACTCCGCATGGGCCGCGCGGAAAAGAGCAGGTTTCAGATGCGTTGGATAATGGCAGTGGCCGTTTTGATGGCCCTAGGCTCTTGTGGAAGCTCGGGCGGACGCATCAGCGGCTCGGCCAGCGGCCCCATAGGCAGCGCTTGCATCTCGGCAGGTCGTTCGGGCGCAAGTGGGGCGCTTTGTTCTTGTGTGCAGGCGGCCGCGAACCAAACGCTTGGCGGGTCGGATCAAGCGCGCGCTGCCGAATTCTTTGCTGATCCCGAAAAGGCGCAATCGACGAGAATGTCGGACTCTTCGGCCAGCGAGGCATTCTGGGAACGGTATCGCAACTTTGTCTCGATGGCAGAGGCGATGTGCAAGGCATAGTGCGGCGGCCCCAAAAGCTGAAGCCGCCGCTCTGATCAATCAATTGCTGGGAACGGCCGAACTGTCTCCACCCATCATGGAATGATCCATGGCCGAATGGTCCATCGAACCGTGATCCATCATGCCATCTGTCGGTGCATCGCCCACGATGATCTCGATCGTGATTTCACCCGCCTTTTCGAAAACAAGCGTCAGGGCGATTACGTCGCCATCTTTCCATGCGCCGTTGAGGCCCATGAACATGACGTGATTGCCGCCGCGCTCGAGCATAACCTCACCGTCAGCCGGGATGGCAAAGCCTTCCTCGACATGGACCATCTTCATGACGCCGTCTTCGCCGGCAATATGGGTGTGAAGCTCGACGCGCTGGGCGGCGTCTGAACGGACATCGAGCAGGCGATCTTCCTCACCTGTCATATTGTGGACGACCATGAAAGCGGCCCCCGCCATCGGCGAATTCGAGATGGCGTAGGTGTGGTGGATCATCATCTCGCCGGCCGAAACGGGCATGGCAAAGAGTAGGGAAGCGGCGATGGCCGCAAAGACGGATTTGAGGGTCATTTTCTATCCTGTTGTCTGGGTTTCAGTGCGAAGGTCAGACGAAGGATGGAGGCCCCCTTGCACGCAGGGTTTGCGGCCCAGAGGCCAAGACAAAGAACGCGGCATCCGCCTGATAGACGGTTGAGACCAAGCCGCCGGCAACCACTCCGAAATCGTTGCGGCCCGAATCGATCACAACATGGGTGATGCAGTCCGGGCAAAAATGGTTTGGCTCGACCGGCATGCCCGAGGCATCGATGGGCACGGTAACCTGCACGCCACCGAGGCAGAGCACCGCCTCGTCCACGGCTTGCGCCATGCCGCGCGCCGCCGCCATCTGCTGGAACGTGAGGATCAGCAGGGCCGCGAACAGAACCGAAAGGGCGGAACGAAGTCGGGTCATCTCGGTCGGCGCCTACCATGTCGCCCAAGGACAGGAAAGCGCCATAACGCCGCCCCCAAACGCAAAAGCCCGGCCGTAGGCCGGGCTCAAAGCGATGTGATCAACTCAGGATCAGGCGGCAGCCTGAGCCTTGAGGATCTCTTTCTTGACCTTCAGCGCCTCGGCCGAAAGCTCTTCGTCCTTGGCCTTGGCCATGAACGCATCAAGGCCACCGCGGTGGTCGACAGTGCGCAGCGCAGCCGAGGACACGCGGAACTTGAAAGAGCGGCCCAGGATGTCGGACTGCATCGACACGTCCTGCAGGTTCGGCAGGAAGCGGCGGCGGGTCTTGTTGTTGGCGTGGCTGACGTTGTTGCCAGACATCGGCCCTTTTCCGGTCAGATCGCAGCGGCGCGACATATCTCGTATCCTTGTCTTTTGGGCCCAGCCCCAGATCGGGGGGCCCTGTCAAACGGCAAGGGCCCTGCATGGATCGCAGGGCCGCGAATTCAGTCTGGGCGTCCTAAGAGGATTCCTGTCCGGCGTCAAGCGGGTTCGATCCGCCATCTGTGTCCATTTCCTCGAGGCGGCTCAGAGCCCAGTCCGCCACCCGCGTATGACGGTGCAAAGCGTGCCGGGCAAGCGAAATGAGATAGGTAGGTTCGCCTCGACGGATCGTCCGATAGGTGTTCCGCAGATCATGCAACCCGGGGCCACCGTCGCGAGCGAGCATCTCCATCAAGAGCCCGGCGCGGCCTGCCGCCCTTAGGACGCCGGAAGCCGGATGGCCTCCAAACGGCAGAGCGACGGGGCGGAGACGGGGATAAAGCTCGGAGATCCGACGCGCATGGCGGCGATCAAAGGGCACAAAGGGATCGAAAACGATCATCCCCTCGATGTGGCTTGCGGCGCGCGAACCAAGCGCGCCGAGGCGTGGCTCGAACTCGGCTGCATTCTTGTGATACCGCTTGTCCCACGGAACAACTCGAGGGTGGATCGAGACCTGCGGCGAGATAGCGATCACGCGGCTTGCTCCGGCGCTCTTGGCAAAACGCAAGGCGCCATAGCCGCCCATCGAAAACCCGATCGCGGCGACCGTTTCAAATCTTGCGCAGGCTGTGGCCAGCGCATTTTCCATCGCCTCGGTTTCGCTGTTGATAAACCAGTCATTGCGGGCGCTCCGCAGCGAGATCTGATCCCACCCCCACCGCCGCAAACTGTTTGACGGACTGATTTCGCCGAACCCCTCGCGATCTTTGCGGAGAAAGTCGAAGGTCAGAATGGCGCGTCTATTTCCGCCGTTGAAGTGGGTGAGGCGCAGGCGTTTGCCATCGAACACCCTCTCGCCGCACTCGCTCACAGCTCGGACTTTCCAAAACGCGCCAAAACGCGCGCCGCTGCGGAAGCCGGCGACTGTTCCCCGAGCGTTACGGCCTCTTCAGCGCGGGCAAGATCGGCGGCAAGCCCCGTGTCGGCGGCCAGACGCGCCATGAGTTGCAGACGGACTTCCTCATGGAACCAATAAAGCGCCTGCGCCTTGCGCCGCGTCGCATAGTGGCCCTGCGCCTTGCGCCAGCCAGACAGCGCCTGCATCTCGGCCCATGCCTGCTCGAGGCCCGTGGTCTCAACCGCCGAGACCGTCATGGCCTTAGGAAAGCCCTCGGGGTCTTGTGGCCGTTTCCGCAAGAGCCGCAGCGCGCCGCCATAGTCGGCGCAGGTACGTCTCGCCTGCGCTTTCAGCTCGCCATCGGCCTTGTTGACGAGGATCAGGTCGGCGATTTCCATGATCCCGCGTTTGACGCCCTGCAACTCGTCGCCCCCCGCAGGCGCGATGAGCAGAACGAAAAGATCGCACATTTCGGCGACCATCGTCTCGGATTGGCCGACACCCACGGTCTCAATCAGGATCACGTCATAGCCTGCGGCCTCGCAAAGGCTGATCGCCTCGCGGGTGCGTCGCGCGACGCCGCCAAGGTGCGATTGCGAGGGCGAGGGTCGGATAAAGGCGTTTGGATCGCGGCTGAGGCGCTCCATGCGGGTCTTGTCGCCGAGGATCGAGCCGCCCGAGCGGGCCGAAGAGGGATCGACCGCCAGAACCGCGACCCGAAGGCCAAGGCCCGTGAGCATCAGGCCGAAGGCTTCGATGAAGGTCGATTTGCCAACCCCCGGCGTGCCCGAAAGGCCGATCCTGAGCGCCTCGCGCCCATTGCCCAGCGCCTCGATCAGCGCGAGCGCTTCGGCGCGGTGGTCGGCGCGGCCGCTTTCGACAAGCGTGATCGCCCGCGCAAGCGCACGCCGGTCGCCGGATTTCAGCGCCTCGGCCAAGGCGGGGATGTCAGTCTTGCGGCTCATGCCCCCTCTTCTATCGGCTTGCCGCCGCCTGTCTAGTCTGGGGGCTTGATTCCGCCGCCCCATGCGTCAGCTTGGGGGCATGACAACCCTGCCCTCCGCCTTCACCGATTGGTTCGCCTCCCGCGGCTGGCAGGTGCATCCGCATCAAAAGGAGATGCTGACCCGCGCGGGAGAGCCCGCGCTCATGCTCATTGCGCCCACGGGGGGCGGCAAGACGCTGGCAGGGTTCCTGCCAACATTGGCCGAGCTGGCCGAGGCGCCCCGCGAGGGGCTGCACACGCTTTATATCTCGCCCCTCAAGGCCCTCGCCTCGGACATCCGCCGCAACCTCCTCGTGCCGATCAGCGAGATGAACTTGCCGATCCGCGTCGAGGACCGGACTGGCGACACCAGCGCCACCCGCAAGAAACGCCAGAGGGTCGACCCGCCCCATATCCTTCTGACAACGCCCGAGTCGCTCGCGCTTCTCACCTCCTACGAGGATGCGCCTCGGATGTTCGCGGGCCTGAGCCGCGTGATTATCGACGAGATTCACGCCCTTGCCGAAAGCAAACGGGGCGATCAGTTGATGCTGGGGCTGTCGCGGCTTGAGGCCATGGCGCCGGGCCTGCGGCGCGTGGGGCTCTCGGCCACCGTCGAAGACCCGCCTGCCCTTGCCGCCCTCATGGCCCACGGCGGGGCGCCCTGCCCCGTTCTTCTGGCCGATCCCGGCCCCGATCCCGATATCGCCATGCTCCGCACCGAGGCGCCGCCGCCTTGGTCGGGCGGCGGCGGGCGCTATGCGATTGGCGAGATCCTTGAAGAGGTAAAGCGCCACCGCACGACGCTCATCTTCCACAACACCCGCGCACAGGCCGAGATCTTCTTCCACCACCTCTGGCTCGCCAACACCGAGGATCTGCCCATCGGTATCCATCACGGCAGCCTCTCGCGCGAACAGCGCGACGCGGTGGAAAAGGCGATGACTGAAGGGCAGCTTCGCGCCGTGGTCTGCACCGGCAGCCTTGATCTCGGGATTGACTGGGGCGATGTGGACCTTGTGATTCAGGTCGGCGCCCCGAAGAACGTCAAACGCCTGATCCAGCGCATCGGCCGCGCCAATCACCGCTACAATGCGCCCTCCAAGGCGCTCCTCGTGCCTGCCAACCGCTTCGAGGTGGTCGAATGCGTGGCGGCGCTCGAGGCGGCCAAGGCGCATGACCTTGACGGCGATCCACGCGGGCCGGGCCCGCTCGACGTCTTGTGCCAGCACATCCTGATCCGCGCCTGCGCAGGGCCGTTTGATGAACGGGAGCTGTTCCAAGAGGTCTGCAGCGTTGGTGCCTACGCGGGGCTTTCCCGTGCGGCTTTCGACGATTGTTTGGATTTCTGCGCGACCGGCGGCTATGCGCTTCGGGCCTATGACCGCTGGCAAAGGCTCATCAAGCGCCCCGATGGCCTCTGGCAGCTGCGCGACCCCCGCGCCGCCCAGCGTATCCGTATGAACATCGGCACCATTCAGGATACTGACACGCTCAAGGTCCGCTTGCGGGGCGCGGGCAAGCCCTTGGGCGAGGTCGAGGAATCCTTCGCCGCGACCCTGTCGGCGGGCGATACCTTCCTGATCGGCGGGCAGATCGTGCGCTATGAGGGGCTGAAGGAGATGACCGTCGAGGTCAGTCGCTCGGCCGCCAAGAAGCCTCGCGTCGCTGTTTTCCAAGGCACCAAGTTCTCGACCTCGACCCAGCTTTCGAGCCGCATCCTCGGGATGTTCGGCCAAGAGACATGGCCCGCCCTGCCCGATCACACCGCCGCGTGGCTCTCGCTTCAGCGCGAGGTCTCGCACCTGCCCTCGCGCGACCGCGTGCTGGTCGAGAGTTTCCCGCATGACGGCCTCGCCCACACCTGTTTTTACGGCTTCGCGGGCCGCAATGCCCATCAGACGCTCGGCTTGCTCCTCACCCGCCGGATGGAGACCGCAGGGCTCAATCCTTTGGGCTTTGTCGCCACCGACTATGCCACGCTGATCTGGGGCTTGGATGAGGTCCAAGACCCCGCGCCCCTCTTGCAGGACAAGGGCCTGCGCGAGGGCCTTGACGACTGGCTCAAGGGCAATGCCGTGATGAAGCGGACCTTCCGGGGTTCTGCCACCATCGCCGGCCTCATCGAGCGCAACCTGCCGCAGGCTCGCAAATCGGGGCGGCAGGCCACGTTTTCGTCGGACATCCTCTACGACACGCTCCGCAAGTATGACCCCGATCACCTCTTGATGCGGATCACCGAAACCGAGGCCATGCGCGGCCTTGTCGATTTCGGGCGGATCGAGGAATTCCTCGCCCGCACCGAAGGGCGGATTGACCATGTTCGGCTCGAGCGTGTCTCGCCCTTGGCCGCGCCGATGCTTCTCGAGGTGGGCAAGGTGCCGATTGTCGGCGAAGGGCGCGAGAGGCTCGTGGCGCAAGAAGCCGCCGCCCTCATGGCCGAAGCCGGTCTCGACGGGCTCTGAGCCTTGCGCGGGCGGGCATTCCACGGCAGGACGATAGCATGACCGCCCACGCCTTCTCCCTTTGCGACACGGCCCTGCGCGCCCTTCCCAGCGGTGCGCTGCATATTCCGGGCGAAGAGGCGCTTTGCGTCTCCGATCTGCATCTTGGCAAGTCCGACCGTATCGCCCGGCGCGGCGGCGGGCTTCTCCCGCCCTACGAAGCCCGCGAGACGCTCGCGCGACTCGAGGCAGATATCCTCGCAACCGATGCCCGGCAGGTGATTTGCCTTGGCGACAGCTTCGACGACCTTGCCGCGCAAGATTCGCTGGGCGAGGCCGAGCGGCTCTGGCTCGCGCGGCTTCGCAGCCGCCTGATCCTACCTGCCTATGGAACCTATACGGGCGGCCTTTCCTCGACCGATCCTATCTTTGCCGAGCTTCTCAAGAGGCCGGCAATTGCCGTCTTGACCGGCACCAGAGCCATTCCGACGCCACTCTGACCGCTCAGGTGAGGAGTCCGGCGCTCTTGAGCGCGGATTGATAGCCGCGGCTCACCGGCACCTCGTCGCCATTGGTCAGGCTGAGAAACACCCGCCCCTTTTCGCGCCGCGTTCCCGCTACCGCCGACGCCGCGACCCAGTGGGACCGATGGGTGACATACCCTTCCACCCCGTCCATCTCGGCGATGCCATCTGAGAGGCGCAAAAGGATCCGCTGGGTCGACCCGTCGGACAGGACTACCACCGTATAGTGATCCTCCGCCGAAAGCCGGAGAACTTCAGCATCGCCAATGCCCTCGAGCCGTTGGAGAAGGCGTGGCTGCGAGGGCTGTTCCGCCTCGGGAGCAGCCTCTTTCCTCCACACCAAAAGCACATACCGCATCGCCGCGATCCACAGCGAGATGACCCCTACCTGTGCGCCAAGCTCGAGAATCTCGGCAACGTTCAGGCTGCGGCTGCGATCGAAAAGCCAAAGCAGAAGTTGCAGCTGCGGCGTAAAGACCACGATAAAAATGCAGAGCAAAAGAAGTTCGCGCTGCAAGTCGCTCCAACCGGTCGTCCGCGATGTCACCAGATGCCTTAGGGCGCCGATAGATCCAATGGAGGCGACAATCACCAAAGCCCAGAAGACCGTTGAGAGGATCTGGCCAAAGGCATCGGTCGATCCGAAAGGACCAACATACCCAAGCAGGACCGCAGTTGCGACAGACCCAAACTTGATGGGTCTGCTGCCTAGATAGAACGCCCTGCCAACTGAAATTGTGCTCGACATACCGACAATGTAATCAATGGTTTGGCTACAAGAAAGCCGTTCTTCGAAAGGTATGCCATCAATTTCTTGCGAACTACGGCTGTTCTAGGCGGTCAGCCCCTCGGGCTCGCGCAGGCCGTGTGCACGGCAGCAGGCCGTCAGAGTATTGGCGAGAAGGCAGGCGATGGTCATCGGCCCCACGCCGCCCGGAACCGGTGTGATGGCCCCGGCGACCGCCTCGCAGCTGTCGAATTCGCAATCCCCTACCAGAACGGTTTTACCGTCGCGCTCGATCCGGTTGATGCCCACGTCGATCACCGTGGCACCGGGCTTGATCCAGTCGCCGGTAACCATTTCGGGGCGCCCGACCGCCGCCACGACGATATCCGCCTGACGAACGACCGAGGGCAGATCCTTGGTACGGCTATGGGCGATGGTGACGGTGCAACTGTCGCCCAAAAGCAGATTGGCCATCGGCTTACCGACGATGTTAGAGCGGCCGATCACCACGGCATTCATGCCCGACAGGCTGCCGTGATAGTCGCGCAGCATCATCAGGCAGCCAAGCGGCGTGCAAGGCACCATGGATTTCTGGCCGGTGCCCAGAAGGCCCACGTTCGAGATATGGAAGCCGTCCACATCCTTGGCCGGATTGATCGAATTGATCACCAGATCGGAATCGAGATGCTTGGGCAGAGGAAGCTGCACCAGAATACCGTGAACCTCGGGATCTTTGTTGAGCCGGTCGATCAGCGCCAGCAGGTCAGCCTCCGACGTGTCGGCCGCAAGTTTGTGTTCGTAGGAATTCATGCCCACTTCGACGGTCTGCTTGCCCTTCGATCGCACATAGACCTGACTGGCCGGATCTTCCCCGACAAGAACAACCACAAGACCCGGGGTGATCCCGTTCTCTTCCTTGATCTGCGCCACATGGGCGGCAACCTTGGCTCGGACAGTGGCCGCGAAGGCTTTGCCGTCAATCAGTTTTGCGGTCATTCCAATTTCTCCTACGTTTCGGTGCCCAGCACCTTTTCCTCACGCGCAATCGACCAGTCGATGAGACGGCGCCAAAGGGCTTCGACCAACTCCGGGTCAAGACCTTCGCCGAGGGCATTGGCACGAACCTTGCCAACCACCTCTTCAACCCGCGCCTCGATCCGTGCGGGCATCCCTTCGCCCGGTTTGAGCTCGATCGCACGATCAATAAGCGCAGCACGATGGGCCAATAGCTTCACCAGCGATCTGTCAGTTGCGTCTATCTCGGCCCTGAGGTCGATCATGGTCTTCAACTGGCTCGGATCTTCAGGCATCGGTCTCGTCGCTTTGTGGGAGTAGCTCTCCTTTGAACAAAGCCAAACCCCAAGCGCAAGCCCCGGCGGCGATTATCCGCCGGGGCTTGATAGTTTAGAACAGGCCCTCGATCTGCCCACCTTCGTTGAGACGGATCGTTTCCGCGCTCGGTACCTTGGGCAAGCCCGGCATGGTCATGATCTCGCCGCAGATCACCACGACGAAACCCGCGCCTGCCGAGAGGCGCACTTCGCGGATCGGCACAGAGTGACCGGTCGGCGCGCCGCGCAGGTTGGGGTCGGTCGAGAAGCTGTACTGCGTCTTGGCCATGCAGACAGGCAGGTTGCCATAGCCAGCCTCTTCCCAAGCCTTGAGCTGCTCGCGGACCGATTTGTCTGCGATGACTTCATCGGCGTGATAGATGCGCTTGGCGATAGTCTCGACCTTCTGGAAGAGCGGCATCTCGTCGGGATATAGGGGGGCGAAATTGGCCGACCCACTCTCGGCCAGCTGAACGACCTTATGCGCCAGTTCCTCGATCCCTTCCGAACCCTTAGCCCAGTGCTTGCAGAGGATCGCCTCGGCGCCCTGCGCCTTGACGTAGTCCTTCACCGCCTGCACCTCGGCGTCAGTATCCGAGACAAAGTGGTTGATGCCGACGACGACCGGCACGCCAAAGCTCTTCACGTTGGCGATGTGCCGGCCGAGGTTGGGGCAGCCCTTCTTTACGGCGTCCACGTTCTCCGCACCAAGATCGGCCTTAGCGACGCCGCCGTTCATCTTCATGGCACGCACGGTGGCGACGATCACCACCGCGTCGGGGGCAAGGCCCGCCTTGCGGCACTTGATGTTCATGAACTTCTCGGCGCCGAGGTCGGCACCGAAACCGGCTTCGGTCACCACATAATCCGCGATCTTGAGCGCGGTCGTGGTGGCGGTCACCGAGTTACAGCCGTGGGCGATGTTGGCGAAGGGGCCGCCGTGGACGAAGGCCGGGTTGTTCTCGAGCGTCTGCACGAGGTTGGGCTGCATTGCGTCCTTGAGAAGGACGGTCATCGCGCCGTCGGCCTTGATGTCGCGGCAATAGACCGGCGACTTGTCGCGGCGGTAGGCCACGATCATATCGCCAAGGCGCTTTTGCAGGTCGGCAAGGTTCTTGGCGAGGCAGAGGATCGCCATGACCTCGGAGGCCACGGTGATGTCAAAGCCGGTCTGACGCGGCGAGCCGTTCGAGACACCGCCAAGCGAGGTCACGATATCGCGCAGGGCGCGGTCGTTCATGTCGACCACACGGCGCCAGACAACGCGGCGGTCGTCGATGCCAAGCTCGTTGCCCCAATAGATATGGTTGTCGATCATCGCGGCCAGAAGGTTGTGGGCCGAGGTAATGGCGTGGAAGTCGCCGGTGAAGTGGAGGTTCATCTCCTCCATCGGCACGATCTGGGCATAGCCGCCACCAGCCGCGCCGCCCTTCATACCAAAGTTCGGCCCGAGCGAGGCTTCGCGGATACAGATCGCCGCTTTCTTGCCGATGCGGTTGAGGCCATCGCCGAGGCCCACAGTCGTCGTGGTCTTGCCCTCGCCCGCAGGGGTCGGGTTAATCGCGGTCACGAGGATCAACTTGCCGTTGGGGCGATCCTGCACCGAGTCGATGAACGACTGGCTGACTTTGGCCTTGTCGTGGCCATAGGGAAGAAGATCGTCCGAGCCGATGCCCAGCTTGGCACCGATTTCCTGAATGGGGCGTTTCTTGGCTTCGCGGGCGATTTCGATATCGGACTTGTAGCTCATGTTGACCTTCCACGTTGGGGCAATGCGGGGGCATTGCGTCGACATCGGAATACCGCGCACGGACCTGCGACAAAATTGCATTTCCGACATTATCGACGCCGGAATCGGCGGCCTGCAGGGGTGATGTCGCGGATAGGAAACTTCTATGAAGTCTCAGCCCAACCAGCCGCGCTGATCGGGCACAAAGAGCTTGAGTTCATCCCCGACTCGCAAGGCACCGCCGCGCTCGACCGAAGCCGTCACGCCACGCCTTCCCTTTGCCGCCGGCTTGAAGGCCTTCCCAAAGCCCGGCTGAACGGTGTCGATTGTCTTGGCGGGATAATTGCACGGGCCGTTTTCGACATCGACGGCGATGGTCACGCCCGACGCCGACAGGAGCCGCGAGGCGGGCGGGACGTGCGAGAAATCGGGAATGCCCTTAAGAACGATCGAAGCCCCAAGCCACAAGGGATCGAGGTGCGGCAGGCCCATCTCCTCGGCGATTTCCGATATCTCTTCTTCGCTGAGAATGCTCATCTGGCGGCTGTTGCGGATCTCGGTCCCCTCGGGATGGATATTCGCCACGCGCGAGCAGGAGGGGCGGGTGACACCCGCGTGGAATTCCTTGTCGAAGCCTGCGAGCGTCAGGGGCATCTCGCGCACCGCCTCGGCCTCGATCTCGGCCCCCTCGCGGCGCGGAACAAAGCCTAGAAAGGTGATCGTTGCGGTGTAGTCAGAGGCGACTAAACCGGCCATAGGCGCTCCTATCGGGTCAGAACAAAGAACAGGCGGCGGAAGGGGAAGAGAACCGAGCCATCCGCCTCGGCAGGATAATCCAATGCAAGAGCGTCTTCATAGGCCGCGATGAAACGGGCAGCCTCGGAAGGGTCGAGTTTCTCGGTGATCGGCCGCATCGCGGTCGACTCGGTGAAAAGGCGCACCGGATGGGCGCCATGCGCGGCAGGCAGACGTTGCAGGTATTCGCTCTGCCAGACGGAAACCGTTCCGAAGGGCGCAAGCATTCTGGCGTAGACTTCGGGAGCGGCCACTTGCGGTTGCCAGTCCGAATAGTCGAACCGGTCGGGAAAGAGCGCCGCAGAAACCTCGCGCAGCGCCGCATGGCTCGGGGCCATCTGCTGGCGCGGCATCTGCACCGCCAGAACACCGTTCTCGGGCAAGAGGCGGGCAAGGCGAGGCATCAGCGTTTCGTGGTCAGGCAGCCAGTGCAGCGCAGCGTTGGAATAGATCACGGCGGGAGGCGTTTCGGGCGCCCAGCTGGCGATATCGGCCTCGATCACACGGTCATACCCGCGCGCCTTGGCAAGCATGGCAGCCGAACTGTCGACCCCGAAAATCTCGCGTTTTGGGAACCGGGATCGCAGCGCCCCTGCAACCGCGCCATCGCCGCAGCCAAGATCAAATACCGGCCCAGCGCAAGGCGTGCCGATCTGCATCATAAGGTCAAGCGCAGGGCGCAAACGCAAACCCCGAAACCTTGCATAGGTTTCGGGGTTCCAGTCGTTCGATTTCTCGGAACTCATGCAGTCGGTTCGGGGTTCAAACCGCTATCGGGCGCCTTGGGCTTGCGTTTGCTCGCCTTGGGCACTGCCGTCACCGAAGTGCCGTCACTCGGCGGCGTGGCATCCGAGCCATCCTCCGAACGCGGC
>RFZI01000090.1 GCA_009920775.1 Paracoccaceae bacterium | reverse complement strand
GTGATAGGGGCAGCGGATCGTTTTGCCCAAGGGCTGTTCGGCGCGGCAGAGCTCGGAGCCACGATGGCGGCAGGTGTTATGATAGGCCGTCACATCGCCCTCGGGCGAGCGGCAGAGGATCACTCCCGCGCCGCCCACAGTTAGGGGGCGCATCTTGCCCTTCGGCAGATCGCTGAGGCGGCCCGCATAGACCCATTCGCGTTGCCAGATCCCGCGCTGTTCGCGGGCAAACCAGTCGGCATCGTAATAGGCCGCCGCCGGAAGGGTGGGCGGGCAGTGATCGAGCAAAGGCGATTGTGTGATGGTCATTGCTGACCCCGAAACTTGGCTGAAGGCTAGCGCCAGTCTGCGGCTTCTCTGCCCGTTTGCCAATCAAAATAACGGGTTGGTGGGCCTAGCCCGCGCCGCCGATGCCCCGGCTGATCTCTGACGCCGCCTCGGCCACGAGCCGCCCGAAGGCCTCGATCCGGCCCTCGGAAAAGCGGATCGAGGGGCCGGAAATCGACACCCCCGCTACAACCTCGCCGCGGGCATCGCGGATTGCCGCGCCGATGCAGGACATGCCCCCGAAACGCTCTTCGCGGTCGAAAGACCAGCCGCGGTCGCGGGTGACATCAAGATCGGCCTCGAGGGCGGCCGTGCTGGAGAGGGTCCGGTCGGTGAAGGGCGTCAGTTCGGCGCGTCCGAGGAGGCTGCGCAAACGGGCGGGATCCAGCGAGGCGAGGATCGCTTTGCCGGTACCGGAGGCGTGCATTGCGGTGCGGGTGCCGGGGTTGAAGAAGGCGCGGATCGGGTTGAGCGTCTCGACCTGACCCACAAATACCACCTCGGTTCCGTCCTGCACCGCGAGGTTGGCGGTTTCGCCGGTCTGCTCCATCAGCCTCCGCATGACGGGGCGCGAGACATCGAGAAGGTTGGTCCGCTTGAGATAGCTTGCGCCGGTCCGGTAGGCCTCGATCCCGACCGACCACGTTTGGCTTGCCTCGTTCATCGTCGCATAGCCGCGCCCCTGAAGGGTGGTGAGAATACGGTGGGTCGTCGGGGCGGGGATATCGAGAGCGGCGGAAATATCGCTGAGCGTCGCGCCTTCGGACTGCGCCAGATGGGTCAGAACCGCCAGCGCGCGGTCGAGCGCCTGCATGGTCGAGGTAGTGGCTTCGGTGAAGGCCGATTTCGGGCGGCCACGGCTGCGGGTTTGCATGGGGTGTATCTCCAGAACCGGACGGAGCGAGCCTAGAGAAATGAAAAATATTTTCAATACAATTGTATACCGTTTGAGTTGAAAACATAAAACGGTAATAAAAACAAATTGATAAGATGCAAATTACTATTTTGAAAAATGTTTTTGAAAAAATTGCATGATCGGGCACGCCGCGCAATGATGCAGCACCACTCACGCTAGGAGACCGCCCCCATGTCCGATCAGAACCCGGTTTTCATCCCCGGCCCGACCAATATCCCCGACCGCCTGCGCCGCGCGATGATGATCCAGACCCGCGACCACCGCGCGCCGGATTTTGTCGAGACGCTGCGCCCTGTGCTCGAACAGTCGAAGAAGGTCTTCGGCACCAAGGACGGCCAGATCATCACCTTCCCTGCCTCGGGCACCGGTGGCTGGGAGGCGGCTGTCTCCAACACGCTCTCGCCGGGCGACAAGGTTTTGATCGCGCGCTACGGGATGTTCTCGCACCGCTGGATCGACCTCTGCCAGCGCCACGGTCTCGATGTTCAGATCATCGAATGCGACTGGGGCACCGGCGCGCCGGCGGCCGAGTTTGAAAAGGTTCTCAAGGCCGACACCACGCACGCCATCAAATCGGTCATGGTCACGCATAACGAGACTGCGACCGGCGTTCTGTCCGATATCGGCGCCGTCTGCCGCGCCATGAATGCCGCGGGCCACCCCGCGCTTCTGATGGTCGATGCGGTCTCCTCGCTCGCGTCCGTCCCCTTCAAGATGGACGACTGGGGCGTCGATATCTGCGTTTCCGGCTCGCAGAAGGGCTTTATGTTGACCACCGGCATGGCGATCCTTGCGGTCAGCCCCAAGGCGCTCGCCGCGATGGAAACCGCCAAGCTGCCGCGCACCTTCTTTGATTTCCGCGACATGATGAAAGCCAATGCCTCGGGCGGCTTCCCCTATACCCCGCCGCTGCAGCTGATCTTTGGCCTGAAGGAAAGCCTCGATATGCTCTTCGAAGAGGGGCTCGAGAATGTTTACGCCCGCCATCACCGTCTGGCCGAGGGCGTGCGCCGTGCGGTCGCCGCTTGGGGCCTCAAGCTCGTTGCCAAGTCGCCCGATCTCCGATCACGCCTTCCATGCCTATGGCGTGTCCTTCGGCGTTGGCCTCGGCCAGATGAAGGGCAAAGCCTTCCGCATTGGCCATCTGGGGATGCTGACCGAGGTCATGGTTCTGTCGGGCCTTGCCACCATCGAAATGGCCATGGCCGATCTCGACTATCCGATTACACTGGGCAGCGGCGTTGCCGCGGCGCAGGACTATTTCCGCAAGTCGCGGGCTGATGCTGTCAAATCTGCTGCCTGAGGGTGCCATGACCGATTTTCCCACCTATGACGATGTGATCGCCGCCCACGAGCGGATCGCGCCCCATATCCACCGCACGCCGGTTCTGACCTCGAGCTATATCAACAACCTCGTGGGCGCCGAGCTGTTCTTCAAATGCGAGAACTTCCAGAAGGCCGGCGCCTTCAAGGCTCGTGGCGCGTCGAACGCTGTCTTTGGCCTGACGGATGAGCAAGCCGCCAAGGGCGTGGCGACCCATTCTTCGGGCAACCACGGCACCTGCCTTTCCTATGCCGCCGGTCGTCGGGGCATTCCCTGCACCGTGGTCATGCCGCGCACAGCGCCACAGGCCAAAAAGGATGCCGTGCGCGGCTATGGCGGTCGGGTGGTGGAATGCGAGCCCTCGACCTCGTCGCGCGAGGCGGTCTTTGCCGAGGTCGTCGCTGAAACTGGCGCCGAGTTTGTCCACCCCTACAACGATCTGCGCGTGATCACCGGGCAAGCCACCTGCTCGCGGGAACTGATGGAGCAGGTCGAGGGCCTCACTTCGGTCGTCGCGCCCATCGGCGGCGGCGGCATGGTCTCAGGCACTTGTCTCACGCTCTCGACCATCGCGCCGCAGGTGAAGATCTATGCCGCCGAGCCCGAGCAGGCCGACGACGCCTTTCGCAGCTTCAAAGCGGGCTACATCATCGCTGATGATGCGCCCGAGACTGTGGCCGATGGCCTCAAGGTGCCGCTCAAGGAAAACACCTGGCACTATGTCCAGAACCACGTCACCGACATCCTCACCGCCTCGGAAGAGGAAATCGTCGAGGCGATGAAGCTGATCTGGAAGCGGATGAAGATCGTGATGGAAACCTCGAGCGCCGTGCCGCTCGCCACCATCCTCAAGAACAAAGAGCTTTTCGCCGGTCAGCGGATCGGCGTGATCATCACCGGCGGCAATGTCGATCTCGACAAGCTGCCTTGGAACGTTTGATTGGAGACCGAGAGATGACCACCAATTTCGATAGCTACGAGGTCGGTTTCGACATTCCCGCCAAGCCGGGCATGGACGCCGCCGATATCCAGACACCTTGCCTTGTTCTCGATCTCGATGCGCTCGAGCGCAACATCAAGAAGATGGGCGATTATGCCAAGGATCACGGGATGCGCCACCGCGTGCACGGCAAGATGCACAAATCGGTCGACGTGGCCAAACTTCAGGAGGAACTTGGTGGCGCCATTGGCGTTTGCTGCCAGAAGGTCTCCGAGGCCGAGGTTTTCGCCCGTGGCGGCATCAAGGATATCCTTGTTTCCAATCAGGTGCGCGATCCGCAAAAGATCGACCGCCTCGCCCGTCTGCCGAAATACGGCTGCCGCACCATCGTCTGCGTCGATGATCTGAACAACGTGGCCGACCTCTCGGCGGCGGCCAAAAAGCACGGCACCGAGCTTGAGGTTTTTGTCGAGATTGACTGCGGCGCAGGCCGTTGCGGTGTCTCGACCACGCAGGATGTGGTCGCCATCGCCCGTGCGGTTGACGCCGCCGACAACCTCAAGTTCTCGGGCATCCAAGCCTATCAGGGCGCGATGCAGCACATGGACAAATACGAGGACCGCAAGGCCAAGCTCGATATCGCCATCGACATGGTGAAAGACGCGGTTCAAGGCCTCAAGTCTGTCGGCCTCGAGCCCGAGCTTGTCTCGGGTGGCGGCACCGGCTCCTACTACTTCGAGTCGACCTCGGGCGTCTATAACGAGCTTCAGTGCGGCTCCTATGCCTTCATGGACGCCGACTATGGCCGCATCCTCGACAAGGATGGCAAGCGCATCGACCAAGGCGAGTGGGAGAACGCGATGTTCATCCTCACGCAGGTGATGAGCCACACCAAGGCCGACAAGGCGATCTGTGATGCGGGCCTGAAGGCCCAGTCGATCGACAGTGGCCTGCCGGTCGTCTACGGGCGGACGGATGTGAAATACATCAAATGCTCGGATGAGCATGGCGTGATCGAAGATCCGAATGGTGCGCTGAAGATCGGCGAAAAGCTCAAGCTGGTGCCGGGCCACTGCGACCCGACCGCCAACGTCCACGACTGGTATGTGGGCGTGCGCGGCGGCAAGGTCGAGAGCGTCTGGCCGGTCTCGGCCCGCGGCAAAGCCTACTGATCCCTCCCGAAGACTGAAGCCCGGCCCTTTTTGAGGGTCGGGCGCATTTTCCAAGAAAGGATAGCCGATGACCGATGGATTGCTGATCGTCTCGGAAAAGACCTGTGAAGAGGTGGTGAGCCGCGCTGATGCCTTCGTGGCGGTGCGCGATGTTTTCGCCGCCATGGCGCGGGGAGACGCGCGCAACTTTCCGGTGATCCGCGAGGCGCTGGGCTATGCCGATGCGCTTTATGGTTTCAAGTCGGGCTTCGACAAGGCGGGCAAATCGCTCGGCGTGAAATCCGGCGGCTATTGGCCCGGCAACATGGCCAAGGGTCTGACCAACCACCAGTCGACCGTTTTCCTCTTCGACCCCGACACCGGCCGCCTGCAGGCGCTCGTCGGCGGCAACTACCTGACCGCCGTGCGCACCGCTGCCTCGTCGGCTGTCTCGATCGCCCAGCTGTCGCGCCCGGACTCCAAAGTTCTCGGCATGGTGGGGGCAGGGCACCAATCGACCTTCCAGCTCCGCGCTGCCGTCGAGCAGCGCGATTTCGAAAAGGTCGTCGCCTGGAACCCGCATCCCGATATGCTCCCCAAACTGGGCGCTGTCGCCGCCGAGCTTGGTCTGCCCTTCGAGGCGGTGACCCGTGAGGAGCTGGGCGCTGAGGCGGATGTGATCATCACCATCACCTCGGCCTTCGAGCCCCTGATGATGCGCGAGTGGATCAAGCCCGGCACCCACATCGCCTGCATGGGCACCGACACCAAGGGCAAGCAGGAGGTTGACGCCAATCTCGTCGCCGCCGCCACCGTCTTTACCGACGAGGTGGCCCAGTCGGTCACCATCGGCGAGGCGCAGCACGCGATTGCCCAAGGCCTCATCAAGGAAGCCGACATCACGCCCATTGGCGAGGTGATCAACGGCACCCACAAGGGCCGGACCTCGGACGACGAGATCACCCTCTTCGACGGAACCGGCGTCGGCCTTCAAGATCTCGCCGTGGCCTCGGTCGCGGCGCGCGTGGCCGCCGAGCGGGGCCTTGCGACGCGGGCGGCGCTCTAGTCGTCGGATTTCTGGCGTTGGCGCCAGATGACGATCGCTCCCCCGGCGACGATGAAGATCACGCCGGGGAAGAGGGTGTCGATGGGGGCTTCTCCGAAAAAGACCCAACCGAAAACAAACGCCGTCAGGATCGCGAAATAGCCGAAGGGCGCGATGCTGGCGGGGCTTGCGTTGCGGTAGGCGAGCATCAGGAACAAGACCGCGACCCCGCCCGAAAGCGACATGGTGAGGATCGTCAGCCCCTCATTTAGAGAGGTGATGGGCTGAAACCCGCCCGTCGCCAGAACCAGCGCGATCGAGGCGATGGCAGAGGCAACGGCGCCCCAGACATAGATCAGCGCGGTCGAGATTCTGCGGTCGAACAGCTGCACCAGAACCGTCGAACTTGAATAGCCAAGCGCCGCTGCCACCGGCAGAAGGCTGGCCCATTGGAATTCGACCGATCCGGGCCGCACGATCATCAATGCCCCGATCATCCCCATGCCCAAGGCCGCCCAGCGCCACGGGCCGACCCTTTCACGCAGGATGAGGATCGAGAAGAGCACGATGAAAAGGCCGTTGGTCTGCTCGAGGGCCGAGACCGTGGCCAGCTCGATAAAGCCGAGCGAAGTGTAGAGGCACAGCTGCGCCCCCGCGACAAGAACGCCGCGAAAGAGCGCGAGTTTCCATTGGTCGAGCCAGATCTTTTCGAGCGTCACTTCGCGGCGATAGAACATCACCGCAAGCGACGGGATGATGCCGAACACGTTGCGATAGGCCGAAAGCTCGACCGCGGGGCGCGTCTGGACCAGAACGCGCACCTGCACCGACATCAGGTCAAAAAAGATCAGCGACAGAAACAGAAAGCCGAGCGCCTTTGCAAAGCCGGATCTGTCGTAGACGTGCACTGCCATTCCGGCCTCCCGGCGCTGACCCTAGGCGGCTTTTGGTCGGCTGCGAAGAGGGTTTGATGGTCTGGGGCTGGACGGCGGCAACGGATTGCAGTCTGTTTGCCGAAAAAGGATTTTTCATATGGCTCAGGTTTCCCTCTCCGATCTCATTTCCCAAGCCCGCGGCGATACCCCCGCCGATCTCGTCCTGCGCGGCGGGCAGGTGTTTGACGTGGTCACGGGCGACATGATCCCCGGCGATGTGGCGATCTGCGGCGATACCATCGCGGGGATCGGCGGCGCCTATGAGGGGCGCGAGGTGGTCGATGTGACGGGCCTCACGCTGGTGCCGGGTTTCATCGACACCCACCTGCACATCGAAAGCAGCCTAATCACCCCCCACGAGTTCGATCGCTGCGTGACCCCGCGCGGCATCACCACAGTGATCTGCGACCCGCACGAGATTGCCAATGTCCTTGGCGTTCCGGGCATCGAGTATTTCCTCGCCTCCGCCACCGAGACCCTCCTCGATATCCGTGTGCAGCTTTCCTCCTGTGTCCCCTCGACCGAGATGGAAACCACTGGCGCGCGGATCGACGCCGAGGGCCTCGCGCCGCTGATGGGTCATCCCAAGGTGGCGGGGCTTGCCGAGTTCATGAATTATCCCGGCGTGATCCACCGCGATCCCGCCGCCTTGGCCAAGCTCGAGCTTTTCCGCGGCAAGCATATCGACGGGCATTCGCCGCTTCTCGCGGGGCAAGACCTCAACGCCTATATCTCGGGTGGCATCCGCACCGAGCATGAGGCGACGCATGAGGCCGAGGCGCGGGAGAAGCTGCAAAAGGGGATGCGGGTGTTGATCCGCGAGGGGTCGGTCTCGAAAGACCTCGATGCGCTCCTGCCGCTTCTGACCGAGCGGACCTCGGCCTATATGTGCCTCTGCACCGACGATAGGAACCCGCTCGATATCGCCGAGCATGGCCATCTCGACTACATGATCCGCCACGCCATCGCCAAGGGCGCCTCGCCGCTCGCCGTCTATCGCGCCGCGAGCCTGTCGGCGGCCGAGGCCTTCGGTTTCAAGGATCGCGGCCAGATTGCGCCGGGCAAGCGGGCCGATATCGTGGCGCTCGGGAGCCTCGAGGCTTGCGACGCACAGTCGGTCTGGGTCGCGGGGCAACGAGTGACTGACGCCGCTTTCGCCGCCCGCAAGATCACCCCGCCTATCGGGCGCGGATCGGTCAAGGCGCCGACCGTGACAGCCCGCCATTTCCGCACCGCCTCGAACCGGAACGACACCGACGTGATCGGCATTCTGCCCGGCAAGATCATCACCGAGCAT
The DNA here is from genome assembly GCA_009920775.1 of Paracoccaceae bacterium. GTDB lineage: Bacteria > Pseudomonadota > Alphaproteobacteria > Rhodobacterales > Rhodobacteraceae > RFZI01. Next base: position 755 of record RFZI01000090.1, on the reverse strand, counting down.
CTGCATTTCGATATCCCCGTGGTCGATGGCGACAAGCGCCCCGATCTCGCCCGCGATCTCGTCAAGATCGCCGTGGTCGAGCGGCACGGCAAGAACGGCAACGTGGCGACAGGCTTTGTCAAAGGCTTTGGCCTCAAGCGCGGGGCCATTGCCTCGACCGTCTGCCACGATCACCACAACATCGCCGTTGTCGGCGCCGACTATGACGACATGGCGCTGGCCGCGAACAGCTTGGGCGAGATCGAAGGTGGCTTTGTCGTGGTCGAGGGCGGCAAGGTCTTGGCCGAGATCGCCTTGCCGGTAGCGGGGCTGATGAGCCTGATGAGTTTCGAAGAGGTGCACGGGGCGCTCGTCAAGCTCCGCGCTGCGGCGCGGAGCCTCGATGTGACGCTGGAAGAGCCCTTCCTTCAGCTTGCCTTCCTCGCCCTGCCGGTGATCCCGATGCTCAAGATCACCGACCGAGGCTTGGTGGACGTGATGAAGTTCGAGATCATCGGCTGATCACTCGGCCGCGGTCTCTTTCTTCTGCGTCAGGCTGCGCCAGGCGCCGTATTGCGACAGGAACACCTCGCCGGTCAGCTCTTCAAGGAGATGCGAGCGCTTGAGGCGGTCCATCACCGGCCCCTTCACTTCGGACATATGCAGGCGAATGCCGGTATCTTTCAGGCGCGAGTTGATCGCCTCAAGGCTTTCCAGCGCACTAAGATCGACCTCGTTCACGGCCGGGAACATCAGAACCACATCCTTGATCTCGC
>RFZI01000089.1 GCA_009920775.1 Paracoccaceae bacterium | reverse complement strand
CGGCCTCTTCGGCTATGCCATCGGGGCGCTGCTGTTTGAGACTGTGGGTCAGCCGATCCTTGATTTCTATGGCAAGGCTGACGCGTTCGACAGCTTCGCCACCCGCTATAACGACTGGGGCGCCTGGGCTGTCCTTATTGCAGGCGTCACGCCCTTTCCTTTCAAGGTCATCACCATCGCCTCGGGGGCAACCGGTCTTTCGCTTCCGGTTTTCATCCTGTCTGCAGTTCTGGCCCGCGCGCTTCGGTTCTTCGCCGTGGCAGCGCTCTTGTGGAAGTTCGGCCCCCCCATCCGGGATTTTATCGAAAAGCGCCTCGGGTTGATGTTCGTGATCTTCTGCGTTCTGCTGATCGGAGGCTTCTATCTCGTGAGGTATCTATGAGCCGCAAGTCCCTTGTCGTTTTGGCCGCAGCTGGTTCGGCCGCCCTTCTGCTCGGCGCCTTCATCTTTCAGGCGCTCGGCTATCTGCCTTGCCAGATGTGTATTTGGCAGCGCTGGCCCCACGGCGGGGCGATCCTTGCCGGAGGATTGGCGGTTTTGACAGGGGCGCGGCTCTTCATCGCCTTGGGCGGCCTGTCGGCGCTGACGACCGGCGCAATCGGCGCCTATCACGCGGGCGTGGAGCAACATTGGTGGCCGGGGCCGTCGAGCTGCACCAGTTCCGGTGGCCTCTCGGGCCTCAGCGGCTCAGACCTTCTGTCGATGGACGGGCCGAAGCTGATCCTCTGCGACGAGATCAGCTGGCAGTTCCTCTGGCTGTCGATGCCCGCATGGAACGCGGTGTTTTCGCTCTTGCTTGTCGCCCTTTGGATTGCCGCTTGGAAAGCCGGCGACGCCTAGCGCCGCGCCGCGCGGCGGGTCGAGAGGAGCAGATTCGTCTCGCTGCGCGTCACGCCCTCAAGCCGCCGGATTGCAAAGAGAACCTCGTCCAAATCTTCAAGCGTCTGGGTGCCAATCTCGACGATCAGATCCCAAGTGCCGTTGGTCGTATGGACCGCGCTGACCTGAGCCATGCCGACAAGGCGTTGGATGATCTTCTCGGTCCCGCGCCCCTCGATCCCGAGCATCATCAGCCCACGGACCGGGCTTGCAGCAATATCGCTGCGGGTCAGGACCGTATAGCCGGCGATGTCGCCCGTCTGGGCAAGTTTGGCCATGCGGCCACGGACGGTGGTGCGGGTTACCTTCAGGTCAGCCGCCAACTCGGACAGCGAAGCGCGGCCATCACGCTTCAGCGCGGCGAGAAGTTTCTGATCCAGATCGTCCATAGCACCTGTCCAATTCGAGCAATTGAGTTTCCTTTTGCACGTTTTGCCCGCTTCCACCAGACCCAATCCGAACGGAGTATCGCAACATGACACAGACTCACATCATCCTGATTGGCGCCCCGGTGGATTGCGGCAAACGCCGCCGCGGTTGTCTCATGGGCCCAGATGCCTATCGCACCGCCGGCATCGCCGAGGCCATCACCGCGCTTGGCCACAAGGTTTCCGACCTTGGCAACCTCACGCCCGAAGCGGTCACCGTGGATCCGCCGAAGAACCCGCTCGTCCATGCGCTGGCCGAGAATGTCGGCTGGACCCGCACCCTTCGCGCCGCAGCCCAAAACGCCGCGAAAGACGGGATGCCGATCTTCCTCGGCGGCGATCATGCCCTGTCGCTCGGCTCTGTTGCCGGTATGGCTGCCCACGCAAGGGACATGGGCCGCCCGCTCTTCGTCCTCTGGCTTGACGCGCATTCCGATTTCCACACCCCCGACACCACCGACAGCGGCAACCTGCACGGCACGCCTGTGGGCTATGTCACGGGGCGCCCGGGGTTCGAAGCCTTCCCGCCACTGCCCGCCGTGGTCCCTGTTGAGAACGTCGGCATGATCGGCCTACGCTCCGTCGACGCCGCCGAGCGGGAGGCACTCGAGGCAGGCGATGCGACGCTTGTGGATATGCGCACGATCGACGAAGTGGGCATTCGCAAGCCGCTCGCCGATTTTCTCGCCTTCGTTGAGGCCGCGAATGGAATGCTCCATGTCTCGCTCGACGTGGATTTCCTCGATCCCTCGGTGGCCCCCGCCGTTGGCACCACCGTCCCCGGCGGCGCGACCGTGCGCGAGGGGCATCTCGTCATGGAAATGCTCTGCGACAGCGGCCTTGTGACCTCGCTCGACCTCGTCGAGCTCAACCCCTTTCTCGATGATCGCGGCAAGACGGCGAACGTGATGGTGGATCTCACCGCCTCGCTTCTTGGCCGCCGCATCTTCGACAGACCCACCCGGAGCCATACATGACACCCCCCTCCCGCCTTGCGCTCGTCCCCTTCGTTTCGGTCGCGCATATGATGGGCCTTGTGCATCACATCGGCCTTGAAGCGATGCTGCGCGATATCGCCGACGAGATCGAAGCCGATTTCCGCCGCTGGCCGCTGTTCGACAAGACGCCGCGCGTGGCCTCGCATTCAGAGGTGGGCGTGATCGAACTGATGCCGACCTCGGATGGCGAGATGTATGGCTTCAAATACGTGAACGGCCATCCCAAGAACACGCGCGAGGGGCTTCAGACCGTGACGGCCTTCGGCCTGCTGGCGGATGTGCATACCGGCTATCCGGTGCTCTTGACCGAGATGACGATCCTGACCGCCCTCCGCACCGCCGCCATGTCGGCGCTGGCGGCCAAGTATCTGGCCCCCAAGGGCGCGAAAACGATGGCGATGATCGGTAACGGGGCGCAGTCCGAGTTTCAGTGCATGGCCTTCAAGGCGATCTGCGGCATCGAGACCGTGCGCCTCTACGATATCGACCCCGCCGCCACCGCCAAATGCGCGCGCAATCTGGCGGGCTCGGGCCTCAAGGTGGTGAGCTGCGCCTCGGGCCAAGAGGCTATGGAAGGCGCGCAGATCATCACCACCTGCACCGCCGACAAGCAGAACGCGACGATCCTGACCGACAACATGGTGGGCGCGGGCGTCCACATCAACGCCATTGGCGGCGACTGCCCCGGCAAGACCGAGCTTCACGCCGATATCCTGCGCCGCTCGGATATTTTCGTCGAATACCCGCCCCAGACCCGCGTCGAGGGCGAGATTCAGCAGCTCGACGACGATCATCCGGTGATCGAGCTTTGGCAGGTGATGACCGGCGATGCGCCGGGCCGCACGGGCGATCGGCAGATCACCCTTTTCGACAGCGTGGGCTTCGCCATCGAGGATTTCAGCGCGCTCCGCTATGTCCATTCCCGCATCAAAGGCACACCGTTTTACACCGAGCTTGATATGCTCGCCGACCCCGACGATCCCCGCGATCTTTTCGGGATGGTGCAGCGCGCCAAAAACTGACGTGATATCAGGGGGCTGGGCATAAAATCCGGCCCCGTTCGCCTTTCCGGGCCTTATCCGATTGCACCCAATATCAGGGGTCTGGTATAGTCCAGAGAGCTAAATATTGATCCCAGACGGATAACAGGCGGACAACGTGAGCGATACCCCGGAAACCCCTGAAAACGCAGAAGAAACCGCGCCGCAGCGGGCCGAATATCATGGCCCCTCCGTCTCGATCACCGACGAGCTGAAGACCTCATACCTCGATTACGCCATGAGCGTGATCGTCAGCCGGGCGATTCCCGACCTGCGGGACGGGCTCAAACCCGTCCACCGCCGCATCCTTTTCGCGATGCACGAGACCGGCAACAGCCACGACAAGCCCTATCGCAAATCGGCCCGCCCCGTGGGCGATGTCATGGGTAAATACCATCCACACGGCGATGCGGCGATCTATGACGCGCTGGTGCGGATGGCGCAGGATTTCTCCATGTCGCTGCCTCTGCTCGACGGGCAAGGCAACTTTGGCTCGATGGACGGCGATAACGCCGCCGCCATGCGCTATACCGAAGTGCGGATGGACAAGACCGCCGCCTTCCTTCTGGCCGATATCGACAAGGAAACCGTCGATTTCCAAGATAACTACGACGGCAAGGACCGCGAGCCGACCGTTCTTCCCGCCCGCTTCCCCAATATGCTCGTCAATGGCGCGGGCGGTATTGCCGTGGGCATGGCGACGAACATCCCGCCACATAACTTGGGCGAAGTGGTCGACGCGACCCTTGCGCTCATCGACAATCCCGATCTCTCGTCGGAAGACCTGATCGAATATGTCCCCGGCCCGGATTTCCCGACCGGCGGCCATATGCTCGGCCGGTCCGGCGCGCGCAAAGCCTATCTCGAGGGGCGGGGCTCGGTCATCATCCGCGCCAAGACCCACGTCGAGGAATTGCGCAAGGATCGCTGGGCCATCGTCGTCGACGAGATCCCCTATCAGGTCAACAAGGCGACGATGATCGACAAGATCGCCGAAGCCGCCCGAGACAAGCGGATCGAAGGCATCGCCCATGTGCAGGATGAGAGCGACCGCAATGGCGTCCGCGTTGTCGTCGAACTCAAGCGCGACGCGACCCCCGAGGTTGTCTTGAACCAACTCTTTCGCTTCACGCCGATGCAGACCTCTTTCGGCTGCAACATGCTGGCGCTGAACGGTGGCCGCCCCGAGCAGCTCACGCTTTACGGGTTCCTCTCGTCCTTCATCACATTCCGCGAAGAGGTCGTCGCCCGCCGCACCGCCTTTGAACTGCGCAAGGCCCGCGAGCGGAGCCATGTCTTGTGTGGTCTGGCTGTGGCTGTGACCAACGTCGACGAGGTTGTGGCGACAATCCGCTCCTCGGCCGATGCCGCCGATGCCCGCGAAAAGCTGATGACCCGCCGCTGGCCGGCTGACTCGATCATCGAATACCTCAAGCTGATCGACGATCCGCTGCACCCCGTCAACGAGGACGGCACCTACAACCTCTCCGAGGCTCAGGCCCGCGCAATCCTTGATCTGCGCCTCCAGCGCCTGACGCAGATCGGCGTGCAGGAAGTGACCGACGAGCTGCAAGACCTTGCCGGCAAGATCAAGGAATACCTTGCGATCCTCGCCAGCCGCGAGCGGATCATGGAGATCATCTCGACCGAGTTGCGCGAAGTGCGCGAGCAATTCGCCGTGCCGCGCCGGACCGAGATTGTCGACTGGGCCGGAGACCTAGAGGACGAGGACCTGATCGAGCGCGAGGATATGGTCGTGACCGTGACCTCGGGCGGCTATATCAAACGCACCGCTCTGGCCGAATTCCGTTCGCAGCGGCGCGGGGGCAAGGGCCTCTCGTCGATGCAGACCAAGGAAGAGGACGTGGTCACCACCCTCTTTGTGGCCAACACGCATACCCAACTTCTGTTCTTCACCACCGACGGCATGGCCTACAAGCTCAAGACATGGCGTCTGCCGCTGGCGGGGCGCACGGCCAAGGGCAAGGCGATCGTCAATATCCTGCCGATCCCCACGGGCGTTTCCATCGCCGCGATCATGCCGGTCGACCGCCCCGACGAGGAATGGGACGATCTGCAAATCGCCTTCGCCACCTCCGAGGGCGATGTGCGCCGCAATGCGCTTTCGGATTTCACCAACGTGAAATCAAACGGCAAGATTGCGATGAAGCTGCCCGAGGGGGTCGAGCTTGTGAACGCCCGCATCTGTTCGGAAGACGATGACATCATGCTCGTCACCGACTCCGGCCGCGCAATCCGCTTCCCTGTGACGGATGTGCGCGTGTTCAAGGGCCGCGATTCTACCGGCGTGCGCGGCATCCGCCTTCGTGGCGACGACAAGGTCGTCTCGATGGCCGTGATCCGCCATTTCGATGCCACCGCCGAAGAGCGTGCAGGCTATCTCAAGATGCGCCGCGCTATGGCGGGCGTGGCCGACGAGGCCGAGACCGACGAGGACGAAGAGGCCGTGGTCGGCGCGATCTCGGCCGAGCGCTATGCCGAGATGTCGGCGGTCGAGAACCTGATCCTGACCATCACCGCCAAGGGCTCGGGTAAGCTGTCGTCGAGCCACGATTATCCTGTGCGCGGCCGTGGCGGCATGGGTGTCACCGCGATGGACAAGGCCATGCGGGGCGGCGATATCGTCTCCTCCTTCCCGGTCGAGCTGGGCGATCAGATCATGCTGGTGACATCGACCGGCCAGTCGATCCGCGTGCCGGTCGAAGGCATCAGCTTCCGCTCGCGCAGCGCTGGCGGCGTCAAGGTGTTCGACACGGCCAAGGGCGAAGAGGTCGCTTCGGTCGCCTGGATCGCCGAACAGGGCGAGGACGAGGAATAGCCGGGGCTCGTCCCCGGTTAACCCTTTCTCAAGATTTCCATTCAAATTCTTGGAAATTCCGGTGAAATGAGCCTGCCTGCGTCCTCGCGGGCCGCTGCCAGAACGGCGCATTTCTCACCGGAGTGACCCATGCTGCGACTGGCCCTTGTTTCCATGTTTCTTCTGAATAACGGCGCCTCGGCGCAGAGCAACCTGATCGGCTTTGAAGGCGCAACGGCGGCGCTCGACAGCACCGGCGCGGCCGACCTTACGGCGGGCTACCTGATCACCGCCCACCACGGCCTCCAGCTTGACGCCAGCCTTGAGCCAGCCTCAGGCAGCCTGCTCGCCAGTGCCGCGGCGCATCTCTACCTCATACCCGAGAACGACCGCCGCTATGGCGCTTTCATTCGGTTCAGCGATCTGGACAATGCGCCGATCTGGGCGATCGAGGCGGGGATCGAGGGGGTTTGGGAGCGCGAGGACACGACTATCGGCCTCAGAGCAGGCGCTGGCCTCGCCCGCCCCGGGGCGCTCGACTACATCTTCGCCAGCGCGGTGTGGGAGCGCGGCCTGAGCGATTCCTTCACCTTTGCCGCCTCGGCCACCGTGGCGGAATTTGACGAGGCCAATATCTCGGCCATCGGCACTCAGGCCGAAGTGGCCCTCAACTATCAGCAAACCGATACGCCCTTTGCCGTCACGATTGGCTATCGCGCCGATGCCCTGACTGGCTATGACACGCGCGCCAGCCTCTTCTTGGCCGCCTCCTACACCTTCGGGCAGAAACCCGCCTTCGCCTCCCCCGATCCCCTCGCCGGCCTCTGGTCGCGCGGCCTCGTCGGCAACTGATCCCTTTCCAACCGGCGGCAAAAGCCCTATGCGGGCTGCCATGAGCGAGACACTTCATATCGTCGGCGGCGGCATGGCCGGATCGGAAGCGGCATGGCAGGCAGCCAATGCGGGTGTGCGCGTGGTGATCCACGAGATGCGCCCCAAGGTCGAGACCTTTGCCCACAAGACCGGCCATCTGGCCGAGATGGTCTGCTCCAACTCCTTCCGCTCGGACGACAGCGAGCAAAACGCCGTGGGCCTTCTGCATTGGGAGATGCGGGCGGCCAAGGGGATCATCATGGAGATGGCCACGCGGCACCGCCTTCCAGCGGGCGGCGCTTTGGCCGTGGATCGCGATCCTTTCGCCGAATCGGTCACCGCCGCGCTCATGGCGCATCCCAATGTTTCCGTTTCTTATGAAGAGGTTGCGGAGCTTCCCTCAAGCGGCAAATGGATCTTTTCCACCGGCCCGTTGACTTCGCCCGCCTTGGGTCAAGCCATTCAGGCCGAGACCGGCGCCACCGCGCTCGCCTTCTTCGACGCCATCGCCCCCATCGTCTATTTCGATAGCGTCGATATGGACGTGGCCTGGATGCAATCGCGCTATGACAAGGGCGAGACCGAGGAAGAGCGCACCGCCTATCTCAATTGCCCGATGACCAAGGCCCAATACGAGGCTTTCATCGACGCGCTTCTGGTCGCCGACAAGACCGAGTTTCACGAGGGCGAGACAGCGGGCTATTTCGACGGCTGCCTGCCGATCGAGGTCATGGCCGAACGTGGCCGCGAGACGCTGCGGTTCGGGCCGATGAAGCCCATCGGCCTCACCAACGCCCATGATCCCGCGAACAAGCCCTATGCCGTGGTGCAGCTGCGCCGCGACAATGCGCTTGGCACGCTCTACAATATCGTCGGCTTCCAGACCAAGATGAAGTATGGCGCGCAAGTGGATGTTTTACATAAGATTCCGGGCCTTGAGAACGCCCAATTCGCGCGGCTCGGCGGCATTCACCGCAATACCTTCCTCAACTCGCCAACGCTCCTCGACGCGCAGATGCGCCTCAAATCCAAGCCCAATATCCGCTTCGCCGGCCAAGTCACGGGCGTTGAGGGCTATGTCGAATCCGCTGCTATGGGCCTCTTGGCGGGCCGGATGGCCGCAGCCGAAATCCTTGGGCGCGACCTACCCCCCGTGCCGCCCACAACGGCCATGGGCGCATTGGTGACCCACATCACCGGCGGCGCGGTTGCCAAGACGTTCCAGCCGATGAACGTGAATTTCGGCCTCTTCCCGCCCCTTGAAGACGCCCGCAGCGGCCGCCGGGGCCGGAAAGACCGCTACAAGGGCTATACCGACCGCGCCAAGGCCGATTGGCAAGCGTGGCTCGCGCAAAGCCCGCTGGACGGTCTTTGATCGGGGCCGCTAGTCTGCCCCCCATGATCACCCGCTTCGCGCCCTCGCCCACTGGCCCCTTGCACCTCGGCCACGCCTTCTCGGCGCTGACGGCCTTTGACATGGCGCGGGCCGCGGGCGGGCAATTCCTCTTGCGGATCGAGGATATCGACCAGACCCGCGCACGACCGGAATGGGAGGCGCCGATCTATGACGATCTGCACTGGCTCGGGATCGACTGGCCCAAGCCTGTGATGCGGCAATCGACACGCGGCGCTGCCTATCAGGCGGTTCTGAAAGATCTGTTCCAGAACGGGTTTCTCTACGGCTGCGCCTGCAACCGGCGCGATATCCTTGCCGCCGCCTCCGCCCCGCAGGAAGGCGCCGAGCCGCCCACCGGCCCGGCGCGGGGCGCCGACCTGCTGGCATT
>RFZI01000088.1 GCA_009920775.1 Paracoccaceae bacterium | reverse complement strand
CAAAGGTTTTCCTTGCTGCGAATCGCAGAGCGCCTAAAGTGCGGGCAGCAGGAGAACGCCGCAGTGCAGAAAGAGATCACCTATCCGCCGGTCACGCTGATCACGCCCGAGGCGCCTATGTCGCCGTCGGTGCATGGTGGCCGTGCAAAATGCCTGCAGCGGCTCATCCGCCTCGATATGCCGGTGCCGACAACGGTGGCGCTTTCATTCGGCGCGGTGCAGGCCATTGCCCACGGGCAGTTGCCGGATATGGACAAGGTGATGGCCCCCTTCGGCGAGGCGCCGCTCCTCTCGGTGCGCCCTTCGAGCCAAGATCCCGACTGGGGCGGGCCGGGCGCGATCCTCAATATCGGCATGAACGACGAGCGCCATGCCCGTATGTCGGGCGAAATCGGCGCCGAGGCGGCGACCGCTCTCTATTTGCGGTTCATTCAGTGCTACGCTGTCCATGTCTCGCGTCTTGATCCCGACTCCTTCGATCTGCCCGGCCGCCCTTCGCCGCAGGCGCTACAGGCCGCGCTCGACGCCTATGAATACGAGATGGAAGAGCCCTTCCCTCAGGATCCCAAAGAGCAGCTGACCGAGGTTCTGCGCTCGATGGCGCGGGCTTGGGACGGCACCACCGCCCGCCTCTTGCGGCAGGCCAAAGGTGCGCCGGCCGATGCGGGCCTCGGCCTTGTGGTGCAGGCGATGGCGCTCGGCGTGGGCAAAGGCGAATGCGGCTCTGGCGTGATCGAGTTTGTCGATCCCACCACCGGCGAGCGGATGCTCAAGGGCCGCTATCTGGCGCAAAGCCAAGGCCGTGAGGCGCTGACTGACGGGGCTGGGGCGCTTTACCTCATGCGGGATCCGCGCGGCCTTTCGGTGGAAGAGGCCCTGCCGGAAGTGTTCCAGAACCTCGTGCGCTATGGCGATCTCTGCCGCGCCAAGCTGCGCGAAGAGATGCAGATCGAGTTCGCCATCGAAAACGGCAGGCTCGCCATCCTCGATGCCGTGCGCGTCCAGCGGTCGAGCCGCGCCGCCGTGCGGATTGCCGTGGCGCTGGCCGAGGACGGGATCATTCCCCGCGAAGAGGCGATCCTGCGGGTTGAACCGACCGCTCTGTCGGAGCTTCTGCACCGGCAGGTCGATCCCTCCGCGCCCCGCGATTTCATCGTCAAAGGCATCGCCGCAAGCCCCGGCGCGGCCTCGGGCAAGATCGTGTTCACCGCCGACGACGCGACCGCCAGCGCCGCCCGCAGCGAGCCTTGTGTGCTTGTCCGCTGGGAAACCAGCCCCGAAGATATCCGCGGGATGCACGTGGCCCAAGCGGTTCTGACCGTGCGCGGCGGCATCACCAGCCACGCCGCCGTGATCGGCCGCGGGCTTGGCCTGCCTTGCGTGGTGGGCGCCTCGGATCTGACCATCGACCGCAAGAAGAAGATCCTCTTCGGGCCGAACGGCAAACGCTATGCCGAGGGCGATGTCATCACCATCGACGGCACGACAGGCGAGGTCTTGGCCGGCGAGCCGCCAATGCTCGAGGCAGCTCTTGATGGCGCGTTCCAAACGCTCCTGACATGGGCCGACGAGTTCCGCGATATCGGCGTGCGCGCCAATGCCGATACTCCCGCCGACGCCCAGACCGCCCGAAATTTTGCGGCACAGGGGATCGGCCTCTGCCGGACCGAGCATATGTTCTTCGAGGGCGACCGCCTCGGCGTTATGCGCGAGATGATTTTCGCGGGCTCTGCAGGGGATCGCCGCGCCGTGCTTGACCGTCTTTTGCCGATGCAGCGGGCTGATTTTGTTGAGCTTTTCAAGATCATGCAGGGCCAACCCGTCTGCATCCGCCTGTTCGACCCGCCGCTGCATGAATTCCTGCCGACCGAGAAGACGGGGATGCGCGATCTGGCCGAACAGCTCGACCTGCCGCTCTCGGATGTGGCGGCCCGTGTCGAGGCCCTGTCGGAATACAACCCGATGCTTGGGATGCGCGGGGTTCGCCTCGGTCTGACTTATCCCGAGATCTACGATATGCAGGCCCGCGCAATTTTCGAGGCGACCGTGGCCGCCAGCCGCAAGGGCGATCCGGTCGTGCCCGAGATCATGATCCCGCTCGTGTCGGCCATGCGCGAGGTCGAGTTGGTCAAAACCCGGATCGACGCCGTAGCCGCCAATGTGAAGGCCGAGAGCGGCGTTGATTTCAACTATCGCCTTGGCGTGATGGTCGAGACCCCACGCGCCGCTCTTCGCGCCGCCGATATTGCCCAGCACGCTTCATTCCTGTCCTTTGGCACCAATGACCTCACGCAGATGACCTATGGTCTTTCGCGCGACGACGCGGGGCGGTTTATGTCGGCCTATGTGCAGGCCCATGTCTATGAGGAAGACCCCTTCCATACCCTCGATGCCGAGGGCGTGGGCGAGCTTCTGTCGATCGGCGCCGAGCGTGGCCGGGCGGGGCGGCCGGATGTCGTCCTGTCGATTTGCGGCGAACATGGCGGCAGCAGATCGGCGATTGAATTCTGCCGAAAGCAGGGCTTCGATTATGTTTCCTGCTCGCCGTTCCGGGTTCCGGTTGCGCGGCTTTCCGCTGCCCAATTGGCGATCTCAGATCGACTGAGCCTCTAGATTTGGTGTTACAGGGTGGTCCACAACTACCTATATGGAGCCAAACCCGAGAGTTTTAGCCAAAGCTGGGGAAAACTCTCGCTTTAAGGTGGACGGCTTTCCCATTTCGCATTAAGGAGTGCCGGCCTGCGCGGGGCTAACCGCGTGGAACCTGGGTTGGGGAAATGATCCTGTCGCTCGGACATCGTATGATCCGGGTCGCTCTATTTGCGGCCGGCATATTTGTGTTTGGGGCTGTGTCCTCCTCTTCTGAAGAGCTTCTGGCAAGCCGCCTTGGGGCCCTGCTCGGCCAAGAACGCCAAGCGCTCGACATTGTGTCATCCGCCCATTTGGCGATGCTTACTGCACCGCCGAACAAGGCTCAGGACCGAAAAGAAGAGATCAGCGAACACTACACCGCCGAATTTCTTGCCCAGCAACCCGCCCCTGAGGGTGACGCTCAGTGGGAATGCCTGACCGAGGCGCTCTATTTCGAAGCGCGCGGTGAGACGATCGAAGGGATGTTTGCGGTTGGCGAAGTGATCCTCAACCGCGTCGAGAGCAGCTCCTTTCCGACCACCATCTGCAAAGTCGTAAACCAAGGCACCGGCCAGCGTTTTGCCTGCCAGTTCACCTATACTTGCGATGGCAAGCTCGAGACCGTGCATGAACCGCAGTCGTGGGACGTCGCTGGGCGCATTGCCCGGCTCTTGATCGACGGGATGCCGAGCGATTTGACCCGCGGGGCGACCTACTACCACGCGACCTTCGTCAACCCGAGCTGGGCCAACCGTTTCGCGCAGACTGCCTCGATCGGTTCGCACCTGTTCTATCGCGAACCCACACGAACCGCGTCGAACTAATCTGTATCTCTGGTTGCCGCTGGAGTTGCGGGGCGCTATTTCGCGAAGCAACTTTATTGTTCGAGGGCATGATATGACCGACGACATCAGTCTCGCTTTTGCCCATCCGGCCGAACGCGCCGCCGCCAGCGCGACCCAGCCCTGTGATCGTATCTCGCTGCGCGACTATATCGTCGAGGTCGAGATCGGCGCTTTCCAGCAGGAGCGCGGCCATCTTCAGCGGGTGCGCTTCAACGTGGTCGTCGAGGTCGCGCCGCAGACCGGCGAGATCGACGACGATGTGGACCGCATCCTTTCCTACGACAAGGTGACCGAGGCCATCGGCGCCGAGCTGTGCGAAGAGCGGATCAACCTTCTCGAAACCCTCGCGGCGCGGGTGGCCGAACGCATCCTGCGCGAGCCTCAGGCGCTGCGCGTCTTTGTGCGGATCGAGAAGCTCGATCGCGGGCCGTTCTCGCTGGGCGTCGAGATCGTCCGCGCCAAGGGCGAGGTGGCACGGAAAGGGCAGGACCATGTGCAGGTACCGCATCCGCGCGTTGTCTATCTGTCCAACGAAGCGATGGGCTCTGACAAGCTGTCAGGCTGGATTGATGCGCTTTCGGCAGACAAAACCCCGCTGGTCCTTTGTGTGGGCGCCGCAAACATTGCGGCACCAAAGGCCGGAGCGGCGCTGGCGCAGCGACGTATCGACCTTCTTGCAATCGAACAGAATGCCTGGGTTCTGGCCGCCCGCGATGCCCGCTGCATCGTCGTCGAGACCAGAACCGAACTCGACTGGGCCATGCGAAATGGCGAGATCACGGTCTGGGCGCCGTCCAAGATCGTTCTTGATGCCGCACACAGGCCATCGGCCAGCCCGAAAGAGCCCCTCGCTCTGGCTGGTTGGTTCGCCGAAGAGATGAAGGCGCAAGAGCTGGTTGTGGTCGGAGCCGAGGCGCCGTCGCTGACGGTGCCGAGCCGGTCGATCGCATTGGATGAGACAGCGTGAGCCGCGCTCTCCAGCCGATTGCGCAGGTCGGCTCGCCGCGGCCGGACGATGCCTTGCCGCTCGCCGGAAATGGAGCGGTCTGGTGGCGAACCGCGCGGGGCGATGGCGTTGAACGTCGGGCCAGTGATCTTGCCGACGCGGCGCGGCACCGGCTTTCCGAATTGCGTGCGCCAATTGCGGGCCTCTCGCTCGACCGGCCGCGCATCATGGGCATCCTCAATATCACCCCCGACAGTTTCTCCGATGGCGGGCAGGTCTTTGCCGTCGAGGCGGCACTCGACCGCGCCCGCAAGATGGCGACCGAGGCCGACATCCTTGATATCGGCGGCGAGAGCACCCGGCCCGGCTCGGCAGCTGTGCCCGAGAAAGACGAGATCGCCCGCGTCGTGCCGGTGATCGAGGCGATCCGCGCTGCTGGCATCACCACGCCGATTTCCATCGACACGCGCAAGGCCAGCGTTGCCGCCGCCGCGATAGACGCAGGCGCAGATATCGTCAACGACGTGGCGGCCATGACCTATGACAGCGCCATGGCCGGCCTCGTGGCAGAGCGCGGCGTGCCCGTGTGCCTCATGCACGCGCAGGGCGACCCCGAAACGATGCAGAACGATCCGCGCTACGACGATTTGGTGCTGGATGTGTTCGACTGGCTGGCGGGCCGGATCGAGGCCGCCGAGGCCGCTGGCATCAAACGTGACAAGATCATCACCGATCCCGGCATCGGCTTTGGTAAGACGTTGCAACATAACGTGAGCCTCCTGCAGAACCTCTCGATCTATCATGATCTCGGCTGCCCGATCCTTCTCGGCGCCTCGCGCAAGCGGTTCATCGGCACGATCGGCAATGCGCCCGATCCCTTGGATCGCGTGGCGGGTTCGGTGGCCGTGGCGCTGCATGGCGCTGCGCAGGCTGTTCAGATGCTGCGCGTCCATGATACATTCGAGACAAGACAGGCGCTGAGCCTGCAACAGGCGATTTTCGGGACGGATATTTTATGAGCCGCAAACTTTTCGGGACCGACGGCGTGCGTGGCACCGCCAACACCTATCCAATGACCGCAGACCTTGCCCTGCGCCTCGGAGCGGCGGCGGGCCGCTATTTCGCCAATGACGGTGCCTCCGCACCACGACAATGGGATCAAGTTCTTCGGCCCTGATGGCTTCAAACTTTCGGATGTTGCCGAAGCCGAAATCGAAGCGTTGCTGGAGGGCGATCCCGGCTATGCACCGGCCGACCGTATCGGACGGGCCAAGCGGATCGACGATGGCCGTTTCCGTTATGCCGAGCGGGTGAAATCGACTTTCCCCTCGGGGCAGAAACTTCGCGGCCTCAAGGTTGTGATCGACTGCGCCAATGGTGCGGCCTACCGCGTGGCGCCAGAGGTCTTGTGGGAGCTTGGCGCCGAGGTCATTCCCGTGGGCGTGGCGCCGAACGGGCGCAACATCAACGAGGGATGTGGTTCGACCAATCCAACAGCCGCGGCTGAGACAATCATCGCACATGGGGCGGATATCGGTATTTGCCTCGATGGCGATGCCGATCGGGTGATGATCCTTGATGAAACGGGCAAGGTCGCCGATGGCGACCAGATCATGGCGCTCATGGCCACGCGCTGGGCGGCGGAAGGCCGGCTCAATCACGGCACATTGGTTGCCACCGTCATGTCGAACCTTGGTCTCGAACGGCACCTCGAGGGGCAGGGTCTGCGCCTCGAACGCGCCGCGGTGGGCGATCGCTATGTGGTCGAGCGGATGCGCGAGGGGGGCTTCAACCTCGGCGGCGAGCAGTCGGGCCATATTGTGATGACCGATTTCGCCACCACCGGCGACGGCCTTCTTTCGGGGCTCCAGTTCCTTGCCGCCATGGTCGAGAGTGGCAAGAAGGCGAGCGAGCTTGCGCATAGTTTCGAGACCGTGCCGCAGATGCTCAAAAACGTCCGATACGAGCGCGGTCAGGATCCGCTGTCGGCCAAATCGGTCAAAGACGCCATTGCCGCCGCCGAGGCCGACCTTGTGGGCAAAGGACGCCTGCTGATCCGCAAGTCGGGCACCGAGCCCCTCGTGCGGGTGATGGCCGAATGTGAGGACCCCGGGCTTCTTGCCCGGGTCGTCGACGGGATCGTGGCCGAGGTTGCCGCGGCCAGTTAGGCCCTCGATCCAAAAATCCGTATTGGTTTCCGCCATTGGCTGACGGCGAGGCCGCACATGATCAGTGCCAGCGCTGCAAAGAAGCGGAACGGCAGATCCTCGCGCAAGACGAAGGCGCCGAAGACGACCGACCAGAGTGGCACCTGATAGTTCACCAAGGTCATGAAAACCGATCCTGCGCTGCGGATGACGATGACGCGCAAGAGGTTGGCAAGGGCGGTCGGCAGGAACCCTAGAACGAGGATCGCAAGGCCCGGGCGCAGGCCGGCCCAGCCGGGCAGACCCTCGATCGCCAGTGTCGGCGGGATCAGGATGATAGAGCCGACGATCAGGGTCGAGGCAGCCATGGTGATCGGGTCGATCGGTGGGCAGCGGCGGGTAAGGATGCTGGAGACAGCATAGGAGACCGTAGCCGCAAGGCAGGCGATCTGGCCCAAGGGCGCCATGCCTTCGCCGATCTTCAAGGCAGCGGGGCCGATCAGCACGATAGCCCCCGCAAAGCCGACCGCGACACCTGCGAAACGGCGGGCCGACAAGGGTTCGTCGGAAAAGAAATGGGCAAGCGGCAGGACGATAAGGGGCAAAGCCGCCATCGAAATCCCTGCGAAAGCCGAGGGAACATATTGCTGCCCCCAAGCCAAAAGCGTGAAGGGCAGTGCAGTGTTCAGGGCGCCGATCAAGATGAGATGCTTGATTACGCCGCGATCAGGTAGGGGGCGCCCCAGCGCGACCACGAGCGCTGAAAGCGCAATGGCCCCAAGGGTAGTCCGGGCGCAAGCCACTGTAAGTGGCCCATAGCCCTCAAGCGCGATCGACACCACCATGAACGTCCCGCCCCAGATAAGGCCGAGGGCAAAGATCGAAAGCCAGTTTGCGGGTGTGGGGGCTTGGGTCATGGTGTGAGGCTTACAAGCTGGACGGGTCTTCCGCCAGTGCCTTGGTCGTCTTGATTCCGCTCAAAGTGCGGTGGCTGGCTTTGGGCTATGCTGCTCGGATTAGACCAAAGAAGGAGATCCTAATAGTATTCCATAAGAAAAGTTCTTGGGCACTGGTCGCCGATGGCCGCAAGGCCCTGTTCCTGAGAAACAACGGCGATACGAAAGACTACGATCTGCGGGTCGTCTGGCACCGGACGATGGACAATCCAGCCAATCACGAACAAGGCAGCGGCCGCCCGGATCGGGCCAATCCCGGCCCCGTTGGGCGGAGGTCGGCGATTGAGCCGACCGATTGGCACCAGATCGCCGAGGATCGTTTTGCGAAGGAGGTGGCGGGTATCCTGGGCAAAGCCCATGCTGACGGCGCCTTTGAAGAGGTGGTGATTGCCGCGCCGCCCGCCGTGATGAGCGAGCTGCGCGATCACCTGTCTGCAAATGTGGCTGGTGCAGTTATTGCTGAGATCGCCAAGACGCTGACCGATCATCCGATCGACATGATCGAAATGATCCTGAAAGCCGACCTCGACGCGCTCTAGTCAAAGAAAAGGGGCGCCCGAAGGCGCCCCTGAGCTTGAGTTCTAGCCGCGTTTAGTTGCGGGCTTTGTCGACCATCTTGCCTTTGGAAATCCAGGGCATCATGGCGCGCAGTTTCTCACCGACCTGTTCGATCTGGTGCTCGTCGTTGATGCGGCGGGTCGCTTTGAAGAACGGCTGGCCGACAGCGTTTTCCTGCATAAAGTCGCGCACGAACTTGCCGGTCTGGATGTCGGTCAGAACCGCTTTCATGCGGGCCTTGGTCTCGTCGTAGGGAAGGATCCGCGGGCCCGAGACATATTCGCCATATTCGGCGGTGTTCGAGATCGAGTAGTTCATGTTGGCGATGCCGCCTTCATAGATCAGGTCGACGATCAGCTTCACTTCGTGCAGGCACTCGAAATAGGCCATCCTGACGGAAGTTGGTCTCGATGATGCCCGAACGGCCGCCGCCGATGGCGGAGCAGTAGGAGAGACCGATTTCCATGGCCTTGCCGGTGGCGTCGTTGTGGACAGCCACGAGGCAGGGCACGCCGCCGCCTTTGGTGTATTCGCCGCGCACGGTGTGGCCGGGGCCCTTGGGGGCCATCATGATCACGTCGACGCCGGGCTTGGGCTCGATCAGACCGAAGTGCACGTTAAGGCCGTGGGCAAAAGCGATCGCCGAGCCTTCGCGCAGGTTGTCGTGGACGTATTTCTTGTAGGTCTCGGCCTGAAGCTCGTCCGGCATGGTGAACATGATGAGGTCGCACCAGGCGGCGGCTTCGGCGATGCCC
>RFZI01000087.1 GCA_009920775.1 Paracoccaceae bacterium | reverse complement strand
TCCTGACCGCCGCCACCGCCGATATCGGCATGACCCTGATCCTTTCCACCTGCCGCCGCGCGAGCGAGGGCGAGCGGATGTTGAGGGCTGGCAAGTGGGGCGGGTTTGGGCCGAAATCCATGCTCGGAACCGAGGTGAGCGGCAAGATGCTCGGCATCGTTGGGATGGGCCGCATCGGACAGGCTGTGGCGCATCGCGGGCATTATGGCTTTGGCATGCCGGTGATCTATTTCAACCGCTCGAAGAAGGACGTGGACCTGCCCGCACGGCAGGTCGAGACGTTGCACGATCTGATGGCCGAGGCCGATATTGTCGTCGTCACCGTGCCGGGCGGCGGGCCGACCACCAAGCTCATCGACCGTGCCGCGATTGCCGCGATGAAGCCCTCGGGCATCTTCGTGAACATCAGCCGTGGCGAGGTTGTGGACGAAGCGGCGATGATCGACGCGCTTGAGGCGGGCGCCATCGCCGGCGCGGGCCTCGATGTCTATGAGAAAGAGCCCTACGTACCCGAACGCCTCCGCGCGCTGGAAAACTGCACCCTCCTGCCGCACCTCGGCAGCGCCACGGTCGAGACCCGTCAGGCCATGGGCCAGATGGCGCTCGACAATATCATCGCTTGGGACAAGGGGCTCGAGCCGCCGCAGCGGGTCAACTAGGCGAGCGGTCGCCCACAGCCTCGCGCCAGTGGCGACGGCAGAGCGAGACATAGCGATCATTGCCGCCGATCGAGACCTGATCGCCGTCGATCAACACATTGCCCGCCGCGTCCTTGCGGACAACCATCGTCGCCTTCTTGCCGCAGTGGCAGATGGTGCGCACCTCGCGCATCTCGTCAGAGAGCGCCAGAAGAGCGGCCGAACCGGGGAAAAGCTTGCCCTGAAAATCCACGCGCAGCCCGAAAGCCATGATCGGCACGCCCAGATCATCCACCGCCCGCGCCAGTTGCCAGACCTGCTCGGGTTCAAGGAACTGAGCCTCGTCGACAAAGATGCAGGCGCAGGGGCCTTGCGCGAGGCGTTTTTCGATCTTGGCAAAAAGGTCTTCGCCGGGGGCGAACGTATCCGCCTCGGCACCGATGCCGATCCGACTCGCAATCCGCCCCTCGCCCGCGCGATTGTCGAACTGGGCGGTGAGCAGATAGGTCTGCATCCCCCGCTCGATATAGTTGTGCGAGGCCTGAAGAAGCACCGTCGACTTGCCGGCGTTCATGGTGGAGTAGTTGAAATAGAGCTTTGCCATGGGGCTACTATGCGGCTTGGCGAGGCGTGCGCAAGCCGCCTTTGCCTCACGCCCGCTGAACGATCACCGAACCCACCGAATAGCCCGCGCCGAAGGAGCAGATGAGGCCCTTGGCGCCCGGCGCGAGGTCGGCCGAATGTTGCGAGAAGGCGATGATCGAGCCGGCGGAGGAGGTGTTGGCATAGTCCTGCAGGATGTTCGGCTGCTCGCCCGGCTCGGGATCGCGCCGGAGGACTTTGCGGCCGATATAGTCGTTCATCGTCTTGTTGGCCTGATGCAGCCAGAGGCGGGAGAGGTCGGCGGCCTGCACACCCTCTTCGGTCAGGTGGTCGGCGATGTGCTGGCTCACAAGCGGCAGCACCTCTTTGAAAACCTTCCGGCCGTTCTGCATAAACTGCATATCACGGCGGTCTTCCATCTGGTCGTGGGTGCGGCGCAGGAAGCCGTTGTTGTTGCGGATGTTGTTGGAAAACTGCGTGGCGCAGCGGGTCGAGATCACCTTGAAATGCGGGCGGGTCAGCCCCTCGTCGCGCTCGATCACCACGGCGGTGCAGACATCGCCAAAGATGAAATGGCAGTCGCGGTCGCGCCATTCGAGGTGGGCCGAACAAATCTCGGGGTTGACCAAGAGGGCACGCCGCACAGCGCCGGTCTTGACCATCTGCACAGCGGTCTGGATACCGAAAGTGGCCGACGAACAGGCCACGTTCATATCATAGGCGAAGCCGCCCGCGCCGATCAGTGACTGGATCTCCACCGCAATCGCCGGATAGGCACGTTCGTGGTTGGAGGCGGCGCAGAGCACAAGGTCGATATCCGCCCCGGTCAGCCCCGCCTCGGCCAAGGCAATTTCGGCGGCCTTGAGCGCCATCTCGGCCATGATCGAGGGGTCGTCGTCCGCCCGTGCCGCAAGCCGCGGGAACATCCGCTTGGGATCGAGGACACCTTCCTTGTCCAGAACGTGCCGCCGTTCGATCCCCGAGGCGTTGACAATGAATTCGGCCGCGGAATGCGGCTTGGCTTCAACCTCGCCTGCCGCAATGGCCGCCGCATTCTCGGCATTCCACAGATCGGCATAGGCGTTGAACGCCACGACGAGCTCGTCGTTGGTGATGACCTCCGATGGGGTTAAAACCCCCGTTCCGGTGATGGCGGCGCTGTGCATAGACTTTCTCCTTGACCCGGGGTCAAGCTAGAAACCGGCGATGAGGCTGTCCAGCGTACCGCTGGGTCAGCCCTGCAGCGCCCTCACATCCAGCTCGCCCTCTTCCCGCGCCTTCATCGCCAGTGCTGCGGCGTGGCTCGCGGCGGCGGTGGTGAAGTAGGGGATCTTGTCATAAAGGGCGACGGCGCGGATATCGCGGCTGTCTTCAACCGCTTGCGCGCCTTCGGTGGTGTTGAACACCAGCGCGATGTGGCCGTCTTTCAGGCGGTCAACGACCGTAAGGCCACCTTCATAGACCTTGTTGACCACTTCCGCTTCGACGCCGTTCTCGGTCAGCCAGCCGGCGGTGCCGCGGGTAGCGACGATGCCGAAGCCAAGGGCGGTCAGGGTTCGGGCGGTGTCGAGCATCTCGCCGGTCTTATCGGCATCGCGGATCGAGATAAAGACGGTGCCTTCGGTCGGCAGATGCGTGCCAGCGCCAAGCTGCGCCTTGAGGAAGGCGCGGGCGAAGGAGCGGTCCCAGCCCATGACCTCGCCGGTCGAGCGCATTTCCGGCCCGAGGATCGTATCGACGCCGGGAAAGCGTGCGAAGGGCATGACGGCTTCTTTCACGCTGAACCACGGCGTCTTGGGATCGGCGAGGGTGAAGGGGTTGCCCAAGGGCAGCACGGTCATCGGATCGGCCGCCTCGGGGTAGGGCGCGCGCAGCGGGAAGTTGGACAGGGGCTCGCCCGCCATCAGGCGCGCGGCGATCGAGGCGATGGCGCTGTCGGTGGCTTTGGCGACGAAGGGCACGGTGCGCGAGGCGCGGGGGTTGACCTCGATGAGATAGACCTCGCCATCTTTGACCGCGAACTGCACGTTCATCAGGCCGACCACACCAAGCGCGAGGGCCAGCGCCTCGGTCTGCTTGCGGATCTCGGCGACGATTTCCGGCGCAAGCGTATGCGGCGGCAGGCAGCAGGCGCTGTCGCCCGAATGGACGCCGGCCTCTTCGATATGCTGCATGATGCCGGCGACATGGGTGTTCTTGCCGTCGCTGAGGCAATCCACATCCACCTCGGTCGCGCCCGACAGATAGCTGTCGAGCAGCACCGGGCTGTCGCCCGAGACAACGACCGCATCGCGGATGTAGCGGCGCAGCTGGTCCATATCGCGGACGATTTCCATGGCGCGGCCGCCCAGCACGTAGGAGGGGCGGATCACCAGCGGAAAGCCGATCTCTTCGGCGATCTGCAGCGCCTCTTCGTCGGTCGAGGCGATGCCGTTGACCGGCTGCTTGAGGCCGAGCTTGATCACAAGCTGCTGGAACCGCTCGCGGTCTTCGGCAAGGTCGATCGCGTCGGGCGTGGTGCCGAGGATCGGGATGCCCGCGTCATTCAGCGCATTGGCGAGCTTCAAGGGCGTCTGGCCGCCGAACTGGACGATCACGCCGTGCAGCGTGCCGTTGTCCTGCTCGACCCGCAGGATTTCCATGACGTGCTCGAAGGTCAGCGGCTCGAAATAGAGGCGGTCCGAGGTGTCATAGTCGGTCGAGACGGTCTCGGGGTTGCAGTTGATCATGATGGTTTCATAGCCCTGATCGGTCAGGGCGAAACAGGCATGACAGCAGCAGTAATCAAACTCGATCCCCTGACCGATCCGGTTCGGGCCACCACCAAGGATGACAACCTTCTTGCGGTTCGACGGGCGCGCCTCGCATTCCACATCGCCCATCGCGGCGGTCTCGTAGGTCGAATACATATAAGGCGTCTGCGCCTCGAATTCGGCGGCGCAGGTGTCGATCCGCTTGAAAACGGCATTGACGCCGAGGTTGATCCGCGCGCGGCGCACGTTGTCTTCGGTGCGCCCCGTCAGCTTGGCAAGGCGGGCGTCGGTAAAGCCCAGCATTTTCAGCGCGCGCAGGCCTTTTTCGGTGAGCGGCAGGCCCTCTTTGCGGACCCGTTCCTCGGCTTCGATGATCTCGCGAATGCGGGCGAGGAACCACGGGTCAAAGGCGGTGATCGCCTGAATCTCGTCGTTGGTCAGACCGTGGCGCATGGCTTGGGCGATCGTGCGCAGACGGTCGGGCGTGGCTTTGGACAGGGCGGCGGTGATCGCCGATTTCTCGGGCGCGCCGGGGATGGCGATCTCGTCAAAGCCGGTAAGGCCGGTTTCCATCGAGGCAAGCGCTTTTTGCAGGCTCTCGTGGATCGTGCGGCCAATCGCCATGGCCTCGCCCACCGATTTCATCGCGGTGGTCAACTCGGGCTTGGAGCCGGGGAATTTCTCGAAGGCAAAGCGCGGGATCTTGGTCACGACATAGTCGATGGTCGGCTCGAAGGACGCGGGCGTGACCTTGGTGATATCGTTGTCCAACTCGTCGAGCGTATAGCCCACGGCCAGTTTGGCCGCGATCTTGGCAATCGGAAAGCCAGTGGCCTTGGATGCCAAAGCCGACGAGCGCGACACGCGCGGGTTCATCTCGATAACGACCATCCGGCCGTCCTTGGGGTTGATCGCCCACTGGACGTTGGAACCGCCGGTCTCGACCCCGATCTCGCGCAGCACGGCAATCGAGTGATTGCGCATGATCTGGTATTCTTTGTCGGTCAGCGTGAGCGCCGGCGCCACAGTGATCGAGTCGCCGGTATGGACGCCCATCGGATCGACGTTTTCGATGGAACAGACGATAATGGCGTTGTCGGCTTTGTCGCGGACAACCTCCATCTCGTATTCTTTCCAGCCCAGAAGGCTCTCGTCGACAAGGATCTGGCCCACGGGCGAGGCATCCATGCCCGAGCGGCAGTAGTATTCATATTCGGTGCGGTTATAGGCCACGCCGCCGCCTGTGCCGCCGAGGGTAAAGGCGGGGCGGATGATCGCCGGAAGGCCGATCTCTTCGAGCGCGTCCATCGCCAGCGCGAGGCCCGCCTTGAGGTCTTTGCGGCCCTTGGCATCCTTGGGCGCGGTCACGATGGTTGCCTTGGGATTTTCAATACCGAGACGGTCCATCGCCTCGCGGAACAGCTTGCGGTCTTCGGCCATCTCGATGGCCTCGCGCTTGGCGCCGATCATCTCGACGTTGAACTTCTCCAGAACACCCATGTCGGCCAGCGCGAGCGAGGTATTGAGGCCGGTCTGCCCGCCCATCGTCGGCAAAAGCGCGTCGGGGCGCTCTTTCTCGATGATCTTGGCGACCACCTCGGGCGTGATCGGCTCGATATAGGTCGCGTCCGCCAGCTCGGGGTCGGTCATGATCGTCGCCGGGTTCGAGTTGACGAGGATAACGCGGTAGCCCTCTTCGCGCAGCGCCTTGCAGGCCTGAGCGCCCGAGTAGTCGAACTCGCAGGCTTGGCCGATAACAATGGGCCCCGCTCCGATGATCATGATCGACTTGATGTCGGTTCTCTTCGGCATGGCAGGTCCCCCAAGGATTCGGCGTGTGGCAGCAGGGCGCACGGCAGGCCGCGCCCAAATTGTCCTGCGTTATAGGGATCGAAACGTTCGGCGCAAGGCCCCCGCACCCGCCGAAGCGCAAGGCCGAGCAAGGCGACCCCGACTGTTCCAAGAATAGGGTTCACAAGAAAGCCGTCGATCGGTTCGGACAACCGCCAAAAGACGGTTGGCTCATTGGCAGGAGAATGACCGCGAGGAGGGCTGCCCCTCTTTGGACCGAAGGCGACAAGCAAGGCGGGCGCGAACGCCAAGGTCGACAGATAATTTTAGCCCCAGCTGAGTGGCGTCAGAAAGGCCAGAAAAGACAGCGACACCAGCCATCGGTTTTCTGCCCTAGTCTCCGTCTGCATCATCCCCCAATCTCTTCTGCCCCGTGCCCGCCATGAGGGCGACCGGCATAACCAGAAGTGACTGGATGGCGGCGACGCTGCCAAGCGATATTCCCGGCGCGAGCCAGATGACAATCAGGCTCGTCGGCAAAGACAGCCCGACGACTATCGGCAACAGAAGCAGCAAAGCTTGACGCCGCGGATAGAGACAAAGAACAGTCGGCAGCAATAAGATCGGCCCCACAGCATAGTGTGCCCAACCCAGAGGGCCGAAAACAGAGAGCAGGCTCCAGATCCCGATGAGCCGAAGGGGGAGGGCGTCTGCGAATGCCAGCTTGCGGGTCTTAGCCAAGATCAGGAGAGAGCCGCAAAACAACAGGAGATAGCTGAGCCCCGTGATCCATGCCACAGTCTCCATCCGCATAAAGGACTTGTCGCTCAACAGCTCGGCCGGTGTTCCGCTAACGATGCCCCAAGCTGCGGTCAGTATGCCCGCAGCCGAATAGCTGAGCGGTGAAAGCAGGTGCGACCCGCCCGCCCGCTCGATCTGGGCGAAAAAGGCAAGCTGCATCTCCGGTCCGGTCACTGCGGTTCCCACAATCGCAAAGGCGGCCGCCCCAAGGGCAGTCGCCGCTGCGGCGCGCCAACGTCGATCCGCCAGAAACACGATCCCAAGGAAAAGAGGGGCCAGCTTGATCGACCCCGCGATGGCCAGAACCAGTCCGGCCGGAACATCCCAGCGTTTTCGGTAAAGAACGAAAGCCAGCAAGATCATCGAGATGATGATGATTTGCGGCTGAGCGTGAAAGAAGGCGTTTTGAACCGCTATGGTCGGCAGGCCGATTATCAGGCTGGCAAGCGCCCAATGCGCCGCTGGCAGCCGATTTGCAGCCAATGAACGCGCCAAAAACACCGAAAGGCACAGGCAGACCAGCTCGAGCGCGACACCTTTCTCGAGGAACTCAACCGCGCTTATCGTCTCTGTCAGTGGCGCGAAGATGGCGGCGACCAGCGGTGGATAGACGAATGAAACCAGAGGCTTGCCCGCGAGCCCCTGAGACTCGGCCAGTGAAATCCATACGGGATCCTCGATCAGAGCGCCGAAAAAGACCGAAGGGGAGGCGTAGACGCTCTGCAATTCGCCGGCCGCATAGGCGCTCGCGCCGAAATAGATCGCTGCGAGATCGGGCGCCCAATGGTGGCGCAGAGCGGAAAATGCGACGCCAGCGGCCACGCCAAGCAGCAAAACCGCTGCCAGAAAAGAAATAAATCGACTGCTCACGTTGCTCTCGGCCCGTAATTTGGTCCGATCTTGCGAAGTTGTCGCGGCCTCGCGCAACTCAAATCGAGGCATCCTATCGGAAATCTTCGATGGGGCGGGGTCGGGATCGGTGCGATTGGCTCCGCATTCCGCCTACACTTCCCAAGCTCGCGGCGTTAGGGAACAGGCGAAAGCTGACAGGACTCTCGATGCGACTCCGCTTTGATCAGGCCCCCGAGGGTGATGGCGCCGCGCTGTTTGATCAGCCGCGGGCGATGATCTCGGCTGCGACCGCCGCCGAGGTTCCTGCGGCGCTGGCCGCGCTCGATGTGGCGCGTGCTCAGGGGAACTGGATCGCAGGCTATGCCAGCTATGAGCTGGGCTATGCGCTCGAGCCGCGCCTTGCGCCACTGATGCCAGAGGGGCGTCGCCTGCCTCTTCTCAAGTTCGGGGTCTATGATGCGCCGGCCGCAGCCGAGGGGTTGATAGACGGAAGCGCCAAACTCGGCGACCTCACCCCGCACCGTACGCGCGACGATCACCTCGCGGCAGTCGGGCGCACGCGCGACTATATCGCCGGGGGTGATATCTATCAGGCCAACCTCACCTTCCCTCTCGGTCTTGCCGCCGAAGGCGGCGCGGAAGCCCTCTATGCCGCGCTGGCCGCCGCCCAGCCGGTCGGTCACGGGGTGCTGATTGAGCAAGAGGGCCTTCCGTCGATCCTGAGCCGCAGCCCCGAGTTGTTCTTTGCCACCGATGCCGCCGGCCGGATCGTTACCCGTCCGATGAAAGGCACCATGCCCCGCGGCGCGACCCCGCAGGAAGACGAGGCCAATCGGCTCTTCTTGGCGCAGGATGAGAAGAACCGCGCCGAAAACCTGATGATCGTCGATCTTCTCCGCAACGACCTTTCGCGCGTGGCCGAGGTGGGTTCGGTCAAGGTGCCACGGCTCTATGAGGTCGAAAGCTACGCGACCGTGCACCAGATGGTCTCCGAGGTCGAAGGGCGGCTCCGCCCCGGTATTGGCCTTGCCGAGATCTTCGTCGCACTCTTCCCCTGCGGCTCGATCACCGGTGCGCCCAAGGTGCGGGCGATGGAGATCATCCGCGAGTTGGAGGTCGCCCCGCGCGAGATTTATTGCGGCACCATCGGTTGGGCCGCGCCGGACGGGCGGGCGAGCTTTAACGTGGCGATCCGCACGATCCTTTTGGAAGAGGACGGAACGGCGCGGCTTGACGTGGGCGGCGGCATCGTCTGGGATTCAACCCCCGAGGCCGAATATGAGGAGGCGCTGTGGAAGACCCGCTTCGCCAAGATCTGAGCGCTCCGCCGCAGATCATCGAGACGATGGGCTGGCGGCCCGGCGAGGGCTTGCGCTGGCGCGAGGACCATCTGGCGCGGATGGCGGGAACGGCGGCGCGGCTTGGCTATGCGTTCGACCGTGACAAGGCGCTGGCGCTCCTTGACGGTATTGAAGGCGA
>RFZI01000086.1 GCA_009920775.1 Paracoccaceae bacterium | reverse complement strand
TTCTGGCGCTCGTGCTCGGGGCCGCGACCGTCATTGCCGCCGTTCTGGTCCAAAGCCGCCTGCCCAAAGGCCGGGCGCGTGCGCTTTCAACCCTCGCGATCCTCGTCGGCGGCTTCTTCCTCTACCGCTGGGTCTTTGACGGCGGCGTCGGCGTGGTCGAGGCGATCAAACCCGCGAATTTCGGCAATATCGGCGGGATCAATCCCGGCGGCGTCGACGGGTTCCGCGACTGGGGCAGCATCACCCTGCTCGCTTGGCCCTTGGGTGGCGTGCTCGCCGCCGGTGCGGCCTGGGTGATCGGCAAGACAGCCCTCGGCCTGCGCTCCGACTACCTCGCCATTGCCACCCTCGGCATCGCCGAGATCATCATCTCGGTCCTGAAGAACGAAGACTGGCTCGCCCGAGGCGTTAAAAACGTGATCGGCCTGCCCCGCCCGGTTCCCTACGAGATCGACCTGCAAAACAGCGCGAGCTTCGTCGAACGCGCCGCGAGCTTTGGCCTCGATGCGACCACAGGCTCGACGATCTACGTCAAACTCGCCTATATGGTGCTCTTTACTCTCGTGCTTCTGGCGCTCCTCTGGCTCGCCGAACGCGCTTTGAAGAGCCCTTGGGGCCGGATGATGCGCGCGATCCGTGACAACGAGACCGCTGCCGAGGCGATGGGCAAGGATGTCACCGCCCGGCACCTGCAGATCTTCATCCTCGGCTCGGCCATCTGCGGCATCGCCGGCGCGATGATGACCACGCTCGACAGCCAGCTCACCCCCGGTGCCTATCAACCACTGCGCTTTACCTTCCTCATCTGGGTGATGGTGATCATCGGCGGATCCGGCAACAACTTCGGCTCGATCCTCGGCGCCTTCCTGATCTGGTGGCTCTGGGTGCAGGTCGAACCGCTGGGCCTCTGGCTGACCCAGATCCTCACCTCGGGCCTTGCCGACGACAACTGGTTCCGCGTCGCCATGCAGGACTCGTCCGCGCATATGCGCCTCTTCACCATGGGCCTCGCGCTGCTTCTCGTGCTGCGCTTTAGCCCAAGGGGTCTGATTCCTGAAAAGTAGAAGCGAGGGGCTGCCTGCCCCTCGCGCTCCCCGGGAGTATTTACCGCCAAAAGAAAGGGGCCGCGTCTATCGCAGCCCCTTATTTCTTTTGGCCCGAAATACTCCGGGGGAGCCGCCAAAGGCGGCGGGGGCAGAGCCCCTTTTTCTAGCTGTCGAGCTTGCGCAGGCGCTTGAAGAGGCTCGAAGTATCCCAGCGGCCGCCGCCCATCTTCTGAACTTCCTTGTAGAACTGGTCGACCAGCGCGGTAACCGGCAGGCTCGCGCCCGTTTCATTGGCGGTCGCGAGGCAGATGCCGAGATCTTTACGCATCCAGTCGACGGCAAAGCCATGTTCGAAATGATCATCGAGCATGGTCTTGTAGCGATTGACCATCTGCCAGCTACCCGCAGCGCCCCCGCCGATGACCTCGATGACCTCGCGGCCATCAAGCCCCGCCTTCTCGGCAAAGTGCAGGCCCTCGGACAAGCCTTGCACGAGGCCAGCGATACAGATTTGGTTGACCATCTTGGTCAGCTGGCCCGCGCCACTTTCGCCAAGACGCTTGCAGAGCTTGGCGTAGGAATTCATCACCGGCTCAGCGGCATCATAGGCAGTCTGATCTCCGCCACACATGATCACGAGCTGGCCATTCTCGGCCCCCGCCTGACCACCCGACACCGGCGCGTCGACAAAACTGACGCCGACCTTTTTTGCAGCGGCATAGAGCTCACGTGTCACTGCCGCCGAGACCGTGGTGTGATCAACGAAAAGCGCGCTCGTTTTCATCCCCGCAAAGGCGCCTGTCTCGCCAAGGCAGACGGCGCGCAGGTCGTCGTCATTCCCGACGCAGGCCATGACCATATCCGCGCCCGCGGCCGCCTCGGCTGGTGTGGCCGCCCAATTGCCGCCATGCTGAGCCACCCATTTCTCGGCCTTGGCCGCGGTTCGGTTGTAGACCGTGACCTCATGCCCCTTGGCGGCCAGGTGGCCCGCCATCGGATAGCCCATGACCCCAAGTCCCAGGAATGCCAGCTTTGCCATCGTTCTCCCCTCGCGCTTTGCCGTGAAACCAGATACCGATACCTAACCCCCGCAAAGGGGGCGTCAACAAGGCATTTGGGTTCGAGACAAGATGGCGCAACTCTTCCGCTGGCTCCTCCGCTTGGCAACCGGTGTGGTCGTCCTCTTGGTCGGAGCCCTTGGCCTCGTCTATTATTTCGCCTCCCGCTCTCTTCCAGATTACTCCGGCACATACGAGGTTGCCGGCATTTCCGCGCCGGTCGAAATCGTCCGCGACAACGCCGATGTTCCGCATATCTTTGGCCAAAGCGATGAAGATGTGTTCTTTGCCCTCGGCTATGCTCACGCGCAGGACCGTCTTTGGCAAATGACCATGCTGCGGCGGACTGTCCAGGGCCGGCTTTCCGAGCTTTTCGGGAGCGGCACTGTCAAGATCGACAGCCTCTTGCGCCGTTTCGATCTCTACAACCTGGCGGTTTCGTCGGTCGACGCGCAGGATGCGCGTACGCTAGAAATGCTCAAGGCCTATAGCGCTGGCGTCAATGCCTGGATCGACGAAGTGAACTCGGGCGCCCGCGGTCGGGGCGCACCCGAGATGTGGATCTTCAGCCAAGCCATTGCGCCTTGGCAACCGGCCGATTCCATCGCGATCCTCAAACTCATGGCGCTCCAGTTGTCCGGGCACCTAGAGGAAGAGGTGCTCCGAGCGCGGACATCGCTTCTCCTTTCGCCGGAACGCGTGGCCGATATCCTGCCTGACGCGCCCGGAGCCGGAACCGCAGCCCTGCCGCGCTATGCCGAACTTGTAGAGGATGTTCCCCTCTATCTGGTCGACAGCCGTATGCCGTTTGACCCGCTCTCCCCGGTCAAGCCATTGCCCCTGGCCGGAGCCTCCAACGCCTGGGCTGCAGGTGTCAGCCGTTCGGCAACCGGCTCAACCCTGTTGGCCAACGATCCCCACCTTGGCCTGACGGCCCCGTCCATTTGGTATCTCGCCCGGCTCGAGCTCTCGACAGGCGGGGTCATCGGCGGGACGATCCCCGGCCTTCCCCTGATCCTGACCGGCCGCAGCGCCGATCTCGGCTGGGGCCTGACCTCGAGCTATCTGGACGATCAGGATGTCTATATCGAAGAGGTCAACCCACAAAACCCCGACGAATACCGCACACCCGAAGGCTGGGCGCCGTTCCGTTCCCGTGACAGCATAATCACCGTCGCGGATGCGCCAGCGGTCACCATCAAGCTACAATGGAGCGACAACGGCCCCGTTCTCCCGCCCGACCAATACGATCTCGGAACAATCCGCCCTGCCGGCCATGTGACTTCGGTCGCCTGGACCGCCCTTTCCGACCGCGACACCTCGCTCAGCGCCGGAATGGGCATCATGCGCGCCCATAATATTGATCAGGCGATTTCGGCGGCCAAGGATTTCGTCGCTCCCTCGCAAAACCTCATGCTGGCCGACCGCAACCGGATCGCAATGAAAACCATCGGCGCCTTCCCGCGTCGCAACCTTGGGCATCAAAGCCAAGGGCGGCTGCCCACCTATGGGTATCTCGCCCAGAACCGTTGGATCGGCACCCTGCCCTACGCCACCAACCCCGAATTTATCGACCCCGAAGGCGGCCTTCTCGGCAACACCAACAACAAGGTGATCGACCGCCCCTTCCCCGATCATATGTCCTACGAATGGGGTGATACCCAGCGGATCAACCGGTGGCGGCTCCTCATGCAATCCCGCGAGGTCCATACCCGCGAGAGCTTTATCGAGGCCCAACTCGATACAGTGAGCTTCACGGCCCGTTCGCTCCTTCCGCTCATTGGCGCCGATCTATGGTTCACGGGTGAAGCAGCGCCCGCCGGCACCCTTGAGGCCGAGAGACAAACGGCTCTGCAGCTTCTGGCCGACTGGAATGGCGAGATGAACGAACATCTGCCGGAACCCTTGATCTATTCCGCCTGGCTTCGCGCCTTGCAGAAGCGTCTGATCGACGACGAACTTGGCCCCTTGGCCGATGAATTCAGCCATGTCGAGCCGCTCTTCATCGAGCGCGTCTATCGCAACACCGAGAACGCCTCTGTATGGTGCGATGTGGCCCAATCGGCGCGGATCGAGACCTGCTCCGAAATCTCCAAAGCCGCCCTCGATGACGCTATCATCTGGCTCAAGGATACCTACGGGCAGGATCTTCAATCGCTGCGCTGGGGCGCCGCGCATGAGGCCACCCACGATCACCCGACCTTGGGTGAAGTCCCGGTCCTCAAATGGTTCGTCAACATCCGCCAATCGACCAGCGGCGGCGACAATACCCTCCTGCGCGGGCGCACATCGGGTCAGGATCCCAACCCGTTCCAGAACGTCCATGCAGCAGGCTTCCGCGGGGTCTATGATTTCGCCGATCCCGACAGCTCGGTCTTCATAATCTCGACCGGCCAATCGGGTCACCCTCTGAGCCGCCACTACGACGACCTTGGCGAGCTTTGGCGACGCGGCGAATATATCCCCATGTCGCTTGATCCTGCGCTCGCCCGCGCGGCCGCTGTCGGCATCATGGAGCTCGTGCCGCGCCCCTGAGTTCTTTTGGCAAAAAATACTCCGGCGGAGACGCCGAAGGCGGCGGGGGCAGAGCCCCCCTCTTCAAAGACGCGCGAAGCGCTCCTTTTGCACCGGCGTCCAGGTGACGGTGAGGTCTGATCCCTCCTCACCCTGCACCTCACGATCGACAACGCCTTCTTTGAAAAGCCAGGCACGCTTCTTGCCCTCGGAATGGGGAAGATGCAGCACCTCGGTCAGATGCGGCGGTCTCAGCCGTTCGGCAATTTCCGAAAGGAGCCTGTCGAGCCCCTCGCCGGTGATCGCGGAAATCGCATAGACGTCTTTCGAGCGCGCGTCGGTATTGCGCATCGCCTCCTGATCCGCCCCGCTCAGCCGGTCGATCTTGTTCCAGACCTCGATCATCGGTGCCCCTTCGGCCACCCCGATGCTGTGCAGGATCTCCATAACGTCCCGCGCCTGTTCTTCATGCTGGGGATGCGAAATGTCGCGCACATGAACGATTAGATCGGCGTCGAGCACCTCTTCGAGCGTCGCGCGGAAGGCCGCGACAAGCTCGGTCGGAAGATCCGAGATAAACCCCACCGTGTCCGACAGGATGATCTCATCGCCCGAAGGCAGGATCACCCGGCGCATGGTCGGATCGAGCGTGGCAAAGAGCATATCCTTGGCAAAAACCTCCGCCCCGGTCAGCCGGTTGAACAGCGTCGATTTGCCGGCGTTGGTATATCCTACCAACGCCACGATCGGAAACGGCACCTTGGCGCGCGCTTTGCGGTGCAGCTCGCGGGTCTTGACCACCTTGTCCAGCTGGCGCCGCAGGCGCACGAGCTGGTCGTCGATCGCCCGACGGTCGGCCTCGATCTGGGTCTCGCCCGGGCCGCCGACGAAGCCAAGCCCGCCGCGCTGCCGCTCGAGGTGGGTCCAGGCTCGGACAAGGCGGGTCCGCTGATAGGAAAGCGCCGCCATCTCCACCTGCAACACGCCCTCATTGGTCCGCGCGCGGTCGGAAAAGATTTCAAGGATCAGGCCGGTCCGGTCGAGGATCTTGACCGACCATTCCTTTTCGAGATTGCGCTGCTGCACCGGCCCCACATGGCCGTCGATCAGCACAAGCTCGATCTCGGCCTCCGCCAGACGTCGCTTCAGATCCTCGATCTTGCCCGAACCAAAAAGCATCCCCGGATGCACCTTCGGAAGCGGCACGACCTCGGAACCTATAACCTCGAGATTGGGCAAAGCCGCCGCAAGAGCGACGGCTTCCTCAAGCGCGGGCGCCGCGGCGCGGCGGTCGCGGTCGGTCTTGATGTCGGGGTGCAGCACAAAGGCCCGCGTGACGGGCCTATCGGTTTCCATGATGCCTATTCTTCGCCATCATAGAGGTTGATCGGCTGGGCCGGCATGATCGTCGAAATCGCGCTCTTGTAGACAAGCTGCGATTGGCCATCGCGGCGCAGAAGCACACAGAAGCTGTCGAACCATGTGATGACGCCTTGCAGTTTCACGCCATTAACCAAGAAAATAGTCACCGGAACCTTCGTCTTGCGGACGTGGTTCAAAAAGGCATCCTGCAAATTCTGTTTATCGGTCGCCATCTTGCTTCCCTTGTTCTTGCGGCCGGTTGGGGCCGTGTTGTTATTGGGGCAAGTATGTCCAACCCTGAATTGAGTTTCCAGCCCCAAAATACCGAGGCTTGCAGCCTTATTTGCGCCAGATATCAGGATTGAGCAGAGCAATAATTGCCATAGCTTCAAGCCGCCCGAGCACCATGGTCAACATCAGGATGAACTTGGCGGCATCGGGAATGCCCGATATCGCAATGGGATCTTCGGCGGCGACCTCGGCCAATGGCCCGGTTGTCGAAATTGCCGCGACCGCCAGCACCGTTGCGGTTTCGAACTGCACTCCGGTTAGCGACAATAGAACGATCACACCACAAATACTGATCGCGAAGATCATAAAGAAAGCCCAGGCAACAAAGGCCCCTTGCCGCCGAACCCGTCGCGCCTCCTGTCCGGCCCCACCAAGGGAATGAGGATGGACAAGCCGTTCGAGCTCGCGCTCGCTATGGCGGATCAGAGCATAGACCCGCAGCAGCTTGACCCCTCCCGCGGTCGTCGCGATTCCGCCACCGACAAGAGCAAGCCCGACGAGGGCAAGCCCCGGGGTCGGAAGGCCCGCCCATCGCGCCGCAAGGGTCCAATCATGCGCCTCAAAGCCGGTTGTTGTCAGGAAGGACATCACCGTAAAAGTCGCGCCCCAGAAGGAACGAAGTGCAGCGCGCAATCCCTCAAGGCTCGCCAGATCAAAGCCGACAAAGAAATGGCGCAGAAAGAGCAGGCTCGGCACGAGAAGGACCAACGCCACGCCAAGTCGGAACTCGGGATCTTTCCAAAACGCGGTCCGCTCCTCACCCAAAAGACCGCGGGAAAACGTGAGCCGGGACAGGGCAAAAAAGAAGAACGGGAACATGATCAGCTCGCCCAGTATTCCGCTATCGGCGGGATAAAGCCCCCCGATAGGAGAAATGCCCGAGGTCGACATCACCGACATCGCGTGCACCACCGCAACAAACGGCGTTTCGCCGGCCAGAATAAGGCCGAGCCACATAAGACCGGTCGCCGCGGCATAGAGCGGCGCAAGGCGGGCGGCATAATGAATGAGCCGTTCGGACGGGTCTACGATGGCCCCCGACTGGCCCGCGCCCTGTATCCGAGCCAAGGAACGGGCCTGTGCACGAACCTCAAAGCCTCCAAGATTGAGCGGCGCGAGCAAGGCGACCGCGACAACCCAGATGAAGAGACCGCCCAGCCATCCAACCAGACCGCGCCACAGATGCAGCGAATGCGGAAGAACATAGGGCCGGTCAAACAGCGTGGCCCCCGTGGTGGTAAAAGAGGATACCATCTCGAACCAAGCGCTCAGAAACCCATAGCCTCGCGTCAATTCAAAGAAAGGAACGGCGAGCATGGCTGGCAGCACGAGATAGGCGGCAACGAGGGTCGACAGGTGGCTCCGTGTCTGGCTCTTGGGTTTTGATCCGCTCGCGGCAATCGCAATCAGGGTGGTCAAGATCAAGAACAAGACCATCCAATAGAAGAACACACGGCTGACAGCGTGATTGCCAATCGCCAGAGCATGGATCGACGGCACGATCATTGCCGCCGAACCGATCGCCATCAAAAGCACGAAAAGAGGAAGGCTGACGAGCCGCGCGTACATCAGAAATAGTCGATCGAGACCTGCAAAAGGCGCTCGACCTCCGGTACATCACTGGCCATTGCAAAAATAGCGATAAGGTCGCCCTCGTCGATCCTCAGGCTGCCGTTTGGCTTGACCAGCTTGCCCTCCTTGACGACCGCCCCGAGCAAGACGCCTTCGGGGAAAGCGATATCGCGAATGCGCTGCCCGGCGATCGGAGAGGTGCCAAGCACCTGAGCTTCGATCAGTTCGGCCTCGGCATCGCCAATCGAATAGACCCCTTTCACTCGGCCATGTCGGATATGGCGCAGGATCGAGCTGACAGTGGTCGCGCGCGGATTGATATAGGCGTCGATCCCGAGCGGAGCCATCAGGGGGGCAAGCGTCGGGTCGTTGACGAGACAGATTGTCATCGAACAGCCCATGGCCTTGGCGCGGACGGCGGCCAGCATATTGGTCTTGTCGTCGTCTGTGACGGCTAGAACGGCATCAGCCGTCTCGACATTGGCCTCGCTCAACAGGCTGGAGTCGAGGCCATCGCCATTCAGAACGATCGTTCTATTCAGGGAATCCGCCGCAATCTCGGCCCGCGAACGATCGCGTTCGATGATCTTGACCCTGACCCGATCCGTGCGCTGTTCAAGCTCTTGCGCGACAGCAAGGCCGACATTGCCGCCGCCGACAATCACCACGCGCTCCTGTTTTTTGGTGGATTTGCCGAAGATTTCGAGCGTTCGGTTGACGTCTTGAGTGGCCGCAAAAACGTAGCAGGCATCGCCTTCAAAAATCTGGTCGCCCGGAGCGGGAGCAAACAGGGTTCCCTCGCGGCGGATACCGACTACGATGGCTTGAAGGGTTGAAAAGAGATCGGTCAGCTGCCGCAATGGCGTATTGATAACCGGACAGTCCGACCCGATGGCAATGCCGAGCAACTGCGCCTTGCCATCGAGAAAGCTCTCGGTGTCAAAGGTCGCAGGCGCGGCAAGCCGCTGAAGCGCAGCCTCGGCCACCTCTTTTTCGGGGCTGATCAGAACGTCGATCGGCATATGCTCGCGCCGATAAAGATCGGAATAGGCGGTCTCGAGATAGGATTGCGACCGGATACGAGCGACCTTGCGCTGAACAGAAAAGACCGAATGCGCCACCTGACAGGTGACCATGTTGACCTCGTC
>RFZI01000085.1 GCA_009920775.1 Paracoccaceae bacterium | reverse complement strand
GGCAGGCGCAGGCCGCTGGTAGGGGTGTAGAAATCCGTGCCCGCAATGGCGGCCGAGACGCCGATATATCCCTCGTCGGCGGTCGAGACGAGATGCGCGCGCCATTTGGCAAGCTCGGGGCCAGCGCGAAACTCCTTGCTGAACCAACGTTCCATCACGCCATCGGCGAGGCTTTCAAGCCCGCCCGCGCGAACCCCGTCGATCCGGTCTTGCCAGAGCTTCTGGTTGCCGATCTTGGCGGCGGTGTTCGATAGGACAATCGCGCGGATAATGTCCATCCGCTTGACCGCAAGGCCCTGCGCAATCAGCCCGCCGACCGAGAGGCCCACGAAGACGGCATCGCGCACCTCGAAGGCATCGCAGACCGCCTCGGCATCGCTCACCAGCGCGCCCATCGTATAGGGGGCGGGCGGGACATCGGATTTGCCGTGGCCGCGCTTGTCCATTCGGACGATACGGACGCCCTTGGGCAGATAGGGCAGGATCAAGTCCCACAGATGCAGGTTGGTGCCGAGCGAGTTGGCGAAAACCACGGTCGGCGCCTTGGGGTCGTCCACGCCATCCACGCGGGCAAAGAGGC
Organism: Paracoccaceae bacterium; assembly: GCA_009920775.1. Classification (GTDB taxonomy): domain Bacteria; phylum Pseudomonadota; class Alphaproteobacteria; order Rhodobacterales; family Rhodobacteraceae; genus RFZI01. The sequence continues at coordinate 8,474 of RFZI01000085.1, read as the reverse complement.
GCACGCCGCCCCGGTCGATAAAGGTTTCCTGCATCGGGTCCTCCCTGAAACTCGGGCTATCCTGCGTCTCTTGCGGGCGAGGTCAAGCGCCCCTCAGGCAAAGCGCGACAATGCGCCTTGATAGACCTCGGCATCGACATTGCCACCGCTGGCGACGGCGATCACCGTTTCGCCCTCGATCTCGCCTTGGTGGAAGAGCGCCGCCGCAAGCGCAACAGCGCCGCCCGGTTCGATCACCACGCGCAGATGGTTGAAGGCGGCTGCCATGGCCCGCAAAGCCTCGTCCTCGCTCACCACGACCCCCGGCCCGCAAAGGCGCTTGATGATCGGGAAGGTGATCTCGCCCGGCTGGGGCGTGATGATCGCATCGCAAAGCGAGCCCGCGAGGCGGGTGTTGCGCTGGATCGTCCCAGATGCGAGCGAGCGGGCCGTGTCGTCGAATTCCTCGGGCTCGCAGGGGCGGGCGCGCAGGCCCGGCGCATCGGCTTCGAGGGCCATCGCGATGCCCGAAGTCAGGCCACCGCCGCCACAGGGGATCAGCACATCGGCCCTCTCGATGCCCAAGGCCTTGGCATCCTCGGCGATCTCGAGGCCGGTCGTGCCTTGGCCCGCGATCACCTGCGGTTCGTCATAGGGTCGGATCAGCGTCAGGCCGCGCTCGGACGACAACCTGTCGCCAATCTCTTCGCGGCTCTCTCTGGCACGGTCATAAAGGACGACCTCGGCCCCCAGCCCTCGGGTATTGGCAATCTTCGCCTTGGGGGCATCGGACGGCATAATGATGACAGCCGGTGCGCCATGCGCCCGCGCCGCAGCAGCAACGCCCTGCGCGTGGTTGCCGCTGGAAAAGGCGATGACGCCCGCCTTGCGCTGGGCGTCCGTCAGGGCCGACACCGCCGACCAGCCGCCGCGAAACTTGAAACTGCCGGTGTGTTGCAGGCACTCGGGCTTGACGAAAACCCGCCGCCCGGCGATCTCGTCGAGAAAGGGCGAGGACAAAAGCTGCGTCCGGCGGGCATGGCCTTTCAGGCGGCCAACGGCAGCGCGGATCATCTCGATATTCATTCTTGCATCATCTCCAGCCAGCCGCTGATCGCGATCAGGGCTTCGTCTTCGTCTAGGAACGGCGCATGGCCGCGATCCGGCACTTCGGCAAAGATCATATAGGGGCGGCGGCGCTGCATCTCTTCGGCGGTCTCGGCGGTCAGAAGCTCCGAATTCTCGCCGCGGATGAGCACCAGAGGCAGGCCCGCCAGCGCGTCGAAAAAAGGCCAGAGGTCGGGCAGGGGCTGTTCGAGCGCGGCCAAGACACCGTCGCGCAGGCGAGGGTCATAGCGCAGCTCGACCTGCCCGTCGACCTTGCGATAGCTATGCATCACCTCCGACCGCCAGCGCGACAACGGCACATTCACGAAGCCGTCGATCATCTTGGCGCGCATCTCGGCAAGTTCGGCATAGGATTTCTGCGGCGGCTTCTGCCCGATATACCCGGCGATCCGCTTGAGCCCTTTCGGGTCGATCACCGGCCCGACATCGTTGAGCGCAACGCCCAGAAGGCGCTCGCGGGCGGTCGCGGCGATGGTCATGGCGATGAGCCCGCCGCGCGAGGTTCCGATGATGGCGGCCTTGTCGATCCTTAGATGATCCAGAAGGGCCAACGCGTCTCGGCTTTCCTGCAAGACGGTATAGGTCGAAGGATCGGCCCAGTCCGAACGCCCGCGCCCGCGGCTATCGAGGCGGATCAGGCGGAAGCCTTCGAGCGCCTGATCGAGATAGTCAAAATCCGAGCTGTTCCGCGTGAGGCCGGCCAAAGCCAGAACCGGCAGGCCCTCGCCCTCATCGGAATAATAGAGCTTCAGCCCGTCCTCGGACCGGAAGTCGGGCATCAGGCAAGCTCCGGGATCGTCGTCAGATCATGGAGAATGCGGTGCGGCGAGGACCAGAGTCGATCTTGCGGTTCGCCCGCGCGGTTGACCCAGACGGTGGCAAAGCCATAGCCGGCGGCGCCTGCGGCGTCCCAGCCGTTGGAGGAGACAAACATCACCTCGGATTGTGCCACGTCGAATAGGTCGGTCACGAGGTCGTAGACCCTCATATGCGGCTTGTAGAGGTGCACCTCGTCAACCGAGAGCACATCGTCGAGATATTCTCCGATGCCCGCCGAACGCACCGCCGCCTGAAGCATCGCCTTGGATCCGTTTGACAGGATGGCAACCGTCTTGCCGGCCTCCTTTAGCGCACGAAGCATATCGGGAACCTCGGGATAGGCCGGAAGCTCTTTGTAAACAGCCAGAAGCCGCGCGCGCAGGGCCGCATCGTGCAGGCCGTGGGCGTCCATCGCCCAATCGAGGCTGTCTTGCGTGACTTCCCAGAAATCAAGGAACCGCCCCGCGATCGTGCGCAACCAGCTATATTCCAGCTGCTTGCGCCGCCAGTCGCGGGCGAGATGGGGCCAGAGCGCCGCCAACTGCTCTTGCCCCGGCTCGGCAGCCACGTCGCGGGCGGCAGCGTTGACATCAAAGAGCGTGCCATAGGCATCGAAGATACAGGTGGTTATGGTCATGGGCGCCTCCGTTGCGATCAGGTTGGCACGGCTGCGCGGCGGGGGGAAGCGGATTTCCATCACCAGCAATTGTCTTTGCCTCTGCGCGGCAAGGGTCCATCATGGGCGCAGAAGGGAGGCATGCCATGACCAACCCATTTGAACGCCTGCGGGATGCGCTTGACGAGATCAGCGATGACATAGAGGCCGAACTTGGCCGCCAACGGGAGCGATTCCGTTATAGCATTGAACGTGGCCGGGTCCGGTTCGATGCCGAGGTGCGGCGCGGGCATCGAGCGGCACGCGAGAGGCTTGGCTCGTTCCTGTCACACACACGTCCTCTGGTCGTTCTGACCTCGCCGCTGATTTACAGCCTGATCATCCCCTTCGCCTTGCTCGATCTGTTTGTGACCGTCTATCAGGCCGTCTGTTTCCCGATCTACGGGATCGCGAAGGTGCCGAGGGGTGATTTCATCGCCATCGACCGGCATCACCTGCAATACCTCAACGGGCTACAAAAGCTGAACTGCGTCTACTGCGGCTATTGCAACGGGGTTATTTCGTGGGTGCGCGAGGTGGCGGGTCGGACCGAGGCCTATTGGTGCCCGATCAAGCACGCCCGCCGGACGGCAGGGACGCATGGCCACTATGCCGGGTTCTCGGACTATGGCGATGCAGACGCCTTTCGCGCGCGGCTCGAGGAAAGCCGCAAGCGGATCGGGACCAAGCCCTAGAGATAATCCGGCTGCGGCATCCCCAGAACGTGGAAGCCGCCATCGACGCGGATGATCTCGCCCGTGGTGAAGGCGCCCGAGTCTGACGCGAGATAGACCGCCGTGCCGCCCACCGATTCAAGCGTCGCGTTCGATCGCATCGGCGCATTCTCTTCCGTATGGCGATAGGTCTTGCGGGCGCCGCCGATGGCCGCGCCAGCCAGCGTTTTCATTGGACCGGGGCTGATCGCATTCACGCGGATGCCATCGGGGCCAAGATCGTTGGCGAGATAGCGCACCGAGGATTCCAGCGCCGCCTTGGCCACGCCCATCACGTTGTAGAAGGGGGTCACACGGTTCGAGCCCTGATAGGTCAGCGTCAGGAGTGTGCCGCCATTCGGCATCATCTCGGCCGCACGGCGCGAGACGTCGATGAAGCTGTAGCAGCTGATCGCCAGCGAATTCGAGAAATTGGCAAGCGAGGTGTTGATGAACCGCCCCGTCAGCTCGTTCTTGTCGGAATAGGCGATGGCGTGGACGAGGAAATCGAGGCCGCCCCAGCGGTCCTTCAGCGTCTGAAACGCCAGATCGAGGCTTTCGGGGTTCATCACATCGGCATCGACCATGATATCCGAGCCGACCGAAGCGGCGAGCGGCTCGAGCCGCTTGCCGAAGGCCTCGCCCTGATAGGTGAAGGCCAGCTCTGCCCCCGCCTCGTGCATGGCCTTGGCGATGCCCCAGGCGATCGAGCGGTCGTTGGCGACGCCCATGATCAGGCCTCGTTTGCCCTTCATCGAAATGGTCATCCGAAATCCCCCTTCAGATCAGTCCCGCAGGCGCGACAGAAGCATCGAGCCGTTGGTGCCGCCAAAGCCGAAGCTGTTGGTCATCACCGTATCAAGGCCTGCGTTTTCGACAAGGCTCGTGGCGATCTCGCCCGGGTTGATTTCGGGGTCGAGGGCTTCGACGTTGATCGAGGGGGCGATATAGTCACCCTGCAGCATCAGGAGGCAATAGATCGCTTCCTGCGCGCCGGTCGCGCCCTGGCTGTGGCCGGTCATGGATTTGGTCGAGCTGATCGGCGGGGTCGAGCCCTCGCCAAAGACGCGGCGCACGGCCTTGACCTCGCCCACATCGCCCACCGGCGTCGAGGTGCCGTGGGCGTTGATATAGCTCACCTTGCGGCCCTCGGGCAGCGTCTGAAGCGCGCCACGCATCGCCCGCTCGCCGCCCTCGCCCGAAGGGGCGACCATGTCGGCACCGTCGGAGGTGGCCGCAAAGCCGGTGACTTCGGCGTAGATCTTGGCGCCACGGGCGCGGGCGTGTTCAAGCTCTTCAAGCACGACAATCGCGCCGCCACCGGCAATCACAAATCCGTCGCGGTTGGCATCGAAGGCGCGCGAGGCTTTGGTCGGCGTCTCGTTATACTTCGAGCTCATCGCCCCCATCGCGTCGAAGAGGCAGGAGAGCGTCCAGTCGAGCTCCTCGCCGCCACCGGCGAACATCAAGTCCTGCTTGCCCATCATGATCTGCTCGGTCGCCACGCCGATGCAATGCAGCGAGGTCGAGCAGGCCGAGGTGATGGAATAGTTGATGCCCTTGATCTGATTGGCCGTGGCAAGGTTGGCCGACACGGTCGACGACATACACTTGGGCACGGCAAAGGGCCCGATCCGCTTGGGGCTGCCCGAGCTGAGAACGGTCTGGTGGGCGGCAAACATCGCGCTGGTCGAGGGGCCGCCCGAACCGGCGATCAGGCCGGTGCGCGGGTTGACCACGTCCTTCTCCTCAAGCCCCGCATCCGCAATGGCCTGACCCATGGCGATATGGGCATAGGCCGCGCCCGGCCCCATGAAGCGCAGGGTGCGCTTGTCGACATGCTCGGCCACGTCGATCTTGAGCGTACCGGCAATCTGGCTGCGGAAGCCGTGCTCGACCATCGCCGGCACCGCCTCGATACCCGACTTGCCCGCCCTCAGGGCCGCATCCACCTCGGCTGCATTGTTGCCGATGGGGGAGACGATCCCCAAGCCAGTGACGACGACACGACGCATTCCGCTCTCCTCTTTTGTCCTTGCAACCCTGATAGACAGGCCGATGCAGCCACGCAACCAGATTGGGATCGTGAAGCCAGAGGAAAGCTCGGAATGTCGCTAGCGTTCTCAGCTCTCGCTGAGCGCCACCTTCATGTCCTTGACCACGTAGATCACCTCGCCGTCGGCCTCGACGATGCCATCGGCCACGCCCATGGTCAGGCGGCGGGTCTGGATCGCCTTGGTGAAATCGACCTTGTAGGTGAGCATCTTGCGGTCGGGGCGGACCATGCCGGTCAGTTTCACCTCGCCCACGCCCAGCGCATAGCCGCGCCCTTGCCAGCCGCGCCAGCCGAGGTTGAAGCCGGTGAGCTGCCACAACCCGTCAAGACCGAGGCAGCCGGGCATGATCGGGTTGCCGGGGAAGTGGCAATCAAAGAACCACAGGTCGGGCGTGATGTCGAACTCGGCCACCACATGGCCCTTGCCATGCTCACCCCGGTCTTCCGAGATATCGGTGATCCGGTCCATCATCAGCATCGGCGGGGCGGGCAGCTGGGCGTTGCCGGGGCCGAAAAGCTCGCCACGGGCGCATTTGAGGAGGTCGTCCTTGCTAAAGCTGCTCGGGAACTGCGCCATGCTGGGGGGATCCTTTCAAAGGTGGGTTTCAGGCCCGTCTAGCACCCGCGGGCAAACAAGGGCAAGGCTGCACGCGGAAGCAGAGCCAATTGCGACTGGTTTTCAGACGCATTCTATGCGAATTGACAGATAGCGATGATGTAGGGCGCCTTGAGCCGATGAACGACGTGATGGAACAACGGGGAAACCACTGGCTTGCCGGAGCGGGCTTGCGCCCGACGCGACAGCGTTTGGCCCTTGCCGCCCTTCTGGTCGGTGACGGCGAGAACCGTCATGTCACCGCCGAGAGCCTCTACGAGGCGGCCCACGCATCGGGCGAAAGCGTTTCGCTTGCGACGGTCTACAATACACTCAAGGCCTTTTGCGATGCGGGCCTTCTTCGCGAGATCACGATCGACGGTTCGAAAAGCTATTTCGATACGGATATCAGCGACCATCCCCACTATTATTGGGAGGATACGGGCGCCTTTACCGACGCACCCGTCGAGGAATTGCAGATCCGCAACCTGCCGCCCGCTCCGCAAGGATCGACGATTTCGGGCGTTGATGTGGTGATCCGGCTGCGCCGCACCTAGGAACGCATCAGAACCACTGGCCAGGCTCCATCAATCCCAGCTCAAGCAGCTGCTGTGAGTGCCATTCGAAGCGAACAGAATTGCGCCATTTGTAGGTTTGGATCGCAAAGGTCGAGCTTGGATTCCGCTTGAGAGCCTTGGCCGTTCGGAACGAACAGATCGCGGCAGTCAGGTTATGGTGCCAAGGGCAGGAATAGGTATTCATTTCCTCGTCGTTGAGCGTGTGCCCGACGCGAAGCTGCAACCCCGGCCTCGCCCGAAAGATGCCGATCCGGTCGATCCGGCGCTTTTCGACCGGGACAAATTCTTCGAACCGCCAGCGTAGCCCGCCGTGAAAATCAAGCTGCCGCTCGCGGGGATGCCCATCGTCGTCATTGCGTGCGAGCGCATAATAGCCGGTGCGATCGAGATAGGCGTCGTCCAGGTTAACGGCGCGGGGATAAGCGTCGAGATCGCCGGCATAGAGATCGATCACATAGGTCAGCATCGCTTCGCGCCGCTCTTCGGCATGAAAGGTCAGCATTTCCCCGATCGTGCGATGTTCACAGAAGGGGAAGAACAGGTATTCCGCATTGAAGCAGTAATAGAGCCATATTCCCGGCGCGGCGTTGATCACTGCATTGATCGTATCGACGACCGCTAGATCGCTTCGGACGTCCTGATCGACGCGCTGAACCTTGGCCGGAAGAGCGAGATCACGCGCCAGATCATGGGCGGCAAACAAAATGACCTGCTTGAACCCAAGGTCAAGGTGATGCCGGATCGTCGAGGCGATCTCGACATCGTCCTCGGCCAGAACAAGCGCGACCGGCCCTTTGGCAAGGCTTTCGACACCTTCCTTGAGGAAATGGTCCAGGCTTCGGTGGTGGGTCACTGCTTCGGTCTCTCGATAGGAGGATACGGGTCCGCATTGCAAGCCGAAGGGCGAGGCGTTAGGTACAGCCAATTCCCGATCTAGATGCCAGAAGCCGCCGTCCATGTCCGAACCTAAAAAGCTCTTCATCAAGACCTATGGCTGTCAGATGAATGTCTATGACAGCGAACGCATGGCCGAGGCGCTGGGCGGCAAGGGTTATGTCGAGACCAAGGTGCAGGAAGAGGCGGATATGATCCTTCTCAACACCTGCCATATCCGCGAGAAGGCGGCCGAGAAGGTCTATTCCGAGCTCGGGCGGCTGCGGCCCCTCAAAGAGGCCAAGCCCGATCTCAAGATCGGCGTTGCCGGCTGCGTGGCGCAGGCCGAGGGCGAAGAGATCATGCGGCGCGCGCCGCTCGTTGATCTGGTGGTCGGCCCGCAAAGCTATCACCGGCTGCCGGCGATGGAGGATGCGGTTCAAAGCGGCGCCAAGGCTCTCGACACCGATTTCCCCGAAGAGGACAAGTTCGAAGAGCTGAAAGGCCGCCCCAAGGCCCATCGCGGCCCGACCGCTTTCCTCACCGTTCAAGAAGGCTGTGACAAGTTCTGCGCCTTCTGCGTTGTCCCCTATACGCGCGGGGCGGAGGTCAGCCGACCGGCGGACCGCATCCTGCGCGAGGCGCGGGAGTTGGTGGACGCCGGCGTGCGCGAGATCACGCTTCTGGGGCAAAACGTGAATGCATATCACGGCCACGAGGGCGGGCTTGCGGGGCTGATCTGGGTGCTTGCCGAGATCGACGGGCTCGAACGGATCCGCTTCACCACCTCGCATCCTAATGACATGGACGACGCGCTGGTCGCCGCGATTGGCGACTGCGGCAAACTCATGCCGTATCTACACCTGCCGGTGCAGTCGGGCAGCGACCGCATCCTCAAGGCGATGAACCGCAAGCATACGGCGGCGGAATACCTCGATCTGATCGCCCGCATTCGCACCGTCCGCCCCGATCTTCTCTTGTCGAGCGATTTCATCGTCGGCTTCCCCGGCGAGACGGACGAGGATTTCGAAGCGACGATGGATCTGATCCGCACCGTGAACTTCGGGATGGCCTATTC
>RFZI01000084.1 GCA_009920775.1 Paracoccaceae bacterium | reverse complement strand
CCGACAAACGCCGATTTCGACAGCTTCAGCGGCAGAACCCAGACCTGAAACGGCGGCCCGCCCGAGTGGCTGACGAAGCTCGTAAACCCCGTCACAGTCCCCCAGAACATCCCGCCGGGCCAGCGCGCCTCTTTGGCGGGGCGATCCTCATTGTGCCGCAAAATCGTGTTGAGCGCGAAGATCGTGCCCATCAGGCCGACGATCAAAGTCACGAGGTCTTCGCTGACGATATGCGCCGTCGCCCAGCCAAGGCCGACGCCAACCGTCATGCCCGCCATCATGATCGTCAGAACCTTGCGGTCGAAATCGCGGCGATAGTTATAAAGCCCGATCATGTCTGACAGCACATAGACCGGCAAAAGCATTCCCGCCGCCGCGATGGGCGAAATCACCAAGGCCAGAACCGGCACGGCCAGCATCCCGATCACCGGCAAGCCTCCCTTGCCCATCCCGACGCAAATCGACGAGATCACCGCCAAAATCCAGAAAGTCTCGCCCTGCATCCGACCTCTCCAGCCTGCGCCGCAGACTCGACCGGGCGTGAACACAGCTTTAACCTCCTGTGAGCGATAACAGCAAGCGATCCCGCTATGCCGCAGCGCAGCGGACTTGCGCGAGGCGGCACAAGAGACTAACCCAATGCGCGATCGCAAACCCAGAAGGCATCCCGCAGGGCAAGGCGCTCGACATCGCAGAGAGCGGCCCCGCCGAGGGCTTTGACGGCTCTTTCACGGGCACCAACACCTATGAAGGCATTGCAGGCGCTGACGTTTGCATCGTCACCGCGGGCGTTCCGCGCAAGCCCGGCATGAGCCGCGACGACCTTCTGGGCATCAACCTCAAGGTCATGAAATCGGTCGGCGAAGGCATCAAGGCCCACGCCCCCAACGCTTTTGTGATCTGCATCACCAACCCGCTCGATGCGATGGTCTGGGCGCTGCGCGAGTTTTCGGGCCTGCCGCACAACAAGGTCGTCGGCATGGCCGGCGTGCTCGATTCGGCCCGCTTCCGCCACTTCCTCAGCCTCGAGTTCGGCGTTTCCATGCGCGACGTGACCGCCTTCGTTCTCGGCGGCCACGGCGACACGATGGTTCCCTCGGTCCGCTATTCGACCGTCGGCGGCATCCCGCTGCCCGACCTCGTCAAAATGGGCTGGACCACGCAGGAAAAGCTCGACGCCATCGTTCAGCGCACCCGTGACGGCGGCGCCGAGATCGTCGGCCTTCTGAAAACCGGCTCGGCCTATTACGCCCCCGCCACCTCGGCGATCGAGATGGCCGAGGCCTATCTCAAGGATCAGAAGCGCGTCCTGCCCTGCGCCGCCTATTGCGATGGCGAGCTGGGCGTGAAGGGCATGTATGTCGGCGTTCCGACCATCATCGGCGCCGGCGGCGTCGAGAAGATCGCCAACATCAAGCTCTCCGCCGAAGAGCAGGCCGGCTTTGACAAGTCGGTCGCCGCGGTGAAGGGCCTTGTCGAGGCCTGCAAAGCCATCGACCCCTCGCTCGCCTGAGCCTGACAGAACAAGAACAAGATCAGCGCGCCCCCGGGCGCGCTTTTCTTTTGCGGCGGCTTGACTTCCCGCCCTCGCGCTCCCTTTCATCTCGCCAACGAAATGGAGACCAAAGATGTCCGAATTCCTCGCCGAGCTTGAAGAGCGCCTCTGCCGCTACGCCGCGATTGATAGCCAGTCTGATCCCGACAGCCCCTCTTCGCCTTCGACCGCGATCCAGCTGAATATGCAGAAGGTCTTGCAGGCCGAGCTTGAGGCCATCGGCGCCGAGGATGTGGTCCTGACCGACTATGGCACCGTCATCGCCACCATCCCCGGTAATGTCGCAGGGCCGACCGTGGGCTTCCTTGCCCATGTGGACACCGCGCCGCAATTCAACGCCGTGGGCGTCAAGCCGCGGGTCATCAAGGGCTATAATGGCGGGGTCATCACCTATCCCGACGATCCCGAGCTGACCCTCGACCCGGCGGATTTCCCCTATCTCAACGAAAAGATCGGCCACGATATCATCACAGCCTCCGGCACAACCCTTCTCGGCGCCGACGACAAGGCGGGCGTTGCCATCGTCATGACCGCCGCCAAGCACCTTCTCGCCAACCCCGAGATCAAGCGCCCCACCCTGCGCGTGGCCTTCACCCCCGACGAGGAAATCGGCCGCGGCGTTGATAAACGCCTGCCCAAGGACTTGGGCGCCGACTTCGCCTATACATTCGATGGCGGCAAAGCGGGCGAGATCGAGTTCGAGACTTTCTCGGCCGACGAGGCCGTGGTTCACGTCAAGGGCGTGTCGATCCACCCCGGCTATGCCACCGGCAAGATGGTCAACGCCATTCACCTTGCTTCCAAGATCATTGCGACCCTGCCGCAGGCGACGATGACGCCGGAAACCACGGCCGAGCGCGAAGGCTTCATCCACGCCACCGACATGACCGGCGGCTCGTCGGAGATGCGGATCAAGTTCATCCTGCGCGATTTCGAGATGGAGGGGCTCGAGGCCAAGGGCAAGCTGGTCCAGCAAGTTTGCGCCGCTGTTCAGGCGAGCGAACCGCGCGCCCAGATCACCTGCACGATCCGGCCCCAGTATCGCAACATGCGCTACTGGCTTGAGAAAGACATGACCCCCGTCACCCTCGCCACCGATGCGGCCAAGGATATCGGCCTCGAAGCGATCTCGATCCCGATCCGTGGCGGCACCGATGGCTCGCGCCTGACCGAGATGGGCGTCCCCTGCCCCAACCTCTTCACAGGGATGCAAGCGATCCATGGGCCGCGCGAATGGATCTCGGTGCAGGATATGGCCAAGGCCACCGACCTGATGCTGGCGATCGTCGATCGCATCGGCCGCTAGGCAGAGAGGGCGGGCCGCATGGCGATCTCGCCCTACCTCAAGCCCGGCTTCTATGAGGAGGCTCTTTCCAAAGGCCGTCACCGCGATATCGTGGGCGGCCGCTGGGACGAGACGGGCCGCATCCAGATGCGGATGCTCGAGGAAGTGGGCGTCCGGCCCTCTGATCGGTTTCTCGATATCGGCGCGGGCTCGCTGCGGCTCGGTTGCCGTCTGGTGCCGTGGCTTGCGGCAGGCAACTATTGGGCAACCGATGCCTCCCGCAATCTGATGCTGCGCGGCTATGAGGTGGAGCTTGCCGACAAGCCCCGCCTCGATCCCACCCGCCTGATCGAAGATGCCGATTTCACCTTCCCCGGCGTGCCGCAGGATATCGACGTGGCCCTCGCCTTCGCCGTCTTCACCCACCTGCCGCTCGCCTCGCTCGAGGTCGCGCTGCATTCGGCCCGCCGGCGTCTGCCGCATCTGCGGATGCTCCTTTTCACCGTCTTTCTCGCCCCTGACGAGGGCTTTGCCCTAAGCCACCGCCAGAAAGACGGCGTGGTAACCCACCCCGACCGCACCCCCTTTCACTTCCGCCAGTCCGAAGTCGCTCGGCTAACTCAGGAAGCGGGCTTTACCTGCGAAATCCGGCCCGACCGCCTGCCGCGCGGTCAAGTCCTTTGCATCGCCCGCCCTGAGGACTGACCCCGCCTAAACCGTCCGAGTCACTTGCGAAAATATGTTGGCGGTCACATTTCCTATTTTGTGATCACACTTTTTTCGACTGTGATCACAAATGTCGGATTTTCCGCAGGTCACGCAAAATAAACGTTCTTGCCCCAGAAATCCTGTGTTTAGAGGGGAGAGACCCAGCCAACTGCGAGGGATGCAATGAATATCCATGAATACCAGGCCAAGGCTCTGCTGCGCTCCTATGGCGCTCCGGTCAGCGAAAGACCGCCGCGGGCGAGCTTGACGGCCCGCTCTGGGTCGTGAAAGCCCAGATCCACGCGGGCGGCCGCGGCAAGGGCAGCTTCAAAGAAGCCGACGCCGGCGAAAAGGGCGGCGTGCGCCTCGCCAAATCGGTTGAAGAGGCCGCGCAAGAGGCCAAGAAAATGCTTGGCCGCACCCTCGTGACCAAACAGACCGGCCCGGCGGGCAAGACGGTCAACCGCATCTATATCGAAGACGGCTCGGGCATCTCGCGTGAGCTTTACCTCGCGCTCCTCGTCGATCGCGCCACCAGCCGCATCTCTTTCGTCGCCTCGACCGAAGGCGGCATGGATATCGAAGAGGTCGCGGAAAAGACCCCCGAGAAGATCCTCTCCTTCTCGGTCGATCCGGCCACCGGCTATCAACAGTTCCACGGCCGCCGCATCGCCTTTGGCCTTGGCCTCGAAGGCGCGCAGATCAAGCAATGCGTTCAGCTCATGGGCACGCTCTACAAGCTCTTCGTCGACAAAGACATGGAGATGCTCGAGATCAATCCCCTGATCGTCACCGACAAGGGCGATCTGAAATGCCTCGACGCCAAGATGGGCTTTGACGGCAACGCCCTCTATCGCCACCCCGATATCGCCGCCCTGCGCGACGAGACCGAGGAAGACCCGAAGGAACTTGCCGCCTCCAAGTTTGATCTCAACTACATCGCCCTCGATGGCGAAATCGGCTGCATGGTCAACGGCGCGGGCCTTGCTATGGCGACGATGGATATCATCAAGCTTTACGGCGCCGAGCCTGCCAACTTTCTCGATGTGGGCGGCGGCGCGACCAAGGAAAAGGTCACCGAGGCGTTCAAGATCATCACCTCCGATCCCAACGTGAAGGGCATCCTCGTCAATATCTTCGGCGGCATCATGCGCTGCGATGTGATCGCCGATGGCGTCATCGCCGCGGTGAAAGAGGTGGGCCTTCAGGTCCCGCTCGTCGTCCGCCTCGAGGGCACCAACGTCGAGAAAGGCAAAGAAATCATCGCCGGCTCCGGCCTCAACGTCATCGCCGCCGACAACCTCGCCGACGCGGCCCAGAAGATCGTCAAAGCGGTGAAGGGGTAAGACCATGGCCATTCTCGTCAACGAAAACACCAAGCTGATCTGTCAGGGCTTCACCGGCTCGCAGGGCACGTTCCACTCCGAGCAGGCTATCGCCTATGGCACCAAGATGGTCGGCGGCGTGACCCCCGGCAAGGGCGGGCAGGATCATCTGGGCCTGCCGGTCTTCAACTCGGTCCACGAGGCCCGCGCCAAGACCGGGGCCAATGCTTCCGTGATCTACGTCCCGCCACCCTTTGCCGCCGACTCGATCCTCGAGGCGATCGACGCCGAGATGGAGCTCATCGTCTGCATCACCGAGGGCATTCCGGTCCTCGACATGATGAAGGTCAAGCGCGCGTTGATGGACTCCAACTCGCGCCTCATCGGCCCCAACTGCCCCGGCGTGATCACGCCCGATGCCTGCAAGATCGGCATCATGCCCGGCCATATCCATCGGCGCGGCTCGGTCGGCGTCGTCTCGCGCTCGGGCACGCTCACCTATGAGGCGGTCAAGCAGACCTCTGATCTTGGCCTCGGCCAGTCGACCGCCGTCGGCATCGGTGGCGACCCGATCAAAGGGACCGAGCATATCGACGTGTTGGATATGTTCCTCGACGATCCCGAAACCCAGTCGATCATCATGATCGGCGAGATTGGCGGATCGGCCGAGGAAGAGGCCGCCGAATTCCTCGCCGCCCAGCGCAAGAAAGGCCGCTGGAAGCCGACCGCCGGCTTCATCGCCGGCCGCACCGCCCCTCCGGGCCGCCGCATGGGCCATGCAGGCGCCATCGTCTCGGGCGGCAAGGGCGACGCGGAATCGAAGATCGAAGCCATGAAATCCGCCGGCATCGTCGTCGCCGAAAGCCCTGCGCATCTGGGCGAGGCGGTGATGAAGGCTATCGGCAAGTAACGTTCAAAGCGCCCCGGCAACGGGGCGCGTTTCTCTATCGCAGGTGTCGTCATGACCGAGCAAAGCAACAACGATATCTTCCACGCCTCCTCGTTCCTGCAGGGCGCGAATGCCGACTATGTCGAGCAGTTGCACGCGCGCTTCGCCGACAATCCCGGCAGCGTTGACGAAAGCTGGCGCGCCTTCTTCCAGTCTTTGGGCGACACGGCCGCCGAGGCGCGGGCCGAGGCGGTTGGCCCCTCTTGGGCGCGCACCGACTGGCCGCCGCAGGCCAGCGGCGAGCTCATTTCGGCGCTCGACGGTCAGTGGCCTGCCGACCCCAAGAAAGCGGGCGAGAAAATCGCCGCCAAGGCCGCTGAAAAGGGCGTCCAGATGACCGACGCTCAGGTGCGTCAGGCGGTGCTCGACTCGATCCGCGCCCTGATGATCATCCGCGCCTACCGGATCCGCGGCCACCTGATCGCCGATCTCGATCCCTTGGGGATGCGCGACAAGACCCCGCATCCCGAGCTTGATCCCAAGAGCTATGGCTTCACCGAAGCCGACATGGACCGCCCGATCTTTATCGACAACGTCCTCGGCCTCGAGATCGCCTCGATGCGCCAGATCATCGACATCGTGATGCGGACCTACTGCGGCACCTTCGCGCTACAGTATATGCACATCTCCGACCCCGAGCAGGCCGGCTGGCTCAAGGAGCGGATCGAAGGCTACGGCAAGGAAATCCACTTCACCAAGAACGGCCGCCGCGCGATCCTGAACAAGCTGGTCGAGGCCGAGGGCTTCGAGAAATTCCTCCACGTCAAATACATGGGCACCAAGCGCTTCGGCCTTGATGGCGGCGAGGCGCTCATCCCGGCGATGGAACAAATCATCAAGCGCGGTGGCGCGCTTGGCGTCGAGGAAATCGTCATCGGCATGCCGCACCGCGGCCGCCTCTCGGTCCTCGCCAATGTGATGGCCAAGCCCTATCGTGCGATCTTCAACGAGTTTCAGGGCGGCAGCTTCAAGCCCGAAGACGTGGACGGCTCGGGCGACGTGAAATATCACCTCGGCGCCTCGTCCGACCGCGAGTTTGACGGCAACAAGGTGCACCTGTCGCTCACCGCCAACCCCTCGCACCTCGAGGCGGTCAACCCGGTGGTCCTTGGCAAGGTCCGCGCCAAGCAGGCCCAGCGCGGCGACACGGATCGCAGCCGTGTCCTGCCGGTGCTTCTGCATGGTGATGCCGCCTTCGCCGGCCAAGGCGTTGTCGCCGAAGGCTTTGGCCTCTCGGGCCTCGTCGGCCACAAGACCGGCGGCACGATGCATATCATCGTCAACAACCAGATCGGCTTTACCACCGCGCCGCACCATTCGCGCTCGTCGCCCTACCCGACCGACATCGCGCTCATGGTTGAGGCGCCGATCTTCCACGTCAACGGCGACGATCCCGAAGCCGTGGTGCACGCCGCCCGTGTCGCCACCGAATTCCGTCAGAAATTCCACAGGGACGTGGTGATCGACGTCTTCTGCTATCGCCGCTTCGGCCATAACGAAGGCGATGAGCCGATGTTCACCAATCCGGTCATGTACAACCGGATCAAGAAGCATAAGACCACGCTCCAGCTTTATACCGAGCGCCTTGTCGCCGACGGGCTGATCCCCGAGGGTGAGATCGAGGATATGAAGGCCGCATTCCAGGCGCAGCTCAACGAAGAGTTTGAAGCCGGCCGCACGTTCAAGCCCAACAAGGCCGATTGGCTCGATGGCCGCTGGTCGCACATGGATCGCCAGAAGCAGGGCAAATACCAGCGCGGCAAAACCGCGATCAAGGAAAAGACCCTACGCGAGATCGGCGCGGCGCTCGTGAAGGTGCCGGAGGGCTTCAAGACCCACCGCACCATCGACCGCCTTCTTGAGACCAAGGCGCAGATGTTCTCGTCGGGCCAAGCCTTCGACTGGGCGACCGCCGAGGCGCTGGCTTTCGGCTCCCTGATGCTCGAAGGCTATCCGGTCCGCCTTGCTGGCCAAGACGCCACCCGCGGCACCTTCAGCCAGCGACACTCGGCCTTCATCGACCAGGAGACCGAAGCGCGCCACTATCCCTTGAACCACATCCGCGAAGGGCAGGCGCATTACGAGGTCATCGATTCGATGCTCTCGGAATATGCCGTCTTGGGCTTTGAATACGGCTATTCGCTGTCCGAACCCAACGCGCTTGTCGCCTGGGAGGCCCAGTTCGGCGATTTCGCCAACGGCGCCCAGATCATGTTCGACCAGTTCATCTCGTCGGGCGAATCCAAGTGGCTCCGGATGTCGGGCCTCGTCGTCCTTTTGCCGCACGGCTTTGAAGGCCAAGGCCCAGAGCACAGCTCGGCCCGCCTCGAGCGGTTCCTGCAGATGTGCGGCGGTGATAACTGGATCGTGGCCAACTGCACCACGCCCGCCAACTATTTCCACATCCTGCGCCGCCAGCTGCACCGCAGCTACCGCAAGCCCCTGATCCTGATGACCCCGAAATCGCTTTTGCGGCACAAGCTGGCGATCTCGGACATCGGTGATTTCACCACCGGCTCGTCGTTCCACCGCGTCCTTTGGGACGATGCCCAGAAAGGCCACTCCGACACCAAGCTCGTCGCCGACGACAAGATCAAGCGCGTGGTGATGTGCTCGGGCAAGGTCTATTACGACCTTCTCGAAGAGCGCGACCGCCGCGGCATCGACGATATCTATCTCTTGCGGATCGAGCAGTATTATCCCTTCCCGGCGCTGTCGCTGGTGAAGGAGATGGAGCGTTTCAAACAGGCCGAGGTTGTCTGGTGTCAGGAAGAGCCGAAGAACCAGGGCGCCTGGAACTTCATCGAACCCAATATCGAATGGGTGCTGACCCGCATCGGCGCCGATCACAAGCGGCCCGCCTATGTCGGCCGCCCCGCCTCGGCCTCGCCCGCCACGGGCCTCGCCAGCATGCACAAAGCTCAACAAGAAGCGCTCGTGAACGACGCGCTGACGATTGAAGGAAACTGATCATGAGCACCGAAGTCCGCGTTCCCACCCTGGGCGAAAGCGTCACCGAGGCCACCGTTGCCACCTGGTTCAAGAAGCCGGGCGATGCCGTTGCGGTGGACGAAATGCTTTGCGAGCTTGAAACCGACAAGGTCACGGTCGAGGTTCCCGCGCCCGTCGCCGGCGTCCTGACCGAGATCGTCGCAGCAGAGGGCACCACTGTCGGCGTTGCCGCCCTTCTTGCCCAGATCTCCGAAGGCGCTTCCGCTGCCGCCACCTCGGCCGCCCCCGCCCCCGAGGCCAAGGCCGAGCCAGCGCCTGCCGCCGCCCCCGCTGCGGCGCGCGACGTCGAGGATGCCCCCTCGGCCAAGAAGCTGATGGCCGAAAAGGGCCGACGCCTGGCCCATGGCGC
>RFZI01000083.1 GCA_009920775.1 Paracoccaceae bacterium | reverse complement strand
GTCCCGCTGGTAAAGATGCGGATTTTCGTCGGCAATAATCTGGATCAGTTCAGACCTGATCATGAGCAGTCACCCCCTGAGGCAGCAATCTCTTGCGGCGGGTAAACCCCGCTTATCGGCTGACTATAGACCCAGAATCTTGGAGCGACATAGTTTTACTCGCTCGAAATCAAAATTCTCGTGCTTTTTGAGGGGGATGACAGGGGCATTTCCGCTTCGGGCGGTCAAATTCGAGAAGGTTTTGGCGAATCCGCTTCGCTCACCTGCCTTCCCGCTTCACTGATTCGCAAAAGAAAGGCCCCGCAGCGTGTGGCTGCGGAGCCCCGTTTTCGGTATGATCCGAAACTTACTTGTCGCCCTTGAGGGCAGCGCCGAGGATGTCGCCCAGCGAGGCGCCCGAGTCGGACGAACCATACTGCTCAACGGCTTCCTTCTCTTCGGCGATCTCGCGGGCCTTGATCGACAGACCGAGCTTGCGGGTCTTGCTGTCGATGTTGGTCACGCGGACGTCGACGTGATCGCCAACCTGGAAGCGCTCGGGGCGCTGCTCGGCGCGGTCACGGCTCAGGTCCGAACGACGGATGAACGACTTCATGCCTTCGTATTCGACCTCGATGCCGCCATCTTCGATCTTGGTGACGGTGACGGTGATGACCGAACCACGCTTCACGCCGCCGATGGCTTCGGCATAGGGATCGCCGCCCATGGCTTTGATCGAGAGCGAGATACGCTCTTTCTCGACATCAACCTCGGTGACCTTGGCTTTGACAACATCGCCCTTGCGGTAGTTCTGGATGGCATCTTCGCCACGCTCGTCCCACGACAGGTCGGAGAGGTGAACCATGCCGTCGATGTCGCCCGGCAGGCCGACTGCTTGAGGCCAAGCGAGACGCGGCGCTTGGCGCTGTCGATCTCGAGAACCATGACGTCGACTTCCTGGCTGGTCGAAACGATCTTGCCGGGGTGAACGTTCTTTTTGGTCCAGGACATTTCGGAGACGTGCACGAGACCCTCGACACCGGCTTCCAGCTCCACGAAAGCGCCGTAATCGGTGATGTTGGTCACGCGGCCCTGATGGACCGAGCCCAGCGGGAAGCGGGCTTCGACATCATCCCACGGATCGGCCTGAAGCTGCTTCATGCCAAGGCTGATGCGGTGGGTGTCTTTGTTGATCTTGATGACCTGGACCTTGATGGTCTCGCCGATCGTCAGGATCTCCGACGGGTGGTTGACGCGGCGCCAGGCCATGTCGGTGACGTGCAGAAGGCCGTCAACACCGCCGAGGTCAACGAAGGCACCGTATTCGGTGATGTTCTTGACCACACCGTCAACGGCCTGACCTTCGGTGAGGTTGCCGATGACTTCAGCGCGCTGCTCGGCGCGGCTCTCTTCAAGGATCGCACGGCGCGAGACAACGATGTTGCCACGGCGACGGTCCATCTTGAGGATCTGGAACGGCTGCTTGAGGCCCATGAGCGGACCGGCATCGCGCACGGGGCGCACGTCAACCTGCGAGCCCGGGAGGAACGCAACAGCGCCGCCGAGATCGACAGTGAAGCCGCCTTTGACGCGACCGAAGATGGCGCCATCGACGCGCTCTTCGTCAGCATAGGCTTTCTCGAGACGATCCCAGGCTTCTTCGCGGCGAGCCATCTCGCGCGAAATAACGGCTTCGCCGCGGGCGTTTTCAGCAGCACGCAGGAAAACTTCGACCTCGTCGCCAACTGCGAGGGTCGGCGCTTCGCCGGGGTTCGCGAATTCTTTCAGGTCGACACGGCCTTCCATCTTGTAGCCGACGTCGATGATGGCCTGGCCTGCCTCGATGGCGATGACCTTGCCCTTGACGACGCTGCCTTCGGCGGGGGTGTCGATTTCGAAGCTTTCATTCAGGAGGGCTTCGAATTCCTCCATAGCGTTCTTAGCGCACATAAGTATCAGTTCCTTTTTGTGTCTATTCGGGCCACGCGGTTGTCTCCGCGGGTCTTTCAGTGAGTTGCATCGCGCTTTGCAGACCGAAAACAAAGAGGGCCGGTGGTTCCCGACCCTGCTCGCTCTTTACTTCCGGCTTATCCCGCCTTGCGACAGGGGGCGTATAGGGGAAGCCTCCCCAAAGGGCAAGGGCTTTAGCGCCTTGCTGCTATGGCTTTCGTCGCCACCGCCACCGCCTCGTCGATGGTCAATTCGCTGGTGTCGAGGATAAGCGCGCCCTCGGCCGGTTTCATCGGCGCGGTGGCACGCTCGCTGTCGCGGGCATCGCGGGCCAGAACATCGGCCAAGACCTCATCGAGGCTCATCGTGCTCCCTGCCGCCCGAAGCTCCAAAAACCGGCGCTTGGCGCGGACTTCAGGGCTTGCGGTGACAAAGATCTTCACCTCGGCATCAGGGCAGATCACCGTGCCGATATCGCGCCCGTCAAGCACAGCCCCGCCGTCACGCCGCGCAAAGGCGCGCTGGAAATCGACGAGCGCCGCCCGCACCTCGGGGATCACCGCGACCTTGGAGGCCGCCTGCGCGACCTCGGCTGTTCTGAGGTGGCCCGCTTGCAAATCCTCGGCCCGAAGCCCCTCAGCGGCCTCGATCGCGTCGGCCCCCTCAAGAACCTTCGCCCCGACAGCCCGATAAAGCAGCCCCGTATCAAGATGCGCAAAGCCGAAATGCGCGGCCACAGCACGGCTGATCGTGCCTTTGCCCGCAGCCGCGGGGCCGTCGATCGCTACGGCAAAGCTCATGGTAGCCGCCTCGTGCGGACAAACTCACGAACCAGAACGACACACGCCAGCGCCACAAGCGCCCATTTGATCTGGGACACCAGACTCAAGTTTGCAGACGCCTCTGCCCCCAAAAAATAGAAGCGGTAAAGCGCGATATTCTCGATGTAGTCGGCCACCATGTAGCCGATGGCTGGCAACCGCGCCGCGCCTGCCAACGGCATCACCAACACGATCGTCAGAACCAGAGGAAAGACCATGTCGATTGCGACCGATGCCTTCAGCCGCCCAAGTTCGCCGCTGAGGCCGGCCAGAAACTGGGCCGGATATTCGGGCGAATAGCCGAGGATCATCGTATCCGGCACACCGGATGGCGCAACCGCGACCAAAGCCACAAAGAGCACCAAGGCCAAAAGGGCAAGCCAGCGCCAGCGCGTCATAGCCGCCCCCCGTTCTGCACCCACATCTCGAAAAGCCGCAAGAGCCCGAAGCCCACGATCACGGCGGCGACGATCTTGCCGCGCCATTTTCGCTTGGGCTCTTCGGGCGCTGCCATCTAGCGATTTCCCCTTGTGATCGCCGATCCGAGCGAGGCCATCAGGCCTTCGAAAATCGGGAAGGACGTGGCGATCGGGCTCGCATCATCCACCGTCATCGGCTTTTCCGTCGCCATGCCCATCACCAGAAACGACATGGCAATTCGGTGGTCAAGGCGGCTCTCAACCGTCACGCCCCCCGGCACATTGCCAAAACCGCGCCCCTCGACAATCCACCAATCCTCGCCCTCGTCCACCGTCACGCCAGCCGCGCGCAGCCCCATGGCCATGGCATCAATCCGGTCGGATTCCTTGACCCGCAGCTCCTTGACGCCCCGCATTTCGGTCTTGCCCTCGGCAAACGAGGCCACCACCGACAAAACGGGATATTCGTCGATCATGCTCGCCGCCCGCTCGGGCGGCACCGCGATCCCCTTCAGATCGGGCGAGTAACGCGCCCGCAGATCGGCCACCGGCTCGCCGCCTTCCTCGCGCAGGTTCTCATAACTCAGATCCGCCCCCATCTCGCGCAGCGTGGTGAACAGGCCCGCGCGCGTGGGGTTGAGGCCGATATTCGGCACCAGAACGTCCGACCCTTCGGTAATGATCGCCGCACAAACCGGGAAAGCCGCCGACGAAGGATCGCGCGGCACGACGATATCCTGCGGCTTGAGTTCAGGTTGCCCCGTGAGCGTGATCACCCGCCCCTCGGGCGTGTTCTCGACAACAATCTCTGCGCCAAATCCTGCCAGCATCCGCTCGGTATGATCGCGGGTCGCTTCCTTCTCGATCACCACCGTCTTGCCCGGCGCATTCAGCCCCGCCAGCAGAACCGCCGATTTCACCTGCGCCGAAGGCACCGGCACCGTATAGGTCACCGGCACCGGGTCCTTGGCGCCCACAATCGTCATCGGCAGGCGCCCGCCCGTCCGGCCATAGGCCCGCGCCCCGAAAAGCGCCAAGGGATCGGTCACCCGCCCCATGGGGCGCGAGCAAAGCGAGGCATCGCCCGTAAAGGTCGCGGTAATGGGCGAGGTCGCCATCGTCCCCATGATGAGGCGCACGCCCGTGCCGGAATTGCCGCAATCAATAACCTGCGAAGGCTCGGCAAACCCTCCCACGCCCACGCCATGCACGCGCCACTCGCCGCCGCCCAGATCCTCGACCTCGGCCCCAAAGGCCCGCATCGCCTTGGCGGTGTCGATCACGTCTTCCCCCTCGAGAAGCCCCAAAATCCGGGTCTCGCCCACACTCAAGGCCCCAAGGATCAGCGAGCGATGGGAAATCGACTTGTCCCCCGGCACATTCGCCACACCCTTGAGCATAGCACATTTACGGGACGTCATCGGAACAGGAGCGCCGTGGCCAGACATATTCACCTCTGCAAAGTCTCGCAGCCTCTTAGCCCAGCCGCGCAAGAGGGTCCATCGCCTTGCTTCTTTTGGCCCTCAAATACTCCCGCCGGAGGCGCGGGTTTGCCCGGCAAACCCGCCCGAAACCCGCTCAGGGCTTGCGGAAGGTCAGGTAATGCGGTGTCCGCCCTTCGCGCAGGGCCTTCTGCTCATAGCGGGTCGACTGCCAGTCCGCCCAAGGCTCCCGCCAGTCGCGCGGGCCCTCAGCGGTCCACTCCAAGCCCGCCTTCGGCACTTCTTGAAGCGTCTGGCGCACATAATCCTCGATATCCGTCGCCACGCGAAACTCACCGCCCGAACGCATAACGGAAAAGAGCGGCTCGAGATGGTCCTGCGTCACAAACCGCCGCCGATGGTGCCGCGCCTTGGGCCATGGATCGGGATAGTTCAGGAACGCCTTGGCGACCGACCCTTTTGGCAGCACGTCAAAGAGATCCCGCGCATCGCCGGGGTGGACCTTGAGGTTCGTCACCCCCGCCTCGCGGATCTTGCCCAAAAGCATCGCTACGCCGTTGATGAAGGGCTCGCAACCGATGATGCCAACTTGCGGATAGCGCTCGGCCATCGCCACCATATGCTCGCCACCGCCAAAGCCGATCTCGACCCAAACCTCCGACTTGCCCGGGAAGACCTCGGCCAAGTCCAAAGGCTTGCGCTCGGGGTTCTCCTCCCAGCCCACGGGGCCGGGCGACAACGCTTCCAGGTCGGTCTCAAGGTATTCCTTCTGGCTCGCACGCATAGTCTTGCCGCGCAGCCGGCCATAAAAGTTGCGCCACGGGGCGCCGGAGGGGTGATGATCCTTGCTCATGGCCGCGCCTCCTATCGCGGAGCGGCGGGCAGATCAATCTTTGCCGGGGCCCGACAGTCTAGGCGCATGAAAAAGGAGGCGGAATGATCCGCCTCCTCAATCGAGCTCTTGAGAAAATCAAACCGCCTTGGCGAGCGCCTCGGCCAAATCGGTCTTTTCCCAGCTGAAGCCGCCGTCATCCTCCGGCTTGCGACCGAAGTGGCCGTAGGCCGAGGTGCGGGCATAGATCGGGCGGTTGAGGCCAAGATGGGTGCGGATGCCACGGGGCGTGAGGTTCATCACCTTGTCGATGGCCCGCTCGATCGCCGCCGGATCGGCATTGCCGGTGCCGTGGGTATCGGCATAGATCGACAGCGGACGCGCCACGCCGATGGCATAGCTCAACTGGATCGTGCAGCGGTCGGCAAGGCCCGCGGCCACAACGTTCTTCGCCAGATAGCGCGCGGCATAGGCGGCAGACCGGTCGACCTTGGTCGGATCCTTGCCCGAAAACGCGCCGCCGCCATGCGGGGCCGCGCCGCCGTAGGTATCGACGATGATCTTGCGCCCAGTCAGGCCCGCGTCGCCATCGGGGCCACCGATCACGAACTTGCCGGTCGGGTTGACGTGCCAGACGGTCTCCGGCGTGACCCAACCTTGCGGCAGGATTTCGAGGATATAGGGCTCGACGATCTTGCGGATGTCATCCGAGGTCTGGTTCTCGTCGAGGTGCTGGGTTGACAGAACGATAGAGGAAACGCCCACCGGCTTTCCGCCGCGATAGATCACCGACAACTGCGATTTGGCATCGGGGCCGAGCGTCGGCTCCTGCCCGCTTTTGCGGACCTCGGCAAGGCGGCGCAGGATCGCGTGGGAATACTGGATCGGCGCCGGCATCAGATCGGGCGTCTCGTTCGTCGCATAGCCGAACATGATGCCCTGATCGCCCGCGCCTTCATCCTTGTTTTCCGAAGCGTTCACGCCTTGGGCGATATGCGCCGACTGTTCGTGCAGAAGGTTGGTAATCTCTACCGTCGCGTGGTGGAATTTCTCTTGCTCGTAGCCGATGTCCTTGATCGCGGCGCGGACGATGTCGGGCACGCGCTCCATATACTGGGCAAGCTTTTTCTGGTCGGAAAGCCCGACCTCACCGCCGATGACAACTCTGTTCGTCGTGGCAAAAGTCTCGCAGGCAACCCGCGCTTCTGGCTCTTCGGCAAGGAAAGCGTCGAGGATCGAATCCGAGATACGGTCGCAAACCTTATCCGGGTGGCCCTCGGAAACAGATTCCGAGGTAAAGATGTAGTCCTGTCTTGTCATCGGGAGTGCTCCATTGGATTTGACCTGCCACGCCAGGAAGCCGTTGTGACAAGCGAATGACACAGAGCTAAGGCCTCACGGGCCTCAGGTCAATCAGATCGCCGCTGAGAAAGTATGAAGGCAACGGCGGCGAGCACAATTGCCGCAATCGCCGCTGGAAAGTCGCCCAGACGCGAATAGAAGGTTGCTGCGCCCGAGGGCGGCAAGACTACGTCGGCAAACCCCGCCTCGCCCAGAGGAAGCTCTGCGACGATGCGCCCCTTGGCATCGACCACGGCGGAAATGCCTGTATTCGCCACCCGCACCAGCGGCAGGCCCTGTTCAATGGCGCGCAAGCGCGATTGGGCGAAATGCTGTTGAGGGCCCTGAAGGATGCCGAACCAGGCATCGTTGGTGATCTGGATCAAGGCGCGGGGCCTTGCGCCCTTGCCGATTTCTTCAGCAAAGATCGCCTCATAGCAGATCATCGGCTCCACCTCGCCGATGCCCGGCATGGCGATGCGCCTGAGACCCTGCCCCGCGCTGAACCCGCCGCCTTCGGATGCGGCAAGGCCGCGGATGCCGAGCCTTCCCATCACCTCGCCAAAGGGGACATATTCGCCAAAAGGCACGAGGTGTTGCTTGTCATAGGTATCGACGATCACCCCCGTAGCATCGAGGACGATCAGGCTGTTGTAATAGAGGCCGCCCTCCTCACGGTTGACGCCGATCACCATCGGCACCCCGTCCGAGGCCGCAACCGCCGCATCCAGAAGCGGCCCCGAATATTCCAGAAGATAGGGGATCGCCGTTTCCGGCCAGATGATAAGGTCGGGCCTCTCTCCAGTGGCGGTCAGATCGAGAAGCCGCGCCTGAAAGAGGTCGATCAGATCCGCGTTCCATTTGTCCGCCTGCGGCACGTTGGGCTGCACGAGGCGGATCACCGGCCCATCGGCGGTCTCTTCAGGCGGCGCCGGTTGCAGACCCAACGGCAAGAGGCCAAGCGCCAGCGCCGCCGCCCCGCCCCATAGCCGCGCCCTGCCGCCGCTCAAGGCCCGCACGACGGCGGCCGCCAGAAGCACGGTCAGCAGCGTCAGGCCATGCGGGCCGATCCATGCCGCAAGCTGGGCATGGGGCGTGTCGATCCAGACATGGCCCAAAAGCGCCCAAGGAAAGCCGGTGAAGAGAAAGGCGCGAAGGCCCTCGGCCAGAGTTAGCGATCCCGCGAGCGCCAAGGCCCCGCCGCCAAGCCGCTTGCCCGCGGCAAAGGCGACCGCCCAGAAGAGACCAAGCCCTGCCGGAAGCAAGACAAGTGCGAAGGGCGCCATCCAGCCGTCGCGGTCGGGCTCGACAAGGAAGGGATTGACGATCCATGCCAGTGCCAGAAGGAAATAGCCAAAACCATAGGCCCAGCCGATCTTTGCGGCCGCTTTCGCTGTGCTGGCCCGTCCATAGACCGCCATCACTACGGCAAGGCTCAGGACCGTCGCAATCGGCCAGTCGATCGGCGCCTGCCCAAGCGCGGCCAAGGCACCGAGCATCGCGAAAATCGCGAGCCCCCGCCAGCCGCGCATGAGGCGGTCAGGCATCCTTGGCGTGGGGCAGCCTCACGCGGAGGCGTTTGATCCGGCGGGGATCGGCGTCGACCACCTCAAACTCCGGGCCGTCGGGATGTTTGACCACCTCGCCCCGCGCCGGAATATGGCCTGCGAGCATGAACACAAGGCCACCGAGCGTATCGACCTCTTCCTCGTCGATCTCGTCATGGTCGGTCAGGTCCATGCCGATCTCGGCTTCGAAATCTTCCAGCGGGGTCTTGGCAAGCGCGAGATATACGCCCGGCTTTTCCTTGACGAAACTGTCGGCCTCTTCGACGTCATGCTCGTCTTCGATGTCGCCCACGACCTGTTCGATCAGGTCTTCGATGGTCAGAAGACCGTCGGTCCCGCCGTATTCGTCGATCACCAATGCCATGTGGATGCGCTCGGCCTGCATCTTTTGCAGGAGAACGCCCAAGGGCATCGACGGCGGCACAAAGAGCAGCGGACGCACGATGGCACGCAGATCGAACGCGGCCTTGCCGCTGTTGAACCCGTGGCGCAGCGCGAAATCCTTGAGGTTCACAAGGCCGATGGGCCGATCAAGCGTGCCGTCATAGACGGGAAGGCGCGTCAGGCCGCAATCGCGGAACACCTTGACCAGCGCCTCTTTCTCGATGCCGAGCGGCACGGCGACGATATCGGATTTCGGAATGGCGACATCTTCGACACGAAGCCTGCGGAGATTGAGCATCCCGGGCACGTTCGCGCTGGTCGAGCCGTTGGCCCGCCTCTCGCCGTGTTCGTCAACCTCGTCGGGATCGCCGGGGCTCAGCGCGTCGAATATGCGGCCAAAGAACCCTTTGCCCTGCCCCTGTGTCTGGTCCGGTTGCGCGCTTTGCGCGGCGCTAGAAGGACCGTCTGTGGTGTCGCTCATTGTCTCCTGCCTGCCCGCATCAAAGGGCTCTTGCCCTCGCGAACGTCACTTGTCCTGACAATATGGGTCTTCAATGCCCATCTTGCCAAGTATCTCGGTCTCTAATCCTTCCAT
>RFZI01000082.1 GCA_009920775.1 Paracoccaceae bacterium | reverse complement strand
GGGCGTTTCTCATCACCGCCGAGGAGGGCTCGCTTTCCGCAGCGGCGCGGGCGCTTGGAATGGCGCAACCGACGCTGGGGCGGCAGGTGGATGCGCTTGAGCAAGAGCTTGGCGTTGTCCTCTTCGAACGCTTCGGGCGCGGCCTTCAGCTGACCCCAGCGGGCCACGAGCTTGTCGCCCATGTGCGCGAGATGGCCGATGCCGCGAGCCGCTTTTCCATGTCGGCCTACGCCCAGAACGAGGCGATGGACGGGAATGTGACCATTTCGGCGTCGGATCTCTATGCCGGCACCCTCCTGCCCCCCATCCTGCAAGAGCTGCGGCAGGCCGAGCCTCGCATCACAATCGAGATCATTTCCGACAATTCCGCCGCCGACTTGATGCGCCGCGAAGCAGATATCGCCATCCGCAATTTTCGCCCCACCGAGCCAGACCTCGTCGCCCGCCGCTTGCGCGAGGCCGCCGCGCGGTTCTATGGCACTCCCGATTACCTCGCCTCGCTCGGCCCCCTGCGCGGACCGGCCGACCTTGCCAAGGCCGATATCATCGGGCCGCAGGAAACCGAAACCTTCCTTGGCGCCCTCAACCAGCTTGGCATCGGCGTTAGCAAAGCCAATGTCCGGCTCAGCTGTTCGAGCTACATGGCGATGTGGGCCATGGCCAAGCTCGGTCTGGGCCTCGCGATGATCGACGAGCGGATAGGCGACGCCGATCCGGCGATGGCCCGCGCGATCAAGGATCACGCCGCCTTTGCGTTTCCCGTCTGGCTGGTGGCGCACCGCGAAATCCACCGAAGCCGCCGCCTGCGCTTTGTGTTTGATTTTCTCGCCGAACGCCTGCGCTAGTCGGCAACTCTGGCATTAGCCGCGGCAAGAGCCTAGATGCAGAAGGAAAGTGAACGGAGCCCCTCATGGACGACCAGACCCGTATCGAGATCGAAGCCGCCGCCTTTCGCGCCCTGCGCCAACACCTGCTGGAAAAGCGGCCCGATGTGCAGAATATCGACCTGATGAACCTTGCCGGTTTCTGCCGCAACTGCCTCTCGCGGTGGTATCAGGAGGCCGCAAATGAACGCGGCATCGAGATGTCAAAGGACGAGGCGCGCGAGATCTACTACGGGATGCCCTATGACGAGTGGCGCGCCCAGAACCAGACCGAGGCCGGCCCTGAAAAGCAGAAAGCCTTTGAAAAGGCCTTTGCCGAGAACGTGGGCAAGAAAGACTAGGCACTGACCGAGGGCGCCGCCCTACGACCCCATGTCCCGATCTCACCTGAATTCGAGATACGCCATTCCCGGATTCGTCCGCGCCTTTTCGAATATTTCGGCAGCTTCGCCGGTCAATCGTGCCCCATAGGCATCGGCAAGCCGCCCGAGCGCCTCGGGTTTTGCCATGACATCCTCGGCGACGAATCCGCCTGCCCTGCGGGCGGCCTGCAGAAGTACCCTGCCGCGGGTAGGACCAGCCTGCGCTTCCCCCATTCGCCACAGATCGTAGTCAAACATCCTGCGGCACTTTTCCGGAGAATATTCCTCGGTGATCGGCTTTCTGCCCGCTGGCCGAAGACCTGTACGAACCAGAATCTTGCCCGACGCTTCGTTGATCATGTCCCAATAGACCCCGTAGATGGCCTCAAGGTCGGGCAGCAGGCGGAGCTCTTCTTTCACGGCATCCGTGGCTTCTGACATCAAACCATTGCCGTGCCACTGGCTTCCGAGCGCATAGAAATATTCGCCGCGCCAGCGTTGACGCTCGTTTCGCTCCATATAGAAGCCGCAAACACCCGCGAGCGCACCGCCCCCGTCTTTCGGGATCAGCGCAAAAAGGCCCATCCCCCCATCAGACCACATTTCAGACTTTCTGCCCATAACGCGCACCCACTTCTCGGCGGCGTCATGTGCATCGGCCGGATCTTTGGTGTTGTGGGCCAGCATTCCGACGACATCAGGATCGCCGAATACCACGCGGGCGATTTCATCCACATCGGCCGCGTCGACAGGGCGCAACAGCAAGCGTTTGGTCTCAATCTCCATGCGAAAATGGTATCATTTTTGAAGCAACTTTCCAACGGCGGATGCACTTCCGCACAGCGCCTGTGCGGCAACAGTATCTGTTCGCGCCACCTTCCAGCGCCTATCCTCAACCTGATTTCAAATCGCATGGAGGCCCAAGATGTCGGGCAGATTACCCACCTATTTTATTTCCCACGGCGGCGGCCCCTGGCCTTGGCTCGAAGGGATGCGGCGGCAGTTGGCCAATCTTGAGGTCTCGCTCAAGCGGATGCCGGAAGAGATCGGCATGAAACCCAAGGCCGTGCTCGTCATCTCCGGCCATTGGGAGGGCGCGGATTTCGCGGTGATGCATTCGGCCAAACCGCCGATGGTCTATGATTACTCGGGCTTCCCCGAGGAAACCTATCAGATTGTCTATCCCGCCCCCGGGGCGCCGGAACTGGCAGAGCGGACCGCGGAACTCATCAAAGGTGCCGGGCTCCCGACCCACCTCGATGATGCCCAAGGCTTCGACCACGGCACCTTTGCACCGCTCTATGTGATGTATCCGCAAGCCGATGTGCCGGTCTATCAGGTCTCGATGAAGCGGGGCTATGATCCGGCGCTACATTTCGAGCTTGGCCGCGCCCTTGCGCCCCTGCGGGATGAAGGCGTGCTGATCGTCGGCTCGGGCCTCAGCTATCACAACCTGCGCCTCTTCGGGCCGGGCGCGAAAGAGCCCTCGGCGGGCTTCGACGCATGGCTCGGCGACGTGATGGCGATGCCGCCGAAGGAGCGCACTGCCGCCCTGATCGACTGGGAAAGTGCGCCCTATGCACGAGTGTGCCACGCTCGCGAAGATCACTTCGTGCCGCTCTTTGCCGCCCTTGGCGCAGCCGAAGGTGAAAAGGCAACGCGCGTCTATCACGATGTGGACCTTTTCGGCGGGGTGACCGCCTCAAGCTACCGGATCGGCTAGACCGCCGCTTTGCGGCTTTCGTCGAGGTAGATCTCGCGTAGACGGGTGGCGACAGGGCCGGGGGTTCCGCAGCCCAGCGCCACGCCGTCGATCTCGACGACCGGCAGGACAAAGGCGCTGGCCGAGGTGATGTAGGCCTCATCCGCGCCCTGCGCCTCGGCCACGGTGAAGGCCCGTTCCTCGACCTCCATCTGCGCCTCGCGGGCAAAGCGGAGAACGGCGGCGCGGGTGATGCCGTGCAGGATATCGCTCGACAGATCGCGGGTGATGATCTTGCCACCCTTGACGATATAGGCGTTGTTCGAGGTGCCCTCGGTCACCTTGCCATCCTCGACAAACCATGCGTCATCGACGCCGGCCTTCTTGGCCATCATCTTGCCCATCGAGGGATAGAGAAGCTGAACGGTTTTGATATCGCGGCGGCCCCAGCGGATATCGTCGATACTGATGACCCTCAGGCCCTTTTTGGCTGCGGGGCTATCGGCAAGGCCGGGCTTGGCTTGGGTGAAGAGGACGATGGTCGAGGGCGTCTTTTGCGGATCGGGGAAGGCGAAATCACGGTCGCCCGGATTGCCGCGGGTGATCTGGAGATAGATCAGGCCCTCGTCGATATTGTTGAGGCGCACGAGCTCGCGGTGGATTTCGAGGAGAGCCGCCATCGTCACCGGGCTTGCCATGTCGAGCTCGGAAAGCGAGCGCTCAAGCCGCGCCGCGTGGCCGCCGAAGTCGATCAATTTGCCGCCGAGGACAGAGGTCACCTCATAAACCCCGTCGGCCATCAGGAACCCGCGATCAAAGATCGAAACGGTGGCTTCGGTTTCGGGCAGGTAGCTGCCGTTGACATAGACGGTGCGGGTCATTTTCAGGTCCTCCAAGGGTTGCCAAAGCTCTGACGCGCAACGAAACAGCCGTCAAGAACAGGCAGACGCGACTCTTTGCGCTTTTCTGCATCTGCAAATTCGCGCTTGCAGCATAGGACGCAATAATCTACCAAAACCCAGACCCTTCCGCGCAACAAGATTACAAGGCAAACCATGTCCTTCCGCATCCAGCCCGCCCCCGTCGCTCGCCCCAACCGCTGCCAGCTGTTCGGCCCCGGCTCGCGTCCGGCGATCTTTGAAAAGATGGCGGCGAGTGCGGCGGATGTGATCAACCTTGATCTTGAGGATTCGGTCGCCCCCGATGACAAGGCGCAGGCGCGCAAGAACATCATCGAGGCGATCGGCGATATCGACTGGGGCCGCAAGACGCTCTCGGTGCGAATCAACGGCCTTGATACGCCCTATTGGTATCGCGATGTGGTCGACCTTCTGGAGAACGCCTCGGACCGGCTCGATCAGATCATGATCCCCAAGGTGGGCTGTGCGGCGGATCTCTATGCCGTCGATGCCCTAGTGACGGCGGTCGAGCGCGCCAAGGGCCGCGTGAAGCCCATCAGCTTCGAGGTCATCATCGAATCCGCCGCAGGCATCGCCCATGTGGAAGAAATCGCTGCCGCCTCGCCTCGCCTGCAGGCCATGAGCCTAGGTGCTGCCGATTTCGCGGCCTCGATGGGCATGGCGACAACCGGCATCGGCGGCACGCAGGAAAACTACTATATGCTCCGCGAGGGCCAGAAATACTGGTCCGACCCGTGGCACTGGGCCCAGACCGCCATCGTCGCCGCTTGCCGGACCCACGGCGTTTTGCCGGTCGATGGGCCGTTTGGAGATTTCTCGGACGACGAGGGCTTCCGCGCCCAGGCGCTGCGCTCGGCCACGCTCGGCATGGTCGGCAAATGGGCGATCCATCCCAAGCAGGTGGCGCTGGCCAATGAGGTCTTTACCCCCTCGGCCGAAGCCGTAGCCGACGCCCGTGCGATCCTTGCAGCGATGGAAGAGGCCAAGAAAAGCGGCGCGGGCGCCACGACCTACAAGGGCAAGCTGATCGACATCGCCTCGATGCGGCAGGCCGAGGTGATCGTGCGCCAAGCCGAACTAATCGCAGGGCAATAGCACGATAGCTTTGCCGCGCGGCCCCGTGCTAGGCAAAGGCGAATGCCCCAACGCCTGAGGCCGCCATGCGCACGACAAAGACAGTTCATGTGATCTCGGCCCATGCCGAGGGCGAGGTGGGCGATGTGATCGTCGGCGGTGTCGCGCCGCCTCCGGGCGAGACCCTCTGGGAGCAAAGCCGCTGGATCGCCCGCGACCAGAACCTGCGGAATTTCGTTCTGAACGAGCCTCGGGGCGGTGTGTTCCGGCACGTCAACCTGCTTGTCCCGCCAAAAAATCCGCGTGCCGACGCCGCCTTCATCATTATGGAGCCGGAGGATACCCCGCCCATGTCGGGCTCCAATTCGATCTGCGTGGCGACGGTGCTGCTCGACTCGGGCATCATCGCGATGACCGAGCCCGAAACGCGGATGATCCTCGAAGCGCCCGGCGGGCTTGTGCAGGTTCGTGCCGATTGCCGGAACGGCAAGGCCGAGCGCATCTATGTCGAGAACCTGTCGAGCTTTGCGGCCCGCCTCGATGCCCCTCTCGTGGTTGAGGGGCTTGGAACCCTGACCGTCGATACAGCCTATGGCGGCGACAGCTTCGTTATCGTCGATGCAGAGGCTCTTGGGCTATCGCTCGTGCCAGATGAGGCGCATGATATTGCCCGCCTCGGGGTGCGGATCACCGCCGCGGCAAATGAGGCGCTGGGCTTTGATCACCCCGAAAACCCGGACTGGCGGCATATTTCCTTCTGTCTCTTTGCCGGCCCTCTAACGGGTGGGAATGGCGCTTATCAGGCCCGTTCGGCCGTGGCGATCCGACCCGGCAAGGTTGACCGCTCGCCCACGGGCACGGCTCTTTCGGCGCGGATGGCTGTATTGGCTGCGCGCGGCGTGATGGGTGTTGGCGACACGCTCACCGCCACCTCGCTGATCGACTCCCAATTCACCGGAAGAATTCTCGGCACCGCCCAAGTGGGCAGCCGCCGCGCGATCCGGCCCGAAATCTCGGGACGGGCGTGGATCACCGGAACGCACCAGCACATGCTCGATCCGTCCGACCCCTGGCCGGAGGGATATAGGCTCAGCGATACTTGGGGTGCGCGCTAGAGGCGGATCGCGAGTTGCATTCGCCAGCCCCCACACCTTATATCGGTTTGATCCCAGTGGAGTGAGCGGATGACCAACTACCTCGAATTCGAAAAGCCTCTCGCGGAAATCGAAGGCAAGGCCGAAGAGCTGCGCGCCATGGCGAGGGCCAACGAGGAGATGGATATCGAGAAAGAGGCGGCGGCGCTCGACAAGAAGGCCGCCGATCTGCTCAAGAGCCTATATGCCGATCTTTCCGCCTGGCGGAAATGTCAGGTGGCCCGTCATCCCGACCGCCCGCATTGCCGCGACTATATCGACGCGCTCTTCACCGAATACACGCCGCTCGCTGGCGACAGGAATTTCGCCGACGACCATGCCGTGATGGGCGGCCTTGCGCGGCTAGATGGCACGCCTGTCATGGTGATCGGTCACGAGAAGGGCTTTGATACGAAAACCCGGATCGAGCACAATTTCGGCATGGCCCGCCCCGAGGGCTATCGCAAAGCGATCCGCCTGATGGAATTGGCCGACAAATTCGGCATCCCGATCGTTACCCTCGTCGATACGCCCGGCGCCTATCCCGGCAAGGGCGCAGAAGAGCGCGGCCAGTCCGAGGCCATCGCCCGTTCGACCGAGAAATGCCTGCAGGTGAAGGTGCCGCTGATCAGCGTCATCATCGGAGAGGGTGGCTCCGGCGGCGCCGTGGCCTTCGCCACCGCCAACCGCGTGGCGATGCTCGAACATTCGATCTATTCGGTGATCTCGCCCGAGGGCTGCGCCTCGATCCTGTGGAAAGACGCCGACAAGATGCGCGAAGCGGCCGAAGCCCTGCGCCTGACCGCGCAGAACCTTGCCGAGCTTGGCGTTTGCGACCGGATCATCCCCGAACCCGTGGGCGGCGCCCACCGCGACAAGGACGCCACCATCGCCGCCGTGGGCGACGCGATCCGCGCGATGCTGACCGAATTCAAGGGCCGCAAGGGCAAGGAAATCCGTGACGGGCGGCGCAAGAAATACCTCGCGCTCGGCTCCAAGGGTCTTGCCGCCTAAGGGCGTTCGCCCTCGGGCCGCCAGCCTGCCTCTCTCATCAGCTCGTCTGATCGCGTCTCGACGACCTCTTCAAGCACTTCCATGAATTCTGGGATCGGCTTTCCGGCGGGAATTCTGGGAAGAAACTCGACCACCGCGGTTCCGGGTTTGCGATAAACCCCGCGCTTGGGCCAGAACACACCGACACTGCAAGCGACCGGCACGCAATCCTGACCAAGTTCTTGATAAAGGACGCCGGCGCCAGTCTTGTAGGGCTTCTTAATGCCGGGGGGAACGCGCGTTCCTTGCGGATATATGACGAGCTGCCCGGGATCAGCGTGGCCCGCCTTGACATCGGCAAGCATCTTCTTGACCGCTTGCGCCCTCTTCCCTCGATTGACGGGGATACAACCGACCATGAGGGCGTATTGCCCGAGGATCGGCGTCCACAGCAGCTCGCGTTTCATGATGAATTTTCCACGGGGGATAGCATCATAGATTGCAATGATGTCGAAGAACGACTGATGCTTGGGGGCCACCATGACCGCGTCCGTTGGCGGGGTGCCGCGATACTCCACCTTGAGCCCGATGAGCCACCGCGCCAGCCAAAGCACAAATCCGGTCCAGCCATGCGCCGCGGCAACCGCGCCGCGCCTGTCGATCAAGGCCCAAGGCAGGTACAGGATCGCATAGGGCACCATCGCCACATACATCAGGATGTTGAACAATAGCGAGCGGACCCACTGGATGGCGTATCTCATGATTGCTCCTTCAATCTGCGAAATGCGGCGGAACGGGTCGCGACATAGGCCACGACGCCCGCCAGCGGAGGAATTGCGAGGGGCCAAAGCCAGTGTAGGCCCTCAAAGCCAAGTCCGGTCAGAAAGCCGCCCGCCACGTCGGCTTCGGGAAGGAAGTAGATCCCTCCCGCGCCGGCGACCGCCCCAAAAGCCGCGCCCGAGAAGGCACGAAGCGTGAAACGGCGCACGAAGGCTCCGGCGATGAAGGCATCGGTCGCCCCGACAAGCCGCATCACGCGGATAACTTGGGCATTGGCCGAAAGCGCGGCCTGCGCGGCCAATGTGATCATCGCCGCCGTCGCACCGCCGATGAGCGCAAGCGAGATATAACCCAAGGACCGAAGTCTATCGGCCGCAGCCACGAGCGGCGCCCGCCAGCGCGTATGATCATCCAAGACGGCGCCCGGCACCTCGGCCTGAAGGCGGGCCCGAAGGCCGGTCGCGTCAAAACCATCGCCGATTTCAACAATCTCGATCAACCGAGGGATCGGCAGAGAAGCAACGGGCAGGTCGGGCCCAAACCATGGCTCGAGAAGAGCAATCTGTTCTTCGTCACTCAGCGCACGGGCCGAACCGACGCCGGGCGTTGTCTGCAAGACCCTCAAGGCGGCCTCGGTCTGGGCGGCAATCTGATCCTGCGGCGCCGAGATCCGAAGGGTCGATGTGCGGGCCAGCTCGGCCGACCAGCGATCAGCCAATCGTTCGGTCGCCAGCGACAAGGCCAGCGCAAAGACCGCCAGAAACGCCATCGCCGCCGCGCTGAAAACCGTCAGCTGAACGGTAAAACCGGTTTTTGGCACCATGCGGTCGGCGCGCGGATCACCGACAAGGACGGAGGTCCAATCGCTCACAGCTCTGCACCCGCCGCCTGCAATTGCCCGCCCCGCAAACGCAAAACACGGGCCGCAACCTGAGTTTTTGCTGCGCGGATCAGGTTGAGGTCATGGGTGGCGATCAGAACGGCCTTGCCCATCTTGTTGAGCTCCACCAGCAGCGTCAAAAGCCTTTGAGACATCTCCCAATCGATGTTGCCTGTCGGCTCGTCGGCAATGACAACCTCGGGCGACATGATGACCGCCCGCGCCAGCGCCGCCCTTTGCCGTTCGCCACCAGAAAGCTGAGGCGGAAGTTGGCCGGCCTGCCCCGAAAGGCCGACCCATCCCAACAGATCCTCGAGGTATTCGTCGGCCTCCTGCTGCCGGCCGGACACGGTGAGAGGCAGGGCCACGTTTTCGGCCATCGGCAGATGATCGAGAAACTGGCAATCCTGATGCACGACCCCGATGCGTCGGCGGGCCAAGGCGATCTGATCGCGGTCCATCTCGCGGGTGTTCTGCCCAAATATCCGCACCATACCAGCAGTTGCGATCAATTCTCCGTAGCACATTTTGAGAAGGGTGGTCTTACCGGCGCCGGAAGGCCCGGTCAGAAAATGGAAAGATCCGGGGGCAAGCGTCATCGAGAGGTCGGCGAAAAGTTCGGCGCCGCCGTAGGTATAGGCAACTCTTTCGAGTTCGAT
>RFZI01000081.1 GCA_009920775.1 Paracoccaceae bacterium | reverse complement strand
GGGCGATCGAGCCAGCGAGCCGCGAGGCATCGACGACGAGGACGACCGGGAGGCCGAGGATACGCGCAAGGTCGGCGGTTGCGCCTTTGCCGTCTGGTGGGGCGCCGTCAAAGAGGCCCATCGCGCCTTCGATCAGGAGCGTCCCATCGCCCGAGGCCAAGGCCCGGATGTGATCCGGCGTCATCGCCCAGGCGTCGAGATTGGGGCAGGGATGCCCGCAGGCGGCCTCGTGAAACCGCGGGTCGATATAGTCGGGCCCGGATTTCGCGCTGCGCACTTTGATGCCGCGGCGGGCCAATGCGCGCAAAAGGCCGAGGGTGATCGTCGTCTTGCCCGATCCCGACGACGGGGCCGCAAGGATCAGGCCGGGCATTCTCAGGCGCTCTCGGCCGGTTTGCCGCGACCGAGGGGATCAAGGTTTCGCGGCGCCTCGCCGCGGGCCATGCCCTGCCAGTCAAGCACCTGCCGCATCAAGACCGAGCGGCCGACACAGACAATAGCAGGCGGCTCAAGCCCCGAGGCGGCGAGGTCGGCTTCCAAAGCGCCGAGTGTTGTCTCAAGCACCCGCTGGCGCGGAGTGGTCGCGTCCGACACCACGGCGACCGGCTCGGACGCGGGGCGCCCGGCGTCCAGAAGCGCGCCGGAAATCTGGCCGATGTGCTTCATGCCCATATAGATCACGAGAACCTGGCTCGAGCGGCTGATCGAGGCCCAGTCGAGCGTATTGGGCGTCTCGCCCGATTGGTCGTGGCCGGTGATGAAAGTTACCGATTGGTTCACATCGCGATGGGTGACCGGGATGCCCGCATAGGCCAGCCCGCCGATGCCGGCGCTGATGCCGGGGATGATCCTCACCGGAACGCCATGCTGCACGAGCGTTTGCGCCTCTTCGCCGCCGCGGCCGAAAACAAACGGGTCGCCGCCCTTGAGCCGCAAGACGCGCTTGCCCGCCCGCGCCAGATCGACAAGCCGAAGCGAAATGTCGCGCTGGACGGAGGAGGGCTTGCCGCCGCGTTTGCCGGCATAGATCTTTTCGGCCTTGGGCGCCCATTCAAGGATGCGCTCATCTACAAGTGCGTCGTAGATCACCACCTCGGCCTGCCGCAGCGCATTGAGGGCGTGCAGGGTCAATAGCCCCGGATCACCGGGGCCCGCGCCACAAAGCCAGACCCAGCCGGGTTCAAGCTCCGGCCAGTCACTTGCAGGAAGAGAGTGCGATTCCGTCATGCCCCGTTTATGCGGAATGAGACGGTTCGGGGAAAGATGGCAAACGACACCTGAATCGAGATTGGCGTCAGAAGGGCGCGGGTGTAGTCTTTGGGGATGGATCACAACCCCGCCACGACCCTCCGAAAAGGCTGGACCACCGGCGCCTGCGCGACCGCGGCGGCGAAGGCCGCCTTGCTGAGGCTCTGGGGCGGAGAATGGATCGATGAGGTCGAGATTGCCCTCCCCAAAGGCGAACGCCCCCGTTTTGCTGTGGCGCACCGGGCCGAGGGTGACGGCTGGGCCGAGGCCGGCATCATCAAGGACGCGGGCGACGATCCGGATGTGACCCACGGAGCAATGATTGTCGTGCGGGCCGAGGCCTCGGGTGGCGGCGTTATCTTCAAGGCGGGCAAGGGTGTGGGCACGGTGACCAAACCGGGTCTGCCCATTGCGGTTGGTGAGCCTGCAATCAATCCCGTTCCAAGGGCCATGATGGATGAAGCGGTGGCGGAAGTGGCCGGCGCGACAGGGCATGCCCCGAATGCCATTCTGACTGTCTCGGTTCCCGGCGGCGAAGCTCTTGCCGCCAAGACGTGGAACCCGCGCCTCGGCATCGTCGGCGGCCTGTCGATCCTCGGTACCACCGGCATCGTGCGGCCATTCTCCTGCGCTGCCTGGATCGCCTCGATCCATCGGGGAATCGATGT
Source organism: Paracoccaceae bacterium (assembly GCA_009920775.1). GTDB lineage: Bacteria > Pseudomonadota > Alphaproteobacteria > Rhodobacterales > Rhodobacteraceae > RFZI01. Next base: position 7,564 of record RFZI01000081.1, on the reverse strand, counting down.
GGCGCGGGCAGAAGGGCTGACCCATGTTGCCGGATCGACAGGAGCAACCAGCGAGAAGGTGGTCAAAGAGCTCTACAATCTGCCGGACTCAGCCCTGCTCGATATGGGGGATTTCCTTGGAGGCGTGGTAAAATACCTCGCCAAGCACCCTGTCGACCGTCTGACCATCGCGGGCGGCATCGGCAAAATGACCAAGGCCGCGCAGGGGGCTGTCGATCTTCACTCAGGGCGCAGTCAGGTGGATTTCGCAGCTTTGGCCAGTCGGATGGGCGAGCCGCGATTGGCAACAGCGAATACCGCCCTCGAGGCCTTCGAGATGTGCCCTTCGATGGCCGGGGCCGTGGCCTCCGATGCCCGGGCGCGGATCGCGGCGCAGTTGCCGCAGACGGCGGTCGACGTTGTCGTGATCGACCGCGCCGGCAATATTCTGGCGAGGGCGGGGCAATGACTGTTCTTCTCCTCGCAGGGACGACCGAGGGTCGCCATATCGCCGCTGCAATGGCCGAGGAAGGGATCGCGGGCCATGCCTCTATCGCGGGTGTGACGGAAGACCCCGCGCCACTCGCCCTACCAACACGGATCGGCGGGTTCGGCGGTGCAGAGGGCTTCGAAGCCTTCCTGCTCGATCAGGGCATTCGCGCCGTTGTCGATGCGACCCACCCCTATGCAGCGCGCATTACCGGCCGCACCGCCAAGCTGTGCGCTGAGCGCGGAACGCCCTATCTTCATGTGCTTCGGGATCCGTGGACGGAGGAAGACGGCGACGATTGGCTTCACGTCTGCAACGTCGACGAGGCTGTAGCGGCGATACCGCAGGGCGCCTGTGTTTTCCTTGCGACCGGCCGCCAGACGCTTGCGGAGTTTGCCGGTCTCGAGGGCCATCGCGTGATCTGCCGCGTGATTGATCCGCCGCGCGAACCCTTTCCGTTCGACGGTGGTGAATACCTTATCGGGCGCCCCTCTCGTCACGCAGAGGATGAAGCGGCCCTCCTTTCGGCACTTGGGGTCGACGTGGTTGTTACGAAGAATTCCGGCGGGCCGGGCCGCGGCAAACTCGATGCCGCGCGATCACTTGGCATCGCTGTTGTCATGATCGCCCGCCCGCCGATGCCCGAGGCGGAACGGGTCGCGACGCCCGAAGAGGCGCTCGACTGGATCCGCGCCCTTTGACCATCGGCCGGATCATCGAATCGGCAACCTGTGTCGCGGAAGGCGCCGACTGGTTGGCCGCGCGCGAGCCGCGTTTTGCCGAAGCTCTGGAGCTTTGCGGGCCATTGCCGCTCCGCCGAAGGCCGGACGGATTCGAGGCGCTGCTTTCAGCCATCGTCGGCCAGCAGGTGAGCATCGCCTCGGCGGCGGCGATCTGGAAGCGGTTGGAAGAGGTCGGCTTGACGGACAAGGACGCCGTGGCCGCCGCCGCGCCCGAAGCCCTTAGGGCGGCGGGGCTATCGCGCCCGAAGATCGCCTATGTCCAAGGGCTGGCGCGGTCGGGCATTGATTTTGAGGGGCTGAGAACGCGACCCGACGAGGAGGTGATCGCCACCCTGACGGCAATCAAAGGCATCGGCGTCTGGACCGCTGAAATCTATGCGATGTTCGCTCTCGGCCGCGCCGATGTCTTTGCCGCAGGTGATCTCGCCTTGCAGGAAGCGGCGCGGGTTCTCTTTGAGTTGCCAGAGCGCCCAAGCCCCGCGCACCTTCGCGCGATGGCAGAGGACTGGTCGCCGTGGCGGGCGGTTGCGGCGCGGCTTCTCTGGGCCTACTACAGGGCGATCAAACAGCGGGAAGGCATCCGATGACACGAGCACTGACGGCGGAACGGCGCGAGCCCCTTTCGGGCGATCTGCGCTCGGCGGTGATCTTCCTGCATGGTTATGGCGCCAACGGGGCCGACCTCATAGGCTTGGCCGATCCTCTGGCCGAGCATATGCCCGATACGCTCTTCATCGCCCCCGATGCGCCGGAAAACTGCGCCGGATCGCCCGTTGGCTATCAGTGGTTCCCGATTCCGTGGCTTGACGGATCGAGCGAAGAGGAGAGCGAGGCGGGGCTTTATCGCGCGGCCGATGACCTAAATGCCTTTCTCGATGGCGTCATGGTCGACGAGGATTTTTTGCCGGAACAGGTCATGGTCTTCGGCTTTTCGCAGGGCACGATGATGGCGCTCCATGTCCTGCCGCGCCGCGAGGATGCGGTGGCGGGTATCTGCGCCTTCTCGGGGCGGCTCCTCCAGCCCGAGTTGCTCGCCGACGAGGTGCAATGCCGCCCGCCGGTGCTTCTGGTGCATGGCGATGCCGACGAGATGGTGCCGATCCATTCTCTTCCGCAGGCGGCCGAGGGGCTCCAGGCGGCGGGCTGGGAAGAGATCTATGCCCATGTGATGAAAGGCACCGGCCACGGAATCGCTCCAGACGGGCTTTCGGTGGCACTTGCCTTCATGCGCGAACGGCTCGGATACGCCTGATTTCCGTCACGCTGTCGTTACTTTGCTGCGCCAGCTTTGCCCTTGCGAACCACGAGATGATGTAGGGCTTGCCAGAGGGCAAACGCCAGATATAGTGGGCGCACGGCAGGAGCGGGGCTCCCGCTCTGATGCCAGTGAGGCAGGCAGGGCGAGGAACGAGTCACTATGGATGGTGCCGAATTCAGGACCGAATTTGTCAGGGATCCCGCATCGCTCCGCTCGCATCCCGCGCTCGTGCTGAATGCCGATTTCCGACCCTTGTCTTACTATCCCTTGTCGCTCTGGCCCTGGCAGGAGGCGATCAAGGCGGCTTGGCTCGACAGGGTGGATATCGTCGCCGAATACGACGAGGTGGTGAGAAGCCCCTCGACGGTGATCAGGATACCCTCGGTCGTTGTCCTGAAAGACTATGTGAAACCTCAAAAGCGCGTGGCCTTCACGCGCTTTAATCTTTTTCTGAGGGACGAATTCTGCTGCCAGTATTGCGGCTCAAAGGGTGATCTGACCTTTGATCACGTGGTGCCCCGCGCCCGCGGCGGCGTCACCAGCTGGGAAAATGTTGTGGCCGCCTGCGCGCCCTGCAATTTAGCAAAAGGCTCCAAAAGCCTGCATCGCTCGGGTCTCACCTTACGCAAGCCGCCGCGCCAGCCTTCGTCGGAAGAGCTTCGGAACTATGGCCGCAAGTTCCCCCCCAACCACCTGCATGAAAGCTGGGTCGATTATCTCTATTGGGATGCCGAGCTCGAAGCCTGAAATAGCGGCGTTTCATCTGTAATCCGCTTGGTGCTAGACTTGTGGCGCACAGCCAGCTAAAAGGCGCGCAACTGCGGCGTTAGCGCTAACGAAATCGCCAGATAGGGCGGAGAGAAAAATGGTTTCGCGTGTCATTCCGGTCGAGGATTTCGACCTCGTTATTTTCGGCGGTACCGGCGATCTTGCCCGACGCAAGATCCTGCCGGGTCTGTTTCGCCGCTTTCTCGGCGGGCAGATGCCAGAGACCGCGCGGATTATCGGCGCGGCGCGGTCCGAGATGGACGACGCTGGGTTCCGGGCGCTCGTCGCCGAGGCCATAGCCGAATTTGGTGGTCGGGAAGCGAAGGAAGAGGCCGCCATCGCGCGTTTTCTTGACCGCTTGCACTATGTGGCGATCGACGCCAAGGGCGATGGCGGCTGGGCCGACCTTGCCGCGCTTATGCGTGATGGTGTGGTTCGCGCCTTCTATTTCTCGGTGGCGCCGGTCCTCTTTGGGGATTTGGCCGAGCGGCTCCACAAACATGGGATCACCAACGCCGACAGTCGGGTGGTCGTCGAAAAACCGTTTGGTCGCGATCTCGCATCTGCCAAAGCCTTGAATGCCACGCTTGCACTGCATTTCGACGAGAAACAGATCTATCGGATCGACCACTATCTTGGCAAAGAGACCGTTCAAAACCTGATGGCGGTTCGCTTTGGCAACGTTCTCTTCGAACCGCTATGGAACAACCACTACGTCGATCACATCCAGATCACGGTCGCGGAAACCGTCGGTGTGGAAGGGCGGGGCGCCTATTATGACACCTCGGGCGCCATGCGGGACATGGTCCAGAACCACCTGATGCAGCTTCTGTGCCTGATCGCCATGGAACCGCCGAGCATGTTCGACGCCGACGCCGTGCGGGATGAAAAGCTGAAAGTGATCCGCGCCCTGCAACCAGTCGACCCGCACCATATCGTGCGCGGCCAATATGACGCCGGCCCGCAGGGTGAGAGCTATCGCACGGACGTCGAGAACAGCAAATCGCACACCGAGAGCTTTGTCGCCATGAAGTGCCATATAGCCAACTGGCGTTGGGCAGGTGTGCCGTTCTACCTGCGGACCGGTAAGCGGATGAAGGCGCGTAGTTCGGAAATTGCCGTTGTGTTCCAAGACCTTGGCCATTCGATCTTTGAAGGCGACGTCGCGCGGCACCGAAATATCCTCTCGATCCGGCTTCAGCCCAACGAAGGCATGGATCTTCAGGTCACGATCAAAGAGCCGGGGCCGGGCGGTATGCGCCTGATCGACGTGCCGCTTGACATGAGCTTTGCCGAGGCGCTCGGGCCCGAGGCCGAGGAAGTTCCAGATGCCTATGAGCGGCTCATCATGGATGTCATCCGCGGCAACCAAACCCTCTTTATGCGGGGCGACGAGGTCGAGGCGGCCTGGGCCTGGACCGATCCCATTATCGATGGCTGGGTGCGGCGCAATGACGTCCCCAAACATTATGAGTCTGGCTCTGCGGGGCCGGAAGATGCCATGATGCTGATGCATCGCGACGGCCGCCGCTGGCGCGACATCAAAGGCTAGAGACGGAGACTGCCCGGTGAATCTCATTACCTATCCCGACAGCGAGATGATGATGATGGACCTTGCCAATGTCTTGGCGGGGGAGCTTGAAAGAGCGCTGATCGGCGAAGACCGGGCGACGCTTGCTGTAACCGGTGGGGAAACGCCGGGCCCAATGTTTGACACCCTATGTGCGGCCGATATTGAGTGGGATCGTGTGGATGTGATGCTGACCGACGAGCGGTGGGTGCCGGAGACCTCCGAGCGATCCAATACGCGGCTGGTCAAAGAGCGCCTGCTCGTCAATCGGGCGGCGGCGGCACATTACCTGCCGCTCTATGCCCCGATCGAAGAACCCGAACACGCCTTGGAAGGGCTGGAGCTTGCTATCGCGCCCCTCGCTGTTTCCGGGCTCAGACGACCTTGCCGCTGCCTTGCACGGCGAGCGGATCCTCTACGCCGCCCGAGCAGAAGGCATCCCCGAGCCCCGAGTGACCCTTTCGGCACGGGTGCTGAACGGGGCGATCGCCAAGCATCTCGTGATCGTGGGCAACAACAAGCTCAAGGCGCTCGAGCGCGCCAAGACCCTGACCGCGGAAGAAGCGCCGATTGCTGCCTTCTTGTCGGGGCTGACGGTTCACTGGGCGGAAAGCTGATCCATGTGGGATGATCTGAGGGCGCATCACGCGCGCACCGGCCGCCGCCGGTTCGAGACACTTTTCGACGACCGACGCGCCAAGGATTACTCGGTGCGGGTTGGCGATATGTTCTTCGATTATTCTAAGACGAATATTGATGCGGAAGCGCGCGCGCTCCTGATCGACCTTCTCGAACAAGCCAAGGTCGCCGAACGCCGCGAGGCGATGTTCTCGGGCGAGGCGATCAACGAGACCGAAGGTCGTGCTGTGCTGCACACGGCCCTGCGCAATCTCGATGGCGGGCCAATCAAGGTCGGCGGTCAGGATGTCATGCCCGAGGTGCGCACCACTTTGAAACGCATGGAGACCTTTGCCGAAAAGGTCCGTTCCGGCGCCTTCAAAGGGCAGGGCGGAGCGATCACCGATGTGATCAATATCGGTATCGGCGGGTCCGACCTTGGGCCTGCCATGGCCGTGCGTGCGCTCTCGCCCTATCACGACGGGCCGCGCGGTCACTTCGTCTCCAACGTCGATCCCGGCGACATCGCCGATGTGCTGCGCCGCTGCGATCCGGCGACAACGCTGGTGATCGTCGCCTCAAAGACCTTTACCACCATCGAAACCATGACCAACGCCCATACCGCACGGGCGTGGATGTCGGAAGCGGTGCAGGATCCGGCGGCCCAGTTCGTGGCGCTCTCGACCTCGAAGAGCAGGACGGAAGCCTTTGGAATCCCAGCCGAACGCGTCTTTGGATTCGCCGATTGGGTGGGCGGGCGCTATTCCGTCTGGGGGCCGATCGGCCTGTCGCTGATGATTGCCATCGGGCCTGACGCCTTCCGCGCCTTCTTGCGCGGCGGACAAGAGATGGACCGCCACTTCCGCGCCGCCGACTGGCACGAGAACATGCCCGCGCTTCTGGCGCTCGTCGGCATCTGGCACGCGCAGGTCTGTAGCTACGCCACCCGCGCGGTCTTGCCCTACGACAACCGTTTGGGGCGCCTTCCGGCCTATCTCCAGCAGCTTGAGATGGAATCAAACGGCAAGCGGGTCAGCATGGATGGCGCAGACCTGACTGTGCAAAGCGGCCCCATCGTCTGGGGCGAGCCCGGCACAAACGGCCAGCACGCCTTCTATCAGCTGATCCATCAAGGCACGCGCATCGTGCCTTGCGAGTTCATGATCGCCGCACGCGGGCATGAGGACGAGTTGCACCACCAGCAGCAGCTGCTGATCGCCAACTGCTTGGCCCAGTCCGAGGCCTTGATGAAGGGCCGCAGCCTCGAGGTCGCGCGGGCGATGATGGAGAAGGCGGGGCTTGAAGGCGACGAGCTCGAACGGCAGGCGCGCCATCGCGTGTTTGAAGGTAACCGCCCGTCAACAACGCTGGCCTATCCCCGCCTCGATCCTTTTAGCTTGGGCCAGATCATCGCGCTCTATGAGCATCGGGTCTTTGTCGAGGGCGTGATCCTCGGGATCAATTCCTTCGATCAATGGGGGGTCGAGCTTGGCAAGGAACTTGCCACAGCACTCCAGCCGATCATCGAAGGCAAAAAGCCTGGGACGGGGAAAGATGGCTCGACGGCGGGCCTCATCGACTATCTCCAGCGCCACGGCGCCTGAGAGGCCCAGCCCCCCCATTTCTTTCGGCCATAAATACTCAAATTCCACATTGGCCACAGGGCGGAGGCCCATGGCCAATGCGGGGATGTGTCGTCAAACCGCAGCGGTGACGATGATCTCGACGAGATACTCAGGGCCCGCGAGTTTGGCTTCGCCCGTGTAGCGTGCGGGCGCATTGCCCGGCGAGACCCACTCGTCCCAAACGGCGTTCATCGCGGCAAAGCCGGTGGCGATGTCGGCGAGCCAGATCTGGGCGGTGATGAGTTTGGATTTGTCGGTGCCGGCGGCAGCAAGGAGGCGGTCGATCTCGGCCAGAACCGTGCGGGTCTGGGCGGTCACGTCGTCGCCGGGATTGCCGACCTGGCCTGCGAGATAGGCGATGCCGTTGTGGACGACGGCCTGGCTCATGCGCTTGCCGGTCTCGATGCGGGTGATGGTCATAAGAGCTCCCTCGGGAATGCAGTTTCATTGGGCGAGGGAGGCTGGAGCGGGTAGCGGGAATCGAACCCGCGCCAAGAGCTTGGGAAGCTCGTG
>RFZI01000009.1 GCA_009920775.1 Paracoccaceae bacterium | reverse complement strand
AATGCCCGTCACCCCCGAACAAGAGGCCGAAATCGCCGAGCTGCGGGCCAACCCGCGCCCCACGCTGCGGGCTGTGTCCGAGGGGATGGAGGCGCATCTCTACAAGGTCAATCCCGTGCTCGACCACGGCTTTGTCCGGGTGATCGACTATATGGGCGACGATGCCGCCATCTGTCAGGCCGCCCGCGTGTCCTATGGCAAGGGCACCAAATCGGTGCAGAACGACGAGGGGCTGATCCGCTATCTCATGCGCCACTGGCATTCGACGCCGTTTGAGATGTGCGAGATCAAGCTGCATGTGAAGCTGCCGGTCTTCGTCGCCCGCCAGTGGATCCGCCACCGCACCGCCAATGTGAATGAATACTCGGCCCGCTATTCGATCCTCGACCGCGAGTTCTATATCCCCGCGCCCGAACAGTTGGCCGCGCAATCGGTCATCAACAATCAGGGCCGCGGCGAGACCCTCTCCGCCGAAGAGGCCGCCCGCGTGCTCGAATACCTCAAGGGCGACGCCGCCCGCTGCTATGACCACTATGAGGAGATGATCGGGCAAGAGGGCCAGCAGGGCCTCGCCCGCGAGCTTGCCCGCATGAACCTTCCGGCCAATATCTATACCCAGTGGTATTGGAAGGTCGACCTGCACAACCTCTTCCACTTTCTCCGCCTACGCGCCGACGCCCACGCCCAATACGAAATCCGCGTCTACGCCGAAGAGATCTGCCGGCTCGTGGCCGACTGGGTCCCCGCGGCCTACGGCGCCTTCGAAGACTACCGCATGGGCGGCGCGACACTTTCTGGGAAGGCTTTGGATTGCGTGCGGCGTATGCTCAAAGGTGAGCAGGTGACTCAGGAAACCTCCGGCATGAGCAAGGGCGAATGGCGGGAGTTCGAGGGGGTGATTGGGTAATGCCGTATTCGGCCACTGTTATTCCAACGATGATTGCGTCTCCCGGAGATGCTCAGGAAGAGCGGGGTTTGGTTCGCAAACTACTTCACGAATGGAATGCAGTGAATTCGGAAATCCGTAAAGCGGTGCTTGCCCCTGTGGGATGGGAAACCCACGCTTCTCCAAGGCTAAGGGGGCGTGCGCAAGAGATCATTAACTCAAAGCTTCTCAAGAAGTGTGATCTACTGGTTGGGGTATTTTGGACTCGTCTCGGAAGTCCGACCGGCGAGTATGAAAGTGGTACGGTCGAAGAAATCAAGAAACACGTAGAGGCCGGAAAGCTGGCGATGGTCTATTTTTGCACCAAGCCGGTCGTAAAGAATAGCAACGATCACGACCAGTACGGTCGAGTCATTGAATTCAAGGAATGGTGCAAGGCCGAGGGCATAATCGGGGAATACGAGGACTTGGTGGAGTTTGAGGAACTGTTCCGAAAAGACCTTGCCCTAACAATGAACGACGCCGATGAATTGGGAATTGGGCATGTTCCACAGTCTGATCTTGATGCTCAGATTTCGCAAGACACAGCAGAGGTTCAGATTAGTGATGCGGCGCTTAAATTGCTTCAATCGGCGATCGTTGCGGACGGAAGAGTCTTGATGCTGAGACACTTGGGAGGAACCACCTTTCAAGCTGGTAGTACGCCTATTACTCACGACAACTCACGCCGTGAAATTGCGAAGTGGGAAGGTGCTATCGAAGAGCTTGAGAGCCTTGACCTACTTCGAGCGACCGGTCCAAAGCGCGAGATCTTTGAGGCAACAAATAGCGCGTTCGAAGCCATTGATCGGCTGGCTGACTAGCTCCCGTAGGGTGGGGTTCACCCCACCAAACCCCGCGGCGTGGCGGGGTGAACCCCGCCCTACGCGGCTTGGCGAACTGAAACCTGCCGCATAGCCCCGCGGCCCCACCGTTGCGGCCGCCGCTCCTTGCGTCGCGTCGTTCGTGTCGGGGAATGGTCCACCGGACCTTTCCTCATCCGACACTCAGCCTTTCTTGATATTCCCGGCCATCTGGCGGCCGTCGCGGCCTTCGATGAGGTCGAACTCGACGGGCTGGTTATCGGCGAGGCCGGTCAGGCCCGATTGCTCGACGGCCGAGATATGGACGAAAATGTCCTTGCCGCCGTCTTCGGGCGCAATAAACCCGTAACCCTTTGTTGTATTAAACCATTTTACGGTGCCTTTGGGCATATCCGTCTCCTGTTGTCTTTGGCCCGAAGGGGGCCGGGGCAGGTCTTGGGCGCCCCGCGACAGAGGCGGTCGTCCGTAAGCCTTGTGCGCGGCACCTTACCACGGATTTCAGAAAATCAAGCGTTAACCTTGTATTGCCCCGTTTGGCTGGGTCAGATGCGGGCAAAACCGGAGGGGATATGCCCATCTATTGCCTGAAAACCTGTGACACCTGCCGCAAGGCGCTGAAGGCGCTCGACGCCGCCGGGATCGCCTATGATCTGCGCGATGTCCGCGCCGATGGCATCGCGGCAGACGACATCGCCGCGATCCTTGCCGCCCACGGCGAGGCCGCGATCAACCGCGCCTCGACCACATGGCGCGGGCTTTCCGAAGCCGAGAAGGCAGAGGCCCCCGCCGCGCTTTTGGCGGCGCACCCAACGCTCCTCAAACGCCCCGCGATCGAGGCGGCGGGCGGTTGGCTCTTGGGGTGGAAAGCAGATGTTCAGGCCAAGGTTATTGGATAGCCCGCCAAGATCGCCTATCTGACAGCAAAGGCAGGAACGGAGACCATAATGCGCAACGCAGCCCTTATCCTCGGCATCATCGCTGGCCTCATCGGCATGATCGTCGGCCTCGTCGGCTATGGCTATGCCGAGGTGACCGAGACCCACGAAGGGGTGGGCCGCGCGTTCGGTTTCCTCGAAAACCCCGCGCTGATCCGGTTTGCGAGCTTTTTCGGCCCGCTTCTGGCGCTGGCGGGCGGGGCCATGGCCAAGGTCCGCGCGCTTTGGGGCGGCGTCCTGATGCTCGTGGCGGCGTTCCTCTTCTACAATGCCTTCGGCTTTAACGTGGGCACAATGTTCCCCATCGGCTTTGCCGCGCTGGGCGGCATCCTCGCTATCGCTGCGGGAAAGCCGGACGAGCCCAAGGCGCATTTCTAAGGGCGCGGTCGGCCGACAAAGGCCCGCCGCCGAGCATCACCAGCGCCATCAGCCCCACGACCCAGAACGCCCGCTGATCGAGGATGAGCGACCCTGAGGCGCGATCAAACCACGCCCCCACCGTCGCCGCCTGATGGATCGCGCCGTGGCCGTAGAGGTCGGTCAGGGTTTGAACCGCGATGAACCCGAGCATTCCAAGGGCGGCGAGGCGGGTGCAGAGGCCGATGAGGAGGAGGGCGGGCAGGAGAAACTCCGCCGAAGTGCCTGCGACCACAACCGCCCAGTGCCAGAGGCCGAGCGCCGAGGTGTCATACCCCACCGCCTCCATCGCCTTGGGGAAGATCTGCACATAGGCGCCCGAAGAAGGGCGGAAGAGGCCCAAGGGGCCGTCGCCCAGTTTGGTCAGCGCCGAGCCCCAAAAATAGACGAGTAGAACGGCGGCAAAGACAAACCGCGCGAGCGTCGGCAAGACAAGGGGGGCCATGCGATCGAACCAGAGGGCGCTACGGGAGCAGAAAGCAAGGAGTGCGGTCATGTGGTGCCCTCGTCGATGGATGTGATGGCCGCCTGTCCAAGCAAGAGGCCAATAGTGCCGGAAAGATCGAGGCTAGACCCGCCGGCGGCGATGGCCGCGCCGAAGGTCTTGCCCGCCAAAAGCGCCGCGACGAATTCCGCCCCGGCCCGATCCAGCAAGGTGGGGATCGGTGTCAGACCGGGCCGGGTGATCAGAACGTCCTGACCGCGGCCGCTGGGGCGGGGGGCACCTTCGGCCATGTTGAACGTCCAGATGTCGTGGATCGGGAAGCGCGAGGAGAGCAGCTGCACCGCCGGCGCAAAGCCGAACCGCGCCCGCATCAGGCGGTCGGGCGGGATTGCGCCAAGTGCCTCCGCCGCAATCGGCGCTGCATCGCCCGCGTGATAGGCGCGGCGCAGGGCCAGCTCGAGCCGCGCCACATCGGGGAGGTATTTCAGAAGCGCCACCGGTTCGAACCCGCGCAGAAAGCCCGGCATTTCGGCCCCATAGCCCGCGAGAATCGGCGAGGTTGGTGGATGGTTGCGAACAAAGACCACGGCCATGGCCTGAAAGAACCGCTCGCCCACGATCTTGCGGATCACGGGAAACCCCGCCTCCAAGGCCTCTGTCAGGCCCACGGTGACATTGTTGCGATAGATCGCATAGCGGCGGGTGGCGGGGGCGCCGTCAGGTGTGACGAGCCCCTCCGGCACAGGGCGCTCGGGGTCGAGAAGTGCGGCGCTGAAGGCGGCGTCACTCATGCGGGGATCCTTTCAAGGGCGGCGGCGGCTTTGCGGGCCTCATCGGCCAAGGCAGGCCATTCGGGCACGTCATTGTCCCACTCGATCAGCAGGGGGCGCGGGCCAGAGCGGGCGAGGGTATAGTCAAGAAGCGCCCAGACCGGATCGGCCATCGGCGCGCCGTGGCTGTCGATCAGGAGGAGCGTGCCATCCTCATCCTGATCCGCCTCATGCCCGCCAAGGTGCATCTCTTGCACGCGGTCCAAGGGGAAGGCGTCGATATAGGCGCGGGGGTCGGTATGCAGGTTGGTGGCGGATACAAAGACGTTGTTGATATCGAGAAGAAGGCCACAACCCGTCCGGTCCGACACGGCCCGCAAAAACTCGGTCTCGCGCATCGTGCTTTCGGTGAAGGCGAGATAGGAGGAGGGGTTTTCCAAAAGCATCTGCCGCCCGAGCGCCTCTTGCACTTCGTCGATGTGGTCGCAGACGCGGGCCAGCGTGGCCTCGGTATAGGGGAGCGGCAGAAGATCGTTGAAATAGGCGCCCCCGTGGCTCGACCAAGCCAGGTGTTCGGAGAAACTCGCAGGCTCCAGCCAACCGACAAGGCGCTTCAGCCGCGCAAGGTGATCGCGGTCAAGCCGCCCCTCGCCGCCGATGGAGAGGCCAACGCCATGCACCGAGATTGGAAACCGCTTTGCCAGCGCGTTCAACTGGGCCAAAGGCCGCCCGCCATCGCCCATGTAGTTCTCGGCGTGGATTTCAAACCAGCCGACCGGCGCGGGATCGGTGAAGATATCAGCGAAATGCTGCGGCTTGTAGCCAACACCGGGCAAGTTGGGCAGGCCGCGCTCGGGGCTCGCATCGAACATCGGAGTCTCCGTTGTGAGTTCGGGGCCGGTCAAAGCCGGCCCCGGCCATAAGGACGGCTTACATTTCGACGGGCTTGAGCCCGTCGGTCGCGGTGCCTTCGGGAAGGTCGCGGGCAAGGCCGAAGAAGCCTTCTTCCTCAAGGGCGGAAGCCAGAGCGCCGTGGCGGCCATCGGGAAGCATCATTGTCTCGCAGGTGCCCTCGGGCACGAGGCTCCAGGCGTTGCCCTGATAATCGACGGTGGAGGAACCGGCACAGGTGGTGCCGGGGCCCGCGGCGCAATCGTTTTCGCCGGCGAGAGCAACGCCATAGCACTTTTCTTCACCGGCGGCACCGGCGGTGTGGGCAAGCGAGGTAATGGCCGTAGCGACGGCAGAGGCGACAAAAATGGTTTTCGAGGTTTTCGACATAATTTCCCTTTCCTTGGGCTTTCGAGCAGCGCCGCGGGTTGCGGCGATAGCGCAAGCCTAGGGAAAGGGGCCGCACACAGGGAATTCACGGCCGCGTGGCTCGCAGGTGAGTGAGAACCGGTGATGCCGCGCTGCGGGAACGGCTCATGGGGCGGGGTTTAACCCGCTGAAAACAATAGGCCCGCCGGAGGGTGTCCGGCGGGCCTTGCCCTCGCGAAGCGCGGGGAAATGTTACAGAAGGTCGGGCGGGGTCGCGTCTTTGGCCAGCGTGCTCACGATTTCTTTCAGGCTCGTGACCGAAGTTTGCGTCTCGCCAAGGCGGCGGACGGAAACGGTGCGCTCTTCAACCTCGCGTGCGCCCACGGCGAGGATCACCGGCACCTTGCCGAGCGAATGCTCGCGGACCTTGTAATTGATCTTCTCGTTGCGCTTGTCGGCCTCGGCCCGGACGCCTGCGGCTCGCAAGGCGGCAACCACGTCGTCGACGTAGGCATCGGCGTCCGAGACAATCGAGGCCACGACAACCTGCCGCGGCGCGAGCCAGAACGGCAGCTTGCCGGCGTGTTCCTCGATCAGGATGCCGATGAACCGCTCGAACGAACCGAGCGTCGCACGGTGGAGCATGACGGGGCGGTGCTTTGCCCCATCCGCGCCGATGTAAGTCGCATCGAGCCGCTCGGGCAGGACGAAATCCACCTGCAGCGTGCCGCACTGCCAATCGCGGCCGATCGCGTCGGTCAGGACGAACTCGAGCTTCGGCCCATAGAAGGCGCCTTCGCCGGGGTTCACCTCATAGGCATAGCCAGCAGCCGAAGTGGCATTGGCGAGCGCCCCTTCGGCGCGGTCCCAAGTCTCGTCGCTTCCGGCGCGCTTTTCAGGGCGGGTCGAGAATTTGACCTTGAAGCTCTCAAACCCAAGATCGCGATAGATCCTCGAGAGAAACTCGATGAACCGCTTGGTTTCGCTCTCGATCTGGCTTTCCTCGCAGAAGATATGGGCATCGTCCTGCGTAAAGCCGCGCACCCGCATGATGCCGTGCAACGCGCCCGAAGGCTCGTAGCGGGCGCAAGAGCCGAATTCGGCCATGCGCAGGGGCAGATCGCGGTAGGACTTGAGGCCCACGTTGAACACCTGCACGTGGCAGGGGCAGTTCATCGGCTTCAGCGCATTGATCGTCTTTTCGCGGGCGTGTTCCTCGTCAACTTCGACGATGAACATATTTTCCTGATAGTTGGCCCAGTGGCCCGACTTTTCCCACAGGTGGCGGTTGACGACCTGCGGCGTGTTGACCTCGACATAGCCGCCGCGCGTCTGCTGGCGGCGCATATAGTCCTGAAGCTGGGTGTAGATCGTCCAGCCGTTCGGATGCCAGAAGACCTGACCGGGCGCCTCTTCCTGCATATGGAAGAGCTCCATTTCCTTGCCCAGCTTGCGGTGGTCGCGCTTGGCGGCCTCTTCGAGGCGGTGGAGATAGGCCTTGAGGTCTTCTTTATTGAGGAAGGCCGCGCCATAGATGCGCTGAAGCTGGGCGCGGTTCGAGTCGCCGCGCCAGTAGGCACCGGCCACGCTCATCAGCTTGAAGGCATCGGCCGGAACTTGGCCCGTGTTCTGCAAATGCGGGCCGCGGCAGAGATCCTGCCAATGGCCGTGCCAATACATGCGCAGGGGCTCGTCGCCTGGAATGGCGTCGATCAGCTCGACCTTGTAGGGCTCGTTATTCGCCTCGTAGAATTTGACCGCGCGGGCACGATCCCAGACCTCGGTGGTCACCGGATCGCGGCGGTTGATTATCTCGCGCATCTTTTTTTCGATGGCGCCAAGGTCTTCGGGCGTGAAGGGCTCGGAGCGGTCGAAATCGTAATACCAGCCGTTCTCGATGACAGGCCCGATGGTGACCTTCACATCGGGCCAGATCTCTTGCACCGCGCGGGCCATGATATGGGCGAGGTCGTGACGCACCAACTCGAGCGCGGGGGCCTCGTCCTTCATCGTGTTGATGGCGATGGTGGCGTCCGTGTTGATCGGCCACTGGAGATCCCAGTGCTTGCCGTTCACCTGCGCCGAGATGGCCTTCTTGGCCAGCGAGGTCGCGATCGAGGCGGCGACCTCGGCAGGGGTCACGCCAGCCTCATAGCTGCGCGAATTACCATCGGGGAATGTCAGGGAAATCTGGCTCATTGGCCTAGCTCCTCGTCGGTTTGGCGCCCACGGAACGCCCGGTTGCGGGTTATGTGTGGGGGCTAGGTGCCGCTTTTGCGGCGCGGGGTCAAGCCCTTCGCCTTGCCTTCCCGCGCCCCCGGCGCGAAGGTGGCGGGCAAGACACAGGGGAGCGCCTATGACCGAATACCTCAGCACGCCGCAGGGCCGGAAAATCGCCTATAACCTGACCGAAGGGCAGGGGGTCCCGGTGGTGTTCCTCGGCGGGCTCAAGTCCGACATGGAAGGCACAAAGGCCATCTTCCTCGAGGACTGGGCCGAGAACGAAGGGCGCCCCTTCCTGCGGTTCGACTATTCGGGGCATGGCGTCAGCAGTGGCACTTTTGAGGAAGGCGCGATTGGCGACTGGTTCGAGGATGCCTGCGCCGCGATTGACCTGATCGACGGCAAGGTGATCCTCGTCGGCTCGTCCATGGGCGGCTGGCAGACGCTTCTTCTCGCCCGCGAAAGGCCCGAGAAGGTGGCGGGGATTGTCACCATCGCCGCCGCGCCGGATTTCACCGAGGACGATATGGCCGCGAAATTCTCCGAAGCGCAAAAATCCGAGATGGAAAAGACCGGCTTTGTCGCTCTGCCTTCAGACTATGGCGATCCTTACATCATCTCGCGCCGCCTGATCGAAGAGGGGCGCAACCGCCTCGTTCTGCGCCGGCCCTTGCCCCTGCCGTTTCCAGCGCGCTTCCTGCATGGCACCGCCGATACCGACGTCGATCTTGGCTTTGCACATCGGCTGATCGCCCACGCCTCCGGCCCCGACATCCGCCTGACCATCGTCAAAGGCGCCGATCACCGCTTCTCGACCCCCGATTGCCTCGCGCTCATCGCGCAAAGCATTGCCGATGTGACAAACCGGATCGCTTGAGGGCTTCTAGTCGCAGGCGGCTTGGGGCAAGGTGCGACAAGGCGGGCAAAGACCCGCGCTTCATCCAAGGCAGATCATGTTTTCAGTTTCTGAGCCGCGTCCATGAGCGATCCTCTCGTCTTCCTTCCGGGGCTTCTTTCTGACGCGCGCGTATTCGAGCCACAGATCGCGGCTCTTTCCCGCCATCTGCCGATCACGATCCTGCCGACCGGCAGGCGTGATACGGCCGAAGAAGCGGCGACCGAAATCCTCGAGGCGCTGCCGGGCAAGGTTTCACTTTGTGGCATGGGCCTTGGAGGCGTGATCGCCATCGAGATGCTGCGCCTTGCTCCAAGCCGCATAGGCAAGATCGCCTTGATCAATACTTCGGCTCAGGCCGATACCCCGAACGAGGCCGCCGCGCGCGAACCCAAGATGGTGGCGGCCAAGACCGGCCGTTTTGGAGAGATCGTCAGAGAAGAGTTTGCCCCGGCCTTCTTCCATCCCTCGCCCCGCCGGACCGATCTTGTGGTGCGGATGACAGAGATGGGACGGACCCTTGGCGCCGAGGCCTATTTGCGGCAGGCCCGACTCATGCAAAAGCGCAAGGATCAGCAGGCGATGCTGCGCAAATCCATGGTGCCAGCGCTGATCGTCTGCGGCACCTCGGACCCGACGATACCTGTCCGGCGGCACGAATTTCTGGCCGAGCTGATGCCGAAAGGGCATCTGGCACTTATCGACGGTGCCGGGATGATTCCAACGCTCGAGCAGCCCGAGGTTGTGACCACGGCTCTTAGAAGCTGGTTGAACCTGCCGCCGCTTTAGGCGGCGACGATCTTGGGCTTCTGCGGCTTGGTCTCGCCCGAATTGGCATCAATGAAATCGAGAACCAGCGGGCGGATGTTGTTGCGCCAGCTGCGGCCCGCGAAAATGCCGTAATGGCCCGCTCCCGGCTCGAGGTGCCATGCCTTCTTGGTCTCGGGCAGGCCGGTCAGAAGATCGAGCGCCGCCTTGCACTGGCCGGGGGCCGAGATATCGTCATCTTCCCCTTCGACGGTCTTTACCGCCACCGTGGTGATCTTCGAGAAATCGACGTGGCGGCCGCCCACGGTAAAGACATTGCGGGCGATCTCGCGGTTCTTGAAGACGCGCTCGACGGTCGAGAGATAGAACTCGGCCGTCATGTCCATCACGGCGAGGTATTCGTCGTAGAAGGTGTTGTGTTTGTCGTGGTCCGAAGCCTCGCCCTTGGCGACGCGGAAGATCTGGTCCGAGAAGGCGCGGGTGTGGGTCGCGGCGTTCATCGACATGAAAGAGGCAAGCTGCAGGAGGCCCGGATAGACCTGACGGCCCACGCCGTCGTATTTGAAACCGACCCGCTGGATCATGGTCTGTTCAAGCTGGCCCATCGTGACCGTGCGGCCAAAATCGGTGACCTCGGTGTGATTGGCCTCGGGGTCGATTGGCCCGCCGATGAGGGTGAGCGAGCGAGGCTGCGCAGCGGGATCTTCCTCGGCGAGATAGGCGGTCGCGGCAAGTGTCAGCGGCGCGGGCTGGCAAATGGCGATTACGTGGGTGTCGGGGCCGAGGTGGCGCATGAACTCGACGAGATAGAGGGTATAGTCCTCAACATCGAACTTGCCGGCGCTCACCGGAATGTCGCGCGCATTGTGCCAGTCGGTGACATAGACATCGCAATCGGGCAAAAGGCTGATGACGGTCTTGCGCAGGAGGGTGGCATAATGGCCCGACATGGGCGCCACAAGCATCACCCGCCGCTTTCGCGGCTTGCGGCCAGGAACGCGGAAATGGATGAGATCCCCGAAAGCCTTGCTAACCGCTGTTTCGATGCGAACCGTGTGATCCTTGCCATCCTCGGTCGTGACCGCTCCGATGCCCCAGTCGGGCTTGGTGACCATACGCTCGAAGCTGCGTTCGGTAACTTCGCCCCATGCGCCCAGCCATTCGACCCAGGGATTGGCCGCGGAAGCCATACCAGGGTAGGCCGCGAAGGCACGCGCCGTGGCCCCAAGCCACTGGTTCGTGTTACGCATGGTTTCCATAAGGTCGTAGGTCAACATATACTTCAAGGGCGGGTCTCCTTGCGGGGCGCGTTTGCCACATTGACTTTGCGGGTGCGGCACCGGAAATGCTGCAAGTGCAAAGCTAGGCCGAAGCAAATTATATTACAACTCGAGATTTGAATATGAATGAAGATAACCCTGCCGACCTTGGAAAGCTCGAGGCCAACATCGCGCGGCTCGAAGAGCTGAACTCAAGGCGGCCGCGGGTTATCTGGCCGAGATGATGCAGAATCCGGCGAAGATTCTCGAGCATCAGGTGGGCTATTGGGGCAAGTCGCTTAAGCATTACCTTGAGGCGCAGCAGAAGCTGGCGCAGGGCAAGTTCGAGGCGCCCGACGATACCGGCCCCAAGGACAAGCGCTTTGCCAATCCCCTCTGGGACAGCAACCCCTATTTCAACTTTCTCAAGCAGCAATACCTGATGAACGCCGATGCGGTGCATCAGGCGGTGACGGATGTCGACGGGCTCGACGATGCCGACCGCAAGCGGCTCGATTTCTTCACACGCCAGATCGTCGATATGTTCAGCCCGACGAATTTCCTCGGCACCAACCCCGAAGCGCTCGAGCGCGCGGCCGAGACGCAGGGCCAGAGCCTTGTGGACGGGCTCGAGAATCTGGTGCGCGATCTTGAGGCAGGCGATGGGGATCTGGTCGTTTCTCTGTCGGACAAAGACGCCTTCAAAGTAGGCGAAAACCTCGGGACCACGCCGGGCGAGGTTGTCTATCGCAACCGGATGATCGAGCTGATCCAATACAAGCCTACCACCAAGCAGGTGCACGAGATCCCCGTGGTGATCTTTCCGCCGTGGATCAACAAGTTCTACATCCTCGATCTGAAGGCGCAGAATTCGCTGATCAAATGGATCGTCGATCAGGGCTATACGCTCTTCGTCGTGAGCTGGGTCAATCCCGATCCGAGCTATGCCGAGGTCGGGATGTCGGACTATGTCGAGGAGGGATATCTCGCCGCGATCCGCGAGGCCAAGGCGATCTGCGGCACCAAAGAGGTCAACGCTGTTGGCTATTGCATCGCCGGCACGACCCTGTCGCTCACCTTGGCGCTTTTGAAAAAGCGCAAGGACAAGTCGGTGCGCTCGGCCACCTTCTTCACCACGCTTTCGGATTTCGCCGATCAGGGCGAGGTGGGCGTCTTCCTCAGCAACGATTTCGTTGACGGGATCGAGGAAGAGGTCAAGGAAAAGGGCGTGCTCGACAAATACTTCATGTCGCGCACCTTCTCCTTCCTGCGCTCGAACGACCTGATCTATGCGCCCGCGATCCGCAGCTACATGATGGGCCAGACGCCGCCCGCATTTGACCTTCTCTATTGGAACGGCGACGGGACAAACCTGCCGGCCAAGATGTCGGTCGAATATCTGCGCGGGCTGTGTCAGGCCAACGACTTTGTCAAAGACGGCTTCGAGATCTGCGGCGAGACCGTGCAGATCAAGGATGTGAGCGTGCCTCTCTGCGCCATCGCCTGCGAGACCGACCATATTGCTCCTTGGAAAGCCTCCTATGCTGGGTTCCAGCAGATGGGATCGAAGGACAAGACCTTCATCCTCTCTGAGTCGGGCCATATCGCAGGGATCGTGAACCCGCCGTCGAAGAACAAATACGGCCACTGGACCAACCCTGAGTACAATCTTTCGTCCGAGGATTGGCAGGCCACGGCGGACAAGCATGATGGCAGTTGGTGGCCGCGCTGGGAGAAGTGGCTCGACAAAAAATCGGGGGAAATGGTGCCTGCGCGGGAGCCAGGGGACGCAAAACACCCCTCTTTGGCGCCAGCACCGGGAACCTATGTGACTGCGATTCCTGCGAAATCCGAATAATTCCTGCGCTGCGGCAAGAATTTTGCTGCAGTGCAGAAAAAACACTTGAAATGCTGCGGCGCAGCATCCATATTCGGGTCATGAATTTCCAGCGGGCCCTCCCTCCCGCGATATGACCCGAAAGGTTGCTCCAATGGCCAAGACCCAAGACTTCACCGCCGCCTACAAAGATTTCCTCGGCGCGATGCCCTTCGACACCAAAGCTGTCGAGAACATGTTCAAGAGCCAGTCGGCTCTCGCTGAAAAGATGTCGGCCGTCGCCATCGACGCCGCCCGCAAGTCGACCGACCTGTCGGCCAAGTGGACCGCTGACACCCTCGGCAAGCTGCAGACCGTTTCGAAAGCCAAGGCCGAGCCGGCCGACTATGCCAAGTCGGTGACTGATTTCGCCTCGGCTTCGGCCGAAGTTGCTGCCGAGAACATGGCCGCCTTCGCCGAGATCGCCAAGAAGGTCCAGACCGAGACCCTCGAGATCCTGCTCAACGCCGGCAAGAACATGTCGGAAGAAATGACCGCCGCCGCCACCAAAGCGACCGCGGAAGTTTCGGCTGCTGCCAAGAAGGCCGCTGCCAACTAATCGAATACCCCGATCTTTTCTCCCTGAGATCGGTCGTCTGAGGCGGGTTGCTAGGCAGCCCGCCTTTTCTTTGCGGTCCATTGCCGCGCCGGCATTACCCTCTTCACAGGCGTGCAAACGCGGCATAGGCTTGCTGCAATGCCGCACCAGTTCGGGGAGGGAACCGTGGCCGAGACCGATAAACCGCTTCTCATCAAGCGTTACGCCAGCCGCAGGCTCTATAACACCGAGACGAGCGACTATGTCACGCTCGAGGATATCGCTGCCTTCATCCGCGAGGGCCGCGAGGTGCAGATCGTCGATCTCAAATCCGGCGACGATCTGACCCGTCAGTATCTCCTTCAGATCATTGCCGAACATGAAAGCAAGGGCGAAAGCGTCTTACCGGTCGATGTGCTGACCGATCTCGTGCGCAGCTACACAAGCCAGGCCAGTTCGGTCGTGCCACAGTTTCTGGCCGCTTCCTTCGAGATGCTCCGTGAAGGGCAATCCAAGATGATGGAGAACATGGCCAAGGCCAATCCAATGGCGCGGATGCCCGGCTTCGAGGCGATGCAGGCGCAGCAGGAAGCCTTCTTCAAGGCCATGACCGGCGGCATGATGGCCGCCAAGGCGCCGGCCAAGGAAGAGGCGGGGCAGAGCGACGATCTTGACGACATCAAGAAAGAGCTTGCCGCCCTTCAGGAGAAGCTCTCGCGTATGAGCCGCTAGAGGCCGCTCAGCCTTTCGGCAAAGTTTCGAATCTCGGCAGATCGTCGCGCCCTTCGCCCCAATGCAATGCGTCGGCGGTGTAGACGTGCGCTGTCGGCTCATAGTCCTGCGGATCGTCCAGCGTCGCGGCGAGGAAATGGGTCTCGTGCGGCCAGCGCTCGCCGTAATAGGCCAGCGAGGTACCGCAGGTCGTGCAGAAATAGCGCGTCACGCCGGGCGAAGAGACAAAGGCGCCGGGCGATTGCGCCGTCCAGCGCCAGCCACCGTTTCTGACCCCAAGCCAGCCGACGAAGGGCGCACCCGTCGCGCGTTGGCAGTCGTGGCAATGGCAGATCGCCTGCCATGTCATGGCTTTGGGATCGAAGGCATAGCGGGTGGCCCCGCACAGGCAATGTCCGCCGCGTTCTGTCATGGGGAAAGCGTGCTGCAAGCCGCCGCGCCGCGCAAGCGGCTTAGATTCCGAGCCTGTCGCGCAACGCGAACCACGCCATCGCTAAGGCCATCGTCTGGGTCTGGAAATAGGTGCCCAACGGCAGGCGCGGGACGGGCAGGGCCGACAAAGCGTCAAAACGCGAAGCTTGCCCCGCAATGGCCTCGCCCGCGACCTTGCCGGCGATGGAGGCAAGCGCCACGCCGTGGCCTGCATATCCGGAAGAGGTCAGAACGTTCGGTGCAATCCGGCGGATGATCGGTAGGCGGGTCATGGTAATACCCACCGTTCCGCCCCAGGAATAGTCGATGCGGGCATCGGCGATCTGCGGGAACATCTGCCCCATCCGTCGGTGGATCGTGTTGGATATGTCGCGGGGGAACTTCATGGAATAGGCCGAGCGGCCGCCGAATAGCATCCGCCCGTCCTCGCTCATGCGGAAATAGTTGACCACGTGGCTCGAGTCACAGGCGGCGATATCCTCGGCCAGCACATCGCGCACGCGCTCGCCCAAGGGTTCGGTCGCGATGATGAAGCTGTTGATCGGCATGACCCGGCGCGACACGCGCGGCTCGAAAATCGGCAGATAGCCGTTGCCCGCCAGAAGGACGTGCTTGGCCCGTACGCGGCCCTTGGCGGTGACGACGGTCGCCGTGTCGCCGTGGATCAGGCCTGTGACTTCGGAGTTCTCGAAGATCCGCACGCCAGCGGCTACAGCACCAGCACCGATCCCCAGCACATAGCGCAAGGGATGGATATGGCCCGCGCCACGATCCAGCATCCCGCCGCGATAGAGGGGGGATTTGACGAGGGCGGCATACTCCTCCCGCTCCATGACGGTGATCTTTTCATAGCCGTAGACGCGCGAGAGGTGTTCGGCCTCCGCACGGACGCTCGCCAGCTCATCCGCCGAATATTCCCCATGTGCCACGCCCGGAGTCAGACGAGCATCGGGGGCGAACTTGGCGGCATATTGGGCCGTCAGCGCCTTGGCTTCTTCGGCCAGATCCCACAGGGCGCGGGCGGTATCCAAGCCCACCCGCTTTTCCAGCCAGATCTGGCCCTTGTTATAGCCCGAGCCGACCTGCCCGCCGTTGCGCCCCGAGGCGCCCCAGCCGATGCGATGCGCCTCGAGGAGCACCACATCGAGCCCGCGCTCGCGCAAGGTGAGCGCCGCCGACAGGCCGGTATAGCCACCGCCTACGATGCAGACATCCGCCGTGAACTCGCCCTCAAGCGCGGGGCGCGCTGCGGGCGGGGGCGGGCAGGAGGCTGCATACCAGCTCGGGGGAAATTCCCCCGGCTTGTCGTTGAGGTAGAGCGGGTTCATACGTTCAAGAGTAGGTGCTCGCGTTCCCACGGGCTGATGACCTGCAGGAATTCATCGTATTCCGTCCGCTTCACGATCGAATAGACGCGGGCAAACTCGGGCCCGAGAACCTCGTGGACCTCTTTCGCCTCGTCGAACAGATCGAGTGCTGCGTTGAGGCCCTGCGGGATCGCATCCTCGGCCTCGTAGGCATCGCCTTGGAAGCGCTTGTCGGGCCAGATCTCGTTCTTCATGCCGAGATATCCGCAAGCCAGCGAGGCGGCGATCACCAGATAGGGATTGCCGTCCATACCCGCGAGGCGGTTCTCGACCCGCCGCGCTTCGGGCGGCGAGACGGGGATGCGGATGCCGGTGGTGCGGTTGTCGCGGCCCCATTCAAGGTTGATCGGAGCGGCATGGTTGCGGACATAGCGGCGGTAGCTGTTCACATAAGGCGCGATCACCGCGATCACGGCGGGCATATATTCCTGCAAGCCGCCGATGAAGTGGAAGAAGGCATCCGTTTCGCCGCCTTGGGGGCCGGCGAAGATGTTCTTGCCCTTCTCGTCGACCACCGAATGGTGGATGTGCATGGCCGAACCCGGCTCGCCCTCGATGGGCTTGGCCATGAAGGTTGCAAAGCAATCGTGCTTGAGTGCCGCCTCGCGGATCAGGCGTTTGAAGTAGAACACCTCGTCGGCGAGCTTGACCGGATCACCGTGGCGCAGGTTGATCTCGAGCTGGCCGGCGCCGCCTTCCTGCGTGATGCCGTCGATCTCGATGCCCTGAATTTCCGAGAATTCGTAGATATCGTCGATCACCGGGCCATAATCATCGACCGCGGCCATGGAATAGGCCTGACGGGCGGCGGCGGGGCGGCCGGTGCGGCCCATCATCGGTTCAATGGGCTTGGCGGGATCGACGTTGCGGCCGACAAGATAGAATTCCATCTCGGGGGCGACCACGGGCGTCCAGCCCTCTTTCTTGTAAAGCTCAACGACGCGCTTGAGGACGTTGCGGGGGGCGCAGCCAATGGGCTTGCCCTTGAGGTCAAAGGCATCGTGGATCACCTGCAAGGTGCCGTCCGCCGCCCAAGGGGCCGCGGTGGTGGTGTTTAGGTCGGGCTTGAGGATCATGTCCGGCTCGGTAAAGCCATCCTCGGCCGCCTCGCCCCAGTCGCCGGTGATCGTCTGGTAGAAGATCGAGTTCGGCAGGTGGAACGAGGTCTGGCGCTCCCATTTGGCGGCGGGAACGGCCTTGCCGCGGGCGATACCCGGCAGGTCGGCGATCACGCATTCGACCTCGTCGAGGCGGTTGTTTTCGATATAGGTCCGCGCGGCGGCGGGGATCTGTTCAATCCAGTTACTCATGAAATCCTCTTTTCCTTGAAGAACTTGCCGAACATCTGCGCCACATGCGCCGCGTCGGTCTCTTCTTCGAGCCGGTCGATCGCGCTTCTGCGGATGTCCTCGGGGACAACGCCGGGGGCGCGATGCTCGAGCAGGTCTCCAATGTATCTCTTGTCTATTTCTGGGTGGGGTTGGACCGTGAACGCCTTGTCTCCATAGAGAAGGGCGGCATTCCGGCAAAAATCGTTGGTGCCGACGACGATCGCATCGGGAGGAACCTCAACGACCTGGTCTTGGTGCCAGGCGTTGAGGGTCAGTTCCTTCTCGCCGAGTTTGTATTTGGTGGCGCCCACGGCCCAGCCGTCCTTGAATTTCTCGACCTTGCCGCCGAGGGCTTGGGCAATGATCTGATGGCCGAAACAGACCCCGATCAGGGGAATTCCTTTGCCATAGATCTCGCGGATCAGCGCTTCGAGCGGCTTGATCCAGTCGTGGTCCTCATAGACGCCGTGGCGCGAGCCGGTAATGAGCCAGCCATCCGCCACATCGGCGCTTGCGGGGAACTCATTGTCGACCACGGCATAGTTCTCTGTCTCGAAGCCTTCCGCGCCCAGAAAACGCGCAAAGATTTCGGGATAGTTGCCGTTGGCAGCCTGAAGGTTGTCTGCGACGTGGCCGGTCTGGAGGATACCGATTTTCATGGATCACCGTAGTTGGATGGCCGCCCCTACAGGGGGCAGCCTGATTTGAGTCTATCCTATCTCACACCGTATCGAGATAGAGATCGAGTTTTTCGCTCTCGCTCATCGACGAGAGATAGTGCAGCTCTTGCCGCTTGGTCAGAACGAGGTTCTGAATGAGCAACGGCGAGAAGATCCGCTCGGCGATGTCGCTTTCCTCGAACCGGTCGATTGCGGCTTCCCATGTGTCGGGGATCTGCGGGTGGTCCTGCTCATAGGCGTTGCCCGAGATCGGGGCAGGGGGCGTGAGCTTGTCTTCGATGCCGATCAGGGCCGAGCCGAGAACAGCGGCAAGGAAGAGGTAGGGGTTGACGTCGCCACCGGCAACGCGGTGCTCGATCCGGCGCGCCTTGAAGCTGCCGCCCGGCACGCGGACGCTGGCGGTGCGGTTGTCATAGGCCCAGCAGATGCCGGTCGGCGCGTGGCTTTCGGGCACGAGCCGGTCATAGCTATTGCCATGGGGCGCAAAGATCAGCGTCAGGTCGGCAATGCCCTTGAGGCAACCGGCGATCGCCTGCTGGAGCAGCGGCGTGCCTTCGAAAGTATCGTTGGCAAAGACGTTCTTGCCGTCTTTGTCGATCACCGAGAAATGGACGTGCATCCCGCTGCCGGCATAGTCGGCATAGGGCTTGGCCATGAAGCTCGCCGCCATGCCGTGTTTGCGGGCAAGGCCGCGCACCAGCATCTTGAAGAAATAGGCGTCGTCCGCCGCTTTCAGCGCATCGTCCACATGGACGAGGTTGATCTCGAACTGACCAAGGCCCACCTCCGAGGTCGCGGCCTCGGTGGGAATGTCCATGGCCTCGCAGCCGTCATAGAGATCGTTGAAGAAGGCGTCGAAAGCATCGAGCGCCCGCAGGCTCAGGATCTCGGCGCCGGGGCGGCGTTTGCCCGAGCGCGGGGATTTCGGCTGGCGGATCTCGATGCCGGAATCGTCGACGAGGTAGAATTCCATCTCCGTGGCCACCACCGGCGTCAGCCCGAGCGTCTTGTAACGCTCAAGGACATTGGCCAGTGCATGACGTGGATCGCCGCCAAAGGGCTCGCCTTCTTCAGTGTACATCCACAAAGGCAGCAACGCCGAAGGGGTCTCGAGCCACGGCAGCGGAACATAGCCGCGCTCGGTCGGCATCAGGACGCCGTCGGGGTCGCCGATTTCAAACACAAGGGGGCTGTCCTCGACGTCCTCGCCCCAGATATCGAGGTTGAGAACCGAAAGCGGGAAGCGCATCCCGTCTTCTTCGAGTTTGCGTGCGAAGCGGATCGGCACGCGCTTGCCGCGCGCCTGTCCATTGAGGTCGGCCGCACCGGCGCGCACGTTGCGGATTTCGGGGTGCTCATCGAGCCAGCTAGTCATTTTGTCACCAAATAATTGGCGCCAATGCCTAGACATTCAGAAGCGGAGCCGCAGGGATTTGCCTGTCAGTCGTGCAGTTGCACACCGCTGGCCACCCCCGCTCGGGGTGCCGCATTTGAGGTCCATGCCCTTGGGCCTAATGCTTTTATGATCAAATTCCTCGTAGAGGGTTGTAGCAGCCGAACGACTGGAATCAGTCCCGTTCGGACCCACCCTGAAAATTTGATCATATGTGTGATACTACCGGATCAGGTTCACACGCAAGCGAATTTTGGCGCGCCGATCTTTCGGCAGGTGATGGTTCAGCCGCTTGTTCACCAATCCGAAGAGGCCGATCACCGTGAGGGTCAGCAAAATGAAGTAGAAGGCGAGGATCGGATAGGGGATGAAGGGGTTGAACGTTTTGTCGGCAAAGTAGCTGGCGTAGTAGAGCGCATCGCCCCTCTGCTGAGAGGCTGGAAAGCCCGAGAAGAACACCAGTGTCGTTGCGTGGAAGAGGAAAATCGCCTCGTTGGTATAGGCGGGCCACGCCAGCCGCAGCATCGTCGGCCAGATCACCCGCCGAAAGCGGGGCCAGCCCGACATTCCATAGGCATCAGCGGCTTCCACGTCGCCTTTCGGCACCGACATGAGCGCGCCGTAGAAGATCTCGGCGGAATAGGCGGCAGTGTTGAGGAAAAGGACGAGCAGCGCCCCCAACCACGCAGCGGTGAAAGCGCCGAAGAAGGGATAGCCGGCCTTGAGGCTCTGGAACAGGAAGTAGGCGAAGAAGAACTGGATGAAGAGCGGCGAGCCGCGAAAGACGAAGATAAACCACTCGGCCGGCTTGCGAAGCCAGAGCTGATGGTGCGCCTTTGCGACAGCGACCCCCGTAGCCAGCATAAAGCCGGAAACCAGTGCCAGGACGCCGAAATAGATATTCCAGATCATCCCCGAGCCGATCAGGGTAAACTGCTGGCACAGGGTGAAATCACTGCGCGGCAGAAGCCGCTCGCCGATCCCCTGCGAACGGAGTGCATAATCGGCAATCGTATCCCAACAGCTCATGCGGCGGCCTTTCCACGGCCGCGCGGGCCCTTGCGCTGTTTCTCGCCAGCCAGCGTTGCTTGCCCATGCGACAGGCGGCGGGAAATTCTGGCCAGCACGATCTCAGAGACATGGGTGAACGCCAGATAGAAAACGAGGAGCGCGAGGAAATACCACACGCGCCAGTCGGCGTGGGGATAGTCGGTGAATTGCGGGGTTTTCATCCCCCCAAGCTCGCGCGCCCAATAGACGATATCCTCGACGCCCAAGAGGAAAAGAAGCGGTGTCGCCTTGATCAAGACCATCCACAGGTTCGACAGGCCGGGCAGGGCATAGACCCACATCTGCGGCACCATGATCCGCCAGAACGCCTGACGGTGGGACATGCCATAGGCCTCGGCGGTTTCCATCTGGGCGTGGGGCACAGCCCGCATCGCGCCATAAAGTACGTTGGCGGCAAAGGCGCCAAAGACGATCGCGAAGGTCAGGACGGCAAGGAAGAAGCCGTAGATCTCGTGATAGACCTGCGGCGAAGAGGAAAGCGGCAGCTTGGCTGCGGCGCAGACGATGAAATCATTGCCCTGCCGGATCGGTTGATCCCAGTCGGGGCATTTGATCTGGTGGCGGATCCACTCGAAGCCCTGATCGAGCGCGATCACGAAGAAGAGGAAGAAAGCGATATCCGGCACACCGCGGACAATGGCGATATAGCCTTTGCCAAACCAGCTGAGCGGTCGGAAATGCGACCGCGCCGCCGAAGCGCCGCCGAAGCCAAAGAGAAGGGCGGCCGGTGCGGTGATGGCGAGCAGAAGCAGGACGGTGCCCACGGCCCAGTAGAGCCCCATGTGCTTGCCCGTGGTCAGGTAGCAGGAGAGCCACTCGATGCCAGCGAGGCTGGCTGGATCGGCGCAAAATTCAAACATGGGACCGTGAGAGGAAAGGGGAGCGGCGGCACCCGAAGGCGCCGCCACTGATTGGTCTTAGTAGCCCGGAGCTTCTTCGCCGAACCACTTGGCGAGAAGCGCGTTGAGCGAGCCATCGGCCTTCATCGAGTCGATCGCGGCGTTGAACTTGTCGCGCAGCTCGCCGTCGCTCTCGCGCAGGCCCATGCCGACACCGCCGCCAAGCGCAACCGGCTCGCCCACGAACATCAGCGCGCCGCCCGAGGCCTCGACCACCGGCAGGAGGAAGTCGTAATCGGCGAACACGGCATCAACCTCGCCGTTCTGAACGGCGGCGATGGTCTCGTCAGCGGTGGCGAACTCGAGAAGGGTCGCGCCCGACTCGGCGATATAGGCGGCCTGAATGGTCGCGGTCTGGGCCGAGATCACACCACCGGCCAGATCAACACCCTCAGACGCGGCGACATAGCGCGACGCGGTCGGCGGGTAGTAGTCTTGGGTGAAGTCGATGACCTCATCACGCTCGGCAGTGATCGACATGCCGGCGATGATGGTGTCGTAGTTGCCCGACACGAGGTTCGGAATGATCGAATCCCAGTCGTTGGTCACCCACTCGCAGGTCAGGCCAGCGCGGGCGCAGAGCTCGTCGCCGAGATCGCGCTCGAAGCCGGCAACCTGACCGGCATCGTCGATGTAGTTGTACGGAGGGTAGGCGCCCTCGGTGCCCATGCGCACGACATCGGCCATGGCCGCGCCAGCGGTGAGCGCCAGAACGGCGGTCGTCAGGATCAGTTTCTTCATTGGGGTCTCCCTAGGTTGCGTTTCACGCCGACACAGTGGCCGACAGGAACTGTTGAAGTCGTTCGGTTTTGGGGCTGCCGAAGAGCGATTTGGGATCGCCTTCTTCTTCGATTCTGCCCTGATGCAGGAACACGACATGATCACTTACATCATTGGCGAGGCGCATGTCATGGGTCACGAGGATCATCGTACGCCCCTCGGCGGCAAGATCCTTGATCACCTTGACGACCTCCTGCTCGAGCTCGGGGTCGAGCGCCGAAGTCGGCTCGTCAAAAAGAAGTGCCTTGGGCTCCATGCAGAGGGCGCGCGCAATCGCGGCGCGCTGTTGCTGGCCACCCGAAAGCTGCGCGGGGTAGGCCTCGCATTTATCGCCGATGCCGACCTTCTCGAGATAGCGCCGCGCCGCGGCCTCGACCTCGGCCTTTTCGCGCTTGAGAACGTGAACAGGCGCTTCCATGACGTTCTGCAGGATCGTCATATGCGCCCAGAGATTGAACTGCTGGAACACCATCGACAGGTTGGTGCGGATGCGGATCATCTGTTCGCGGTCGGCGGGATGTCGGTGCAGACCCTCGCCGCGCCAGCGCACGGGCTCTCCGTTGAAAATCACCTCGCCCTTCTGGCTGTCTTCCAGAAGGTTGCAGCAGCGCAGAAGCGTCGACTTGCCCGAGCCGGACGAACCGATGAGCGAGACCACATGGCCTGCCGGGGCGGTAATATCGACGCCTTTGAGGACTTCCAGAGCCCCATAGGATTTATGGAGATCGCGGATCTCGATGACCGGGGTTTTCGTCGTCACGGTTGGCAGCACTTCCTTGTTCAAGCGTGGAGTAGGGCGGAAATTTCGCCCCTTTGCAACGCCCTTTCTGAGCGGCTGGCTAGTCGCACTTGCCATTTTGTGCAACTGAATTGGTCAGTTTGCCCAGAAAGAAAGCGGCGGCGGCAGCACCGGATCATAGGCCTCGGGCGGCAGTACAACAATCCCGCGAAGCCCGAGAATCGACGCGTCTGCCGGGTTGAGGCCGGCGATGGCCTCGCCAATGGCCGCGCGGAACGGCGCCGGATCGTTGCCAGGCGCGGTAATGAAGGTCATCCCCGGGCTCGGCGGCGTCGCTCCGATGATCTTGAGGGCGCGGGTCTCGGGCACGGTCGGGGTCAGAACCCGCAGGGTCTGCGCGTCGATGGTGGCGAAATCTGCCTTGCCCGAAGCAACGGCGCGTAGCGAGTCAATATGCGCGCCGGTTCTGAGCGCAGGTTTCAGCCGAAAGCCGGTCTTTCGTGCCCAACTTGCCACCGCCCCATAGCCCGACTGCGACAGCGCATCGCTATAGGCCATCGGCCGCCCGACGAGATCTTCGGGCCGTTCGGCCGGATCCTCCTTCCGCACCACGAAGACCGAGCGGTAATAGCCCGGTTCACACCCCTCGAGCCCATAATCCGAGGCGGCGATGGGTGTCACCTTGCCTACAAACGTCGTCCGATAGGGCAGGTTGCAGATCTGCCCGAGCGTCAGGTCAGGCCGCGCCCAGCAATCTGAGTAGAAGGTCTCGCGGTCAAGTGCCTCCGGCGCCTCGACGCCCCGCGCCCGCAGCCCATCCCGGATCGCCCCCCAAAGCCGGTCATGCGCAGCGCGATTGTCGGGCCGGTCATACATGGGCAGAGCGGCGAACATCGCTAGCCTCCCTGTCCCTCCAGCCGGCGCCGGATCGCGTTGCTCTCCTGATCCGACAGCCCGAGCATCGGCGCCACCATCCGCATCAGCGCGTCCTCGTGGCTCTCGCGCTGGCCATCGGCCAGCACGACCGACCACATCGCCTCGATCACGCCCGCCCGATCATCATAATCAACCGCCGCCTTGATCGCGCGTGTAAACCGGACCGTATCCGGCGCCTCGTGTTCGATGGCCTCGCACTCCTCCCGCAGCTCCGCCGCCTCGACGGCATTGAGCCCGTAACGTTTCGCCAGAACCCGGTCGATCCGCGCAATCTCGCCTGCGGAATAGTCCCCGTCCGCCTTGGCAATCCGCACCAGAAGTGCGCCAAGCGCCACACGGGCATCGGCCCCGTCAAGGGGATCAGGGGCGGGCGAAGTGAGTTGGCGGATAAGACGGCTAAGCATAGAAAGAGGTATAGGCTTCCTCGCTCACCCCGAAAAGGGGGTGAGACCGTCAAAGAGCCGTGAAAGCCGCGCCGCCTCGGCGCTGAAGCCGAAAGGAGGATTGACGACGAAAAGCCCCGATCCGACCATCCGGTGCCCCTCGCGCGCCGGCGGAAACCGCACCTCATGGCGCACACCGTCCGGCAAAGCCCGCTCCAACTCGACAATCATCGACCGATGCAGCCCCGAGGTCAGGATCGGATACCACAGCACGATCACGCCGACCGCCCACCGCCCATGCACCTGCCGCACGAGCTTGGCCGCCGCCTCATAGTCGCCCTTGATCTCATAGCTCGGATCAATGAGCATCAAGCCCCGCTTCGGCTCCGGCGGCACCAGACGCAGCGCCATCTTCGCCCCGTCCTCTTTCAAAACCTGCGCCCGCCCGCCTATGACCCCGGCAAGCGCCGCGTGCTCTTGCGGATGCAACTCGGCAAGCACCATCCGGTCTCCCGCCCGCAGGAACCCCTCCGCCACCAAAGGCGACCCCGGATAAGCCGCCGCCCCATGCGCGGCCCGCACTTTCGCCAGCGCAACTGCATAGGAATGCTCCGCCGCAAACCAGCCAAGCTGCTTCACCCGTTCTATCCCCGCCGCCGCCTCGCCGGTCTTCATGGCCTCGGGCGCATCCAGCCGGTAAAGCCCGCGGCCCGCGTGCGTCTCCAGATAACTCAGCGGTTTGTCCTTCTGCGTCAGATACCCCAGCATCCACGCCAAAAGCGCGTGCTTGTGCACATCCGCCATATTCCCCGCATGATAGCCGTGCTGATAGGAGAACATCCCGCCTTCCGCTTCTTTTGGCCTCAAATACTCCGGGGGAGCCCCGAAGGGGAGGGGGCAGAGCCCCCTCTTACACGAGCCGCGAGGTATCCACCGCCGCGCGAATGAAATCGGCAAACAAAGGATGCGGCGCAAAGGGCTTGGACTTCAACTCGGGGTGATACTGCACGCCGATGAACCAGGGATGGTCCTTCCACTCGACGATCTCCGGCAGCCGCCCGTCCGGGCTCATCCCCGAAAACACCAGACCACAGCTCTCCAGCTTGTCCTTGTACTTGAGGTCCACCTCATAGCGATGGCGGTGCCGCTCTTCGATTGCCGTCGCGCCATAAACCTCCGCCACCTTCGAGCCTTCCTTGAGGTTGGCGCTATAGGCGCCAAGGCGCATCGTGCCGCCCTTGTCGTCATCTGCCTTGCGGCTCACGGTGTGGTTGCCCTGCACCCATTCTTTCAAGTGATAGACGACCGGCTCGAAGCGCTTCTCACCCTTCTCGTGGTCAAACTCTTCCGATCCCGCCTTGGCCACACCAGCGACATTGCGTGCCGCCTCGATCACCGCCATCTGCATCCCCAGACAGATGCCGAGATAGGGCACATTCCGCTCACGCGCGAATTGTGCAGCCTTGATCTTGCCTTCGGTGCCGCGCTCACCGAAGCCGCCCGGCACGAGGATCGCGTGATAGCCGGAAAGCCGCTCGCCCACATCCTCGCGGTCGAAATCCTCAGCGTCGACCCAATTGACGTTGACCTTCACCCGGTTGGCCATGCCGCCATGGGTCAGGGCTTCCTTGATCGACTTATAGGCATCCTCAAGCTGGATATATTTGCCTACGATGGCGACATTCACCTCTCCGTCGGTGTTGTGGATCCGGTCCTGCACGTCGAGCCATTTCTCAAGGTTCGGCCGCGGCGCCGGCGAGATACCGAAGGCATCAAGCACCGCCTGATCAAGCCCCTCGCGGTGATAGGCGAGCGGCGCCTCATAGATCGACTTCAGGTCATAGGCCGCCACGACCGCCTCTTTGCGAACGTTACAGAAGAGCGCGATCTTCTCACGCTCGCGCTCAGGGATCGGATGCTCCGACCGGCAGACGAGCACATCCGGTGCGATACCGATCGACTGGAGCTCTTTCACCGAGTGCTGGGTCGGCTTGGTTTTCAACTCGCCCGAGGCAGCGAGATAGGGCAGGAGGGTGAGGTGCATAAAGATACACTCGCCGCGCGGCTTTTCATGGGCGAACTGGCGGATCGCCTCGAAGAAAGGCAGGCCCTCGATATCGCCCACCGTGCCGCCGATCTCGCAGAGCATGAAATCCACTTCCTCGTCGCCGACGCGAAGGAAATCCTTGATCTCGTTGGTCACGTGCGGAATGACCTGAATGGTCTTGCCGAGGTAATCGCCGCGGCGCTCTTTCTCGAGCACGTTGGAATAGATGCGCCCCGAGGAGACGGAATCGGTCTTGCGGCACGCGACACCGGTGAAGCGCTCATAGTGGCCAAGGTCGAGGTCGGTCTCGGCGCCGTCGTCAGTGACGAAGACCTCGCCGTGCTCGAAAGGCGACATCGTGCCCGGATCGACGTTGAGATAGGGATCGAGTTTCCTCAGGCGCACCGAAAAGCCCCGCGCTTGAAGGAGCGCCCCGAGTGCCGCCGAAGCAAGGCCTTTGCCCAGCGAGGAGACCACGCCGCCGGTAATGAAAACATATCTCGCCATGGGCCGCTCGTCCCCTTTTTCGCTCTTCAAATTTCAGGAAATGCGGCCCCGCGAGGCATCCTTCAGGATCGCATCATCACGGGAATTCAGTGTAGCCGGATTCGCCCCGCAAACGCAACCGGTTACGCAACATGATGTTGCGTATGCCCATAAGGGGGCAAAGGCTAGTGGTTAGTTGCCGCTTGGAAGCAGCGGTGCGCCGTCATCCGCGCTCGGCATCAAGAGATCCGAACCAAGATCCGGCGTGGTCGAAACAGGGGCCTCGACCGGAGCCGTGCCGAGGCGGTCGATCACCGAAACACCGGCCGATTTCTCGGCGGCGATGATGGTGAGCGCGATCGAGGTGCAGATGAAACCGATGGCCAGAGCCCAAGTGACCTTGCCCATCGCCGTGGCCGCACCACGCGCCGACATGACGCCGCTGCCGCCACCCATGCCAAGGCCGCCACCCTCGGAGCGCTGTAAAAGCACCGCGCCAATCAGCGAAAGCGCAAGGATCAGGTGAATGACAAGGACGACGTTTTCCATATTGGTCTCATCTAGACGGCAATAACCGGGAGGTATCTAGAAGGTGAGGACGCAAGCCGCAAGCCCTCAATCGGGGAATGGGCTCTATTCGTCCACGTCATCGACATCGGCCTGCCCCGAAAGCCGCCTGCGCACGATCGACCATCCAAGCCCGATCGCCAGCACCAGCGAAACGATCAGGAGGCCGAGCCATGTGTTGACCGTGGGGTTGGTCAGGTCGATCACGTCGTAATCGTAAAGCACCCAAACGAGGGTTCCGGCCACCGCCAGCAAGAGGACCATGCCAAAGACGCCGATCGACCGCAGCGTGGCCCGCACATAGATGACATAGCCGATGAACAGGACTAGCCCCGCCAGCACGACAAGCGACATCTGATCGCCCCAACCCACGCTGGCCCAGTGGGCATAATTCCACTTGGTCGGGTTATAGGTCGCGGCCAGCAGGGCAAAGGCAAAGCCCCAGCGCAAGAGAAAGCCCATGTCAGCCTCCGGTTGTCCTTGGGTAAAACATGGCGCGGTCGGGCGGCCCCGTCCAGCCCTGCGGCGAAATTGAGGTTTCGCTTCATGGGGCGCGGCGTTATACGGGCGCGGGTTTACACCAAAGGGATTCCAATCATGGCAAACGTGGTGGTTGTCGGCGCACAGTGGGGCGACGAGGGCAAGGGCAAGATCGTCGACTGGCTGAGCGAGCGGGCTGACGTGATCGCCCGCTTTCAGGGCGGCCATAACGCGGGCCACACGTTGGTTGTTGATGGCACGGTTTACAAGCTCCATGCGCTGCCCTCGGGCGTCGTGCGCGGCGGCAAGCTCTCGGTCATTGGCAACGGTGTTGTGCTTGATCCCTGGCACCTCGTGAAGGAAATCGCCGGCATCCGCGCCCAAGGCGTCGAGATCACCCCCGAGACCCTGATGATCGCCGAGAACACGCCGCTGATCTTGCCGTTCCACGGCGAGCTCGACCGTGCCCGCGAGAGCCAGAATTCGGTCGCCAAGATTGGCACGACCGGCCGCGGCATCGGCCCGGCCTATGAAGACAAGGTGGGCCGCCGCGTGATCCGCGTGGCCGATCTGGCCGATGACGCAACGCTCGAGCTGCGTGTCGACCGTGCTCTGGTGCACCACAACGCGCTGCGCTCTGGTCTGGGCCTTGGCCCGATCGACCGCGATGCGCTCTTGGCCGAGCTCCGCGCCATCGCGCCGCAGATCCTGCCCTTCGCCGCCCCCGTCTGGAAGGTGATGAACGACGCCCGCAAGGCCGGCAAGCGCATCCTCTTCGAAGGCGCTCAGGGTGCCCTTCTCGATATCGACTTCGGCACCTATCCCTATGTGACCTCGTCAAACGTGATCGCAGGCCAAGCCGCCACCGGCACCGGCATGGGCCCGGGCGGCATTGATTTCGTCCTCGGTATCGTCAAGGCCTATACCACCCGCGTGGGCGAGGGCCCGTTCCCGACCGAACTTTTCGATGCCGATGGTGATCGCCTTGGCCAGCGCGGCCACGAGTTTGGCACCACCACGGGCCGCAAGCGCCGCTGCGGCTGGTTCGATGCCTGCCTTCTGCGCCAGACCTGCGCCACCTCGGGCGTCAATGGTATCGCACTGACCAAGCTCGACGTGCTCGACGGGTTCGAGACGCTGAAGGTTTGTGTCGGCTACGATCTCGACGGTCAGCGCCTCGACTATCTGCCGACCGCCGCCGACCAGCAGGCCCGTTGCACGCCGATCTATGAAGAACTGCCGGGCTGGAGCGAATCCACCGAAGGCGCACGCAGCTGGGCGGATCTGCCGGCCAATGCGATCAAATACGTCCGCCGGATCGAAGAGCTGATCGAATGCCCCGTGGCGCTTCTGTCGACCTCGCCCGAGCGTGAGGACACGATCCTCGTCACCGATCCTTTCGCGGACTGATCCGATGGCTTTGAGCTATAAGGCCCGCCGCAGGCTTTCGCTTCTGGTCCTGATCGTGGGCCTGCCCGCTTATGTGGTCATGGCAGTTACGATCATGTCGTCTATGGACCGCCTGCCGCATTGGCTTGAACTGCCGACCTATATCTTTCTTGGGGTGGCTTGGGCCTTCCCGCTGAGGTTTGTCTTTCTCGGGGTGGGCAAGGCCGATCCCGACGCGCCGCAAGAGACCGACGGCGAAAAATGAAAAAGGCGGAGGGGGTTCCTCCGCCTTTTCTTCTTTCTGTCTGGTGGTTCAGCCCTGTGCGGCGCGCGGCTCGGGGCGGAAGCGGGTCTGCTCCGACACCTGGAACCGGCCGTTGCGGATCTTCATGATCCGGCCTTGGCGCAGGAGCGTCCCGAAAGAGCGCAGCCCGTCCTCGCGGTTGAAGTCGTCCGGCGAGAGGTCTCGGACCTTCTTCATGATCTGCGGGCGCGAGAATTCATCGACGCCTTCGACATAAGAGGTATAGGCGGCTGCCGCTTCGAGAAGCTCGGCAAGGCTCGTCGCGCCAACCTCTTCGGCATAGTCGGCAAAGCTGCCGGCGCCACGCGGGGTGGCCGCTTGTGGGCGCTCGACCGGCTCGGCCCGGCGCGGGCGCACGGGCGAGATTGCCGCGGGCGACACCGGCGCCGGCTCTATGTCGACGCGCTGAGAGGCAACCAGCCGCAGGGGCGCGACGCGGGGACGCTCGGGACGCTCGGGGCGTTCGGTACGATGTTCGCCACTTTCGGGGCGCGGGACGCGGCGCACGGGTCGGATCACAGTGTCGAGATCCTGACGGAAGGCGCTACGCACTTCGGTGTCGTCGCCCGGCGTTTCGCCAAGAGCGCGGGCCGCCTCGGTTGCCGCATAGGCGGCTTTCAGGTGGGCGATCGCGTCGCGGCGCACCTTGTTCTCGGGCTGATCCATCTCGACATCGGTCTGGGACATGATCCGGGCCATCGCGGCCTCATCCTCGTCCGGCTCGGCGCCGAGCATCTCGCGGGCGCTTTCGACCGGTGTGATGTCTTCTTCGTCTAGGTCTTCATCGAGGTCGTCTTCGTCGAAGGCCATCTCGTCGGCTTCGTCGTCATCCTCGTCCTCGTCGGCCCAAGCGAGATCCCGCATCAGGGCCGCTTCGTCCTCTTCCGACAATTCGCCGTCGTCGAACTCGTTGAAGGCTTCAAGTTCTTCCAGACCGTCAAGTGCGGCCAGATCCGGCGCTTCCTCAGCGACGGCGGCGATCAGGTCAACATCGGCTTCGTCGTCGGCATCGTCCTCGGCATAGGCCTCTTCGGCGTCATCCTCGGCTTCCATAGCTTCGGTCAGCTGAAAAACCTTGCTGCTGATCGGTTCTTCGATAGTGCCGTCGGCGGCAAGATCATTCTCGACCTCATCCCAGCCGTCTTCGTCGTCGTCCAATTCTTCGGTTTCGGCAACGGCGGCCTCATCCTCCTCCGAGACCTCGTCGAAGTCCTCTTCATAAAGGTCTTCAGCGTCGTCGGCGGCAGCGATCAACGCCTCAAGCTCGGCTATGTCTTCTTCGCTGACCTCATCCTCGAGGATTTCCTCGGGGATCTCGGCCAGAACTTCTTCTGTTGCGACAATGCCATCCTCGTCGGCAAGGTCGGCCTCTTGGGCCAGCTCAGCGACGAAGTTCTCCGCGGCGTCAGCAACGGCCAGCTCTTCAAAGACCGGCTCGTCAAACGCCTCGACCGGCTCAGCGATCATCTCTGCGACCGGCTCTTCACCTTCGTCGTCATAGGATTGATCGACGACCGGATCGGCCACAACCTCGGCAAGGGAAAGGTCTTCGACATAGCTTTCCGAAGCACCAGCCGTGGCGGAGCGGCCAACGACCGCGCGGATGCGCTGGAGTTTGGCGGCGACGCTCTCGGCATCGACGGTGGCCGGTTCGTCGCGCGGCGCCGGCATCGGCGGCACATAGATTTCCTCGGCGGCTGGTTCTGTGGCGGTCTCCGGCGCGGGCTGGGCCTCGGCACGAACTGGCTGGGGCGCGGGAGCGGCCCGCGCTTCGTCGGCAATCGCAGCCCGCAGGACAATTCCTGACGACTCCATCCGTGCTTCGACCCGGCGATCGATTTCGCGCTCGGCAATCCGGGCAAGCATATCGGCATCCGGAGTCGGAGGCTCTGCGCCAAAGTAGCGGTCGTCCGCCGCAAGATCGCGGAAATACTCCGCAATGGCCTTCATCGTGTCGAAGGAATCGTCGAAACCTTCGAGCGTGCACGAGAAAGTGCCATAGGAGACGGTCAAAATCTTGCTCGATCCAACCATTCTTTACTCGCTTTCTGCCATTCCCACCGTCAGTCTGTTTATCACCAATTGGTTCGCAACCCGGAACGGAAACGAGATCAGGTCGGTGTCATTTTGTGACACTTTTAGGGAATGTTTCCTAAAATGAAGGTAATCGGCGGCAGGCTCCATGATTGTTGATCTCGAAGATGCGGTTACTTTGATTGGCGGCGGCCCGATTGTTGCTGAACTTCTGACTCTGGCGAGAGCCGTTGCGCCGAGAATCGTTGCGGCCGATGGCGGGGCTGACGATGTGCTCGCCGCCGGGCTCTCGCCCGTTGCCATCATCGGAGACATGGACAGTTTGGCGCCCGCGGCGCGCGCGGCATGCGCAGACCGCTTGTATCACATCCCAGAGCAGGAAACGACCGACTTCGAGAAATGCCTGACGCGGATTGCCGCGCCCTTGGTGATCGGGGTCGGGTTTCTTGGCGGGCGTATGGATCACAGCCTCGCCTCGCTCAACGTCTTGGCGCGGCATCGGGATCGGGCCGTGATCCTTTTGAACGACGCGGATGTCTGCTGCGTGGTGCCCGAGATGGGTCTGCGCCTTTCGCTGCCGGGTGGGATGCGTCTATCGCTCCTGCCCATGGGCGCAGCGCGGCTTTGGACCGAAGGTCTGCGTTGGGATGTCGACGGGGCCGATATGGCGCCGGACGGGTTCATCTCGATCTCGAACGAGGTGGCGGGCGAGGTCAGGGTCCGCGCCGAAGGGCCGGTGCTGATGGCCGTGCCTCTCGAAGGCTTCGATGTGGTCGTCAGCTCCGTGCAAGCCGCCTTTCGCGCAGGATGATGTAGAGACCGGCGCCGATCGTCACGAGGATGCCAAGCGCGGCGAGGCCATTGGGCAGATCGCGGAAGATGAGCCAGCCGATCACCGTGCCGAAGGGGATCTCAAGGTATTGCATCGGTGCAAGCGTCGAGGCGGGGGCAAAGCGCAGGCTCCATGTCATCAAAAGGTGCGCGGCGGTGCCGACTGATCCGAGCGCGAGAAGGAGCCAGCCGGTCGTCAGATCAAAGGCGGCAAACCCGCTGCCCGGCAGGTCGGGCAGGAAAATCAAAACCGGCAAGAGGATCGCGCTGGCCTGAAGCCCGCTCACCGCCTGAAGCGTG
Organism: Paracoccaceae bacterium; assembly: GCA_009920775.1. Classification (GTDB taxonomy): domain Bacteria; phylum Pseudomonadota; class Alphaproteobacteria; order Rhodobacterales; family Rhodobacteraceae; genus RFZI01. Next base: position 893 of record RFZI01000009.1, on the reverse strand, counting down.
ACGGGATCGATCTCTTTGGCGATCTGGCGCGTCACCAGCATGAAGAGGGCGAAGATCACGGCCACGCCAACCGGCAGAAGGGCAGGCGCGCCGACCTCGGCGAAATTGGGCTGGATCACAAGAAGCGTCCCGGCAAAGCCCACGACCGAAGCCCAAAGCCGGTGCGGGCCCACCTCTTCGCCCAAGACGAACTTGCCCAGAAGCAGCATGACGAAGGGCATCACGAAGGCGATGGCCAGCGCATCGGCCAAGGGCAGATAGCGCAGCGAGGTGAACATCGTGCTGATGCCGGCGATATGCAGGAGCGTTCGGGTCGTCACAAGCGCCAGCACCCGCCCGCGCAGCATGAGCGCCGCCCCTGACCAGAGCGCAATCGGCAGAAGGATCGCCGCTTGCGCCGCAAAGCGGGTCAGCACCAGCATCCCCAGATCGAGCCGCCCGCCCAAGACCTTGGCCAACGCATCGCCCAAGGGGGCAAGCACGCAAAAGCCCAGCATGAACAGGATGCCGATAAAGGGCCGGTCGAGATGAGAGTGCTTTGACATCGCTCAGTTCGGGCTGCGCGGCGGCGAGACCTGCGGCATGACCACCGACCCGCGCCGCGCGGTGATGCGCTCGCGGTGCACGATGTAGAGGCCCGAGAGCGCGATGATCGCGATGCCCGCCCAAGTCAGCAAGTTCGGGAAATCGCTGAAGAACAGATAGCCAAGGATCGCAGCGCTGATGAGCTCGAGATAGTGCAGCGGCGCGAGCGTGGTCGAGGGGGCAAAGCGCAGGGCATAGGTCATCAGCAGGTGCGCCAGAGCCGAGGCCGCGCCGACCATGCCGAGCCACATCCATTCGATCCCCTGCGGCATCACCGGATCGAGGGTCGGCCAATGGGTGAAATCGGC
>RFZI01000080.1 GCA_009920775.1 Paracoccaceae bacterium | reverse complement strand
CATCTTCGTCTCCGTTCTCCTGCGACAGCGCAAGATTTCAACGAAAAAGGCCAAAATTCGGTTAAACTCCGCGCCCTAGCGCGGGCGGACGATCCCCACCGCGCCTGTGGCAATCTCGGCGATCAGACCGGCAAAGCGATCAGGCGCGTGATCCTGCCCCGAGACCCAGCGATAGAGGTCGTGGTCGCTCTCTTCCAGAAGCGCCTCGTAAAGATCGAGGTCGGCCTCGCTCATCGCCGCCAGATGCGCGCCGGCATAGGCCGAGAGGATCAAGTCCATCTCCTTGATCCCGCGCCGCATCGACCGCATGGCGAGGCGCTTGATGCGGATATCGCGCCCCTCGTTTGTCATGCCATATCCTTGATCGCGGTACGGATGCGCTTTTCCAGCCGCGCCATGCGCTCGGCCGAAGTGGCCATCTGCGTCCGCAATTCGCGCAGGTCGGCCAGAAGAAGGTTCAGGTCTTCGGGCAGCTCTTTGAAATCAGCAGGACCTTCCGGCCCCTCGCCCTTGCCCGTCAGAAGCCAGCTGAGGCTGACGCCCAGAATTCCGGCCAGCATCTGCAGCCGATTGGCGCGTGGTTCCTTGGCGTCGTTTTCCCAAGCGATCACCGTCAACGTCCGGACACCCACCCGCGCGGCCAGTTCCTTTTGTGAAAGACCGGCCCCTTCTCTCGCCCCTGCCAGACGATCGCCAAAGGTTGCGGTTTCTTCACTGAACCAGTCGCTTTCGTTTGTCTCGGTCATGGGCTCTCCTTGCTTCTTGAACGCGATTGAGCCCCACCCTATGACACGGACAGAGCCAATTGGCCACCGGGAGCCCTTTATGACCTTTCTTTCCGCGACACTCGACCGCGTCAAACCTTCGCCCACCATCGCCGTGACGACCAAGGCCGCCGAGCTGAAGGCCGCAGGCCGCGATATCATCGCGCTCGGCGCGGGCGAGCCTGATTTTGACACGCCGCAGAACATCAAGGACGCGGCGATCAAGGCGATCAACGAGGGCAAGACAAAATATACCGCCGTCGACGGCATCCCCGAGCTGAAGAAAGCGATCTGCGCCAAGTTCAAGCGCGAGAATGACCTCAGCTACGAGCCCGCGCAGGTTACGGTCGGCACCGGCGGCAAACAGGTGCTCTATAACGCGCTCATGGCGACGCTGAACCCCGGCGACGAGGTGATCATCCCCGCGCCCTATTGGGTGTCTTATCCCGATATGGTCCTCCTTGCGGGCGGCGAGCCGGTGGTTATCGAAGGGGCGATGGACAAGGGCTATAAGATCAGCGCAGCCCAACTTGAGGCCGCGATCACGCCGAAAACCAAATGGTTCCTCTTCAACTCGCCCTCGAACCCCACCGGCGCGGGCTATAGCTGGGACGACCTGAAGGCGCTGACCGACGTTTTGATGAGCCACCCGCACGTCTGGGTCATGTCGGACGATATGTATGAACACCTCGTTTTCGACGATTTCAAATTCTGCACACCGGCGCAGGTCGAGCCTGGGCTTTATGACCGGACGCTCACGGTTAATGGCGTGTCGAAAGCCTATGCCATGACCGGCTGGCGCATCGGCTATGCCGCAGGCCCAGTGCCGCTCATCAAGGCCATGGGCAAGATCCAGTCGCAATCGACCTCGAACCCCTCGTCGATCAGCCAGTGGGCGGCGGTCGAGGCGCTGAACGGGGTGCAGGATTATATCGAGAGCAACAAGGCGCTCTTTCAGCGGCGGCGCGATCTTGTGGTATCGATGCTCAATCAGGCGAAGGGCGTAAAATGCCCCCGCCCCGAGGGCGCCTTCTATGTCTATCCCGACATCTCTGCCTGCATCGGCAAGACAAGCGCCGCAGGCACGCTGATCGACAACGACGAAGCCTTTGCTACCGCCCTTCTCGAAGAGACCGGCGTTGCCGTGGTGTTCGGCGCGGCCTTCGGGCTTTCGCCAAACTTCCGCGTCAGCTACGCTACCTCCGACGAAGCACTGACCGAAGCCTGCGCACGGATCCAAACCTTCTGCGCAGGCCTCAAGTAGGAAGCCCATGGCGACAGACCTGCCCGACTACTATTTCCGGGTGCGCGACAACGGCGCGACGGTTTTCCGCGTGGATACGGAGAACCGCCAGCGCCGGATCGAGATGACCCAGATCGCGATGGTCAATGTCAGGAATGGCGAGATCAAGCCGCAGGGCGACAAGGCGCTGACCGAGGCTGATGTGGCGGCTATCCAAGGCTGGATGGCCGAGCGCATCGCCCTTCTGGCCGAGCGCGATATCGACGATATCCACCGCGCGGTCGATTATCTCAACCAGACGACCCACTGGGCGCAGGCCAAGGCGAGCGACGCGCAGCTCGAAGACGTGACCGACCGCCTTCTTCTGGCGATGCACGATCTGCGATCGGTACTGGTGCGGAAAAAAGCGGACCGGCTGATGAAATCAGACCGGCCCGAGGAGGAAGACTAGGCCGCCGATTTCTTGCGAAGCGTGAAATCGTTTGTGGCGGCGTCGAAGCTGTAGAGCGCGGCATAGCGCTCGGGGTTGAAGGCGATCAGGCGGATCGCGTCGATCACCTTGTCGGCCTTTTCATCGTCCATCAGTGCGGAGAGGTTGAAACGGGTCCAACCGGGCTTGAGCAGCGGATCGCCCCTCAGGATGCGGGCGCGGATGGCTTCAGATGTGGCCTCGTCGATCCCCAAGAGCCGATGCCCATAAGGCCCCGCACAGGCGCATCCACCACGCGCCTGAATGCCGAAACAATCCGACAGAATGCGCGTCAGAAGAAGCGGATGCAGCCGGTCTTTGCCCGTCTCGTCAACGAGGCGGATCGAAAAGAACGGCAACGCGCGGTCGGCCTCGGGGTTGCCTATGATCTGCAGCCCCGGCAGCCCGTGCCAAGCATCCAGCGCCCGCTGGCGCAGCGTAGCGTGGCGTGCGTCCAGACGATCCTGACCGATGGCCGCCTTGACCGCAAAGACAAGCCCCGCGCGGATATCGCCAACGACGTTCGGCGTGCCTGCCTCTTCGCGGGCAATGACATCCTCGAGATAGTCATGCGCCCAAGGCGAGACAAAGCGCACCGTGCCGCCGCCCGTGGCGATGGTCGGCTTCTTGTGGGTCACAGCCGCCTTGCGGACGATCAACACGCCCGAAGCCCCCGGACCACCCACAAACTTGTGCGGCGAGAGGGCGACAGCGTCGATCTCGGCATCGGTGCCGGCGGCCATGTCCACGGTGAGGTAGGGTCCGCCACCCGCGTAGTCCCAAACCGCCAGCGCGCCGTATCGCTTCAGAAGGCGAGTGACCTTGGTCACATCGGTTACGATGCCGCTGACGTTCGACGCCGCCGAGAAAGAGCCGATCATCAGCCGCCCCTGCCCGCCCTTCAGCGCCACCTCGAGCGCCGCAAGGTCCGGCCCGCCGTTCACGGCCTCGGGGATCTCGATCACCTCGGCCCCGCTTTCCCGCCACGGCAGGATGTTGGAATGATGCTCATAGGGGCCGATCAGCACGAGCGGCGTCTCGCCCCGCGCCACGGCATCGTTCACACCCAATAGCCCCACGATCCGATTGAGCGCCGAAGTTGCGCCGGAGCCGGTAAAGATCACTGCGTGGCGCTCATCCGCACCGCTCTCACCGGCGATAAAGGCGCGCGCCTCGCGGCGCAGGCGCGTCATGGTCGCTCCGCAGAGCGAGCCTTCGGTGTGGCTGTTGGCGTAATAGGGAAGAATGTCATTCAGGACCGCCCACTCGACCTGCATGAGCGCCCGGCCCGAGGCGATGTAATCGGCATAGATCATCTTCTTGGGCCCCATCGGCCCCTCAACCATGACCCCTTCCCCGATCAGCCCCTTGCGAAGCACGGCAAGCGTATCGCCCACCTCGAGCGTCTTTTGGAAATCGTGGAAGTAGCCTTTGGACATTCGGGTTCTCCTTTTCTGGGGAAAATACCCAAGAACAGGCGAGAATATTTACTCAAACTTGTTGTAATTTTGGAATTTTTTGTGTCAAATGATCTACATGACGGCTGAATTGGACAAAATTGATAGATTGATCCTTCGCGCCCTGCAGCGCGATTCAGGCCGCTCCCAACGCGATCTCGCCGATGACGTGGGTCTCAGCCAAAACGCCCTCTGGCGGCGGCTCAAGCGGCTTCAGGAGAGCGGGATCATCAAGGGCCAGACGATTCGGCTCAATCCGGCCGATATCGGTCTCGGCCTGACGGTTTTCGTGATGATCCGCACCCGCAACCATTCGGCCGAATGGCTGGCCGAGTTCCGGCGCGAGGCGCTGGCGATCCCGAATATCATCGACATCTACCGCATCGCAGGCGACTACGACTATATGCTCAAGGTCGTCGCCGCCGACATGAACGATTTTGACCGCGTCTATCAGCGGCTGATCGAGAAGATCTCGCTCGAGACCGTGACCTCGCTCATCACCATGGAAGCCATCGCCGACAGCCGCGACCTGCCGCTCTAGGCCAGCCGTCGCGCCTCGGACCAGAAGCGCCATGTGAGCAAGAGCGCCGCGACCGCAAGGCCGAGGGTCAGGCCGAGCCAAAGGCCCTCAGGCCCGAAACCGAAGGTGAAGGCCATCAGATAGCTGAACGGGATTGCCAGCACCCAATAGCTGAAGGCGGCGATCCACATGGGCACGGTCATGTCCTGAATTCCGCGCAAGAGCGAGAGCGAGACGATCTGTGTCAGGTCGGCCATCTGGAAAAGCGCCGCAACAATAAGGAGCGTGGTGCCAATCGTGATGAGTTCGTCCCGCGCGGGCTCGGTGGGGTCAATGAAGAGCGAGATCAAGGGGCTCGGGAAGGCAAGGAACAGGACGACGCACAAGAGGCCGAAGCTTGCCGAAATCACATAGGCCATCCGCGCGCCGTGCCGCAGATCGTCGATATTGCGCTTGCCGAATGCCGCGCCTGCGCGGATCGTCGCGGCTTGGCTCATGCCGATGTGGAACATGAACATCAGCGACACGAGCTGAAGCGCGATCCCGTGGGCGGCAAGCTCGATCTCGCCGATCCAGCCCATCATCGCCGAAGAGGCCACGAAAAGCCCGCTTTCGGCGAGCGATGTCAGGCCAATCGGCACGCCTAGCCGGAAAACGTGCCAGAAGATCGGCCAGTCGCTGCGCCAGATGCGCTGGAACAGGTGAAAATGCGGCAGCTTGATCTGGGCATAGCCCGCAAGGAACAGCATGGTGAACAGCTGCACCGAAACCGAGGCAATCGCCGCGCCTTGGATCCCAAGCTCTGGCGCGCCCCAGTTGCCGAAGATCAGCGCGTAGTTGACGAAGGCGTTGAGAACGACGCCGAGCAGCGTCACCCAAAGCTGGACGCCCGTGAGATGCTGGCCGCTCAGATAGGAACGGAAGACAGCGATCAAAAGCCCCGGCGCCATGCCAAACCCGGCGATCCGCAGATATTGCTGGCCAAGGGCGGCCACCTCGGGTGTCTGCCCAGCCCAAAGCAGAACCGTCTCCGACCACCAGAAAACCGGAATGACGATGGCGAAATAGATCAGGCTCAGCCACATCGCCATACGCGTGACGCGGCGCACGCGCACGTCGTCGCCCGAGGCCCCTGCCTCGGCCACCAGCGGCATAACCGCCTGCCCGAACCCCGCACCGAGGATAAAGACGATAAACCACAGCGATCCGGCGATGGTCGAGGCGGCAAGGCTCGTCACGCTATACCAGCCCAGCATGATCGTGTCGGTCATGTGGATGGCAAAGCCCGCAACGAAACTGCCGATCAGGGGAACCCCCAGCCGGAAAAGCCCGCGCGCATGGGCGCCATAGGACAACTGTTCATGCGTCATCCGGCGTCCCTAGGACTGCGCGGCAGGAAGGTCCAGAGCTATCGCAGGTGCGGCAGGCGGTCGCAGCGGCCTGTGGCCGAAAATCCCCGCCTACTTGGGCGAGCCGTCGTCGTTCAAAACCTCGCGCCAGCTGTGCTTGGGCGCAAAGCCGAGCATCCGCTTGGCCTTGTCATTGGCGAAGAAGGTCTCGTCGCGGCCCATTTCGCGGCGCTTCTCGACGCCTTGATAGAACCGCTCGATCACCTCGTCGGAGGTGAGCGACACGCTCATATCATCGTTCGATACGTTGAAAACCTCATAACCAAGGCCATCCGTTTGCAGGCAACGATCAACCATATGGCCCAGATCGCGCGCGTCGATATAGGCGAAGATGTTGCGCCGGCGCAGCTCCGCATCCTTCATGAACGGTGGGAATTTCGTTGCATATTCATGTGGTTCAATGACGTTGTTAATGCGCAAGCCATAGATATCGAAACCCGTCCGTTCCTGAAAGCTGCGCGCCGTGACTTCATTGACGATCTTCGACATGGCATAGCTGTCTTGCGGGACAGTCGGATGCTCTTCGTCGATCGGGATATAGGCCGGTTTCTTCTCGCCGTCATAGAAGCAGATGCCGTAGGTCGTCTCGGAGGAGGCGAAGATCACCTTCTTGATTCCAAGTTTAGCTGCGGCGTCCAAGATATTGTAAGTGCTGGCAACATTGACCTGATAGGTCTCGTTGTCGGGGCGCAGCATCAGGCTCGGCACGGCCGCGAAATGCACGATGGCGTCATAGCGCGGGGTGCCGGTTCCGGCCTCCTGCTCTTCGCCGCGGGCGAAGGCATAGAGCGCGTTGAACACATGGCCCGCGTCGGTCAGGTCGATCCGCAGGTCGGCTACACCGGGCATATTGAGGGGCGCAAGATCAGCGTTGGTGACGGTATAGCCGCGTTTGACGAGGTGGGCGATGGCGTGGCGTCCGGTCTTGCCGCTGCCGCCTGTGAAGAAAATACGCATGAGGGTCTCCTTTGGGTTGCGTTCTTTTAAGCCACGACCGCGAGCGGTAACAGACCTCTTCCCCCTGTCACCTTGTCGCGCTAGCGTCGCGCCGAACCACTCTGAGGAGATCCCCATGCCCACTCTCTACGGCGCCTACCGCAGCCGCGCGACCCGCAACTTCTGGTTGGCCCTCGAGGCCGGCGAGGATCTGGAGCTGAAGCCCGTGCTTCAGGCCTATCGCGTGGCCGACCCCAAGGCGGCGGACGCACCGCTCAACACCCTCTCGCCCGAGTTTCTGGCGATCTCTCCGGCCGGCGCGATCCCCGTGATGAAAGACGGAGACCTCGTCCTTTCCGAGTCGCTCGCCATCAACCTCTACCTCGCCAAGAAATGGGGTGGCCCGCTCGCCCCGAAAGACGCGGGCGAAGAGGCGCAGATGATGCAATGGGCGCTTTACGGGATGACCGCGATCGAGCCGCACACCCTGCCGATCCTCTACTGCTATGCCGAGAAACGCGCCGACACGCCCGAGGGCCATGCCGAGCTTGCCACCCATACCGAGGCTCTGGAGCGGCCGCTCAAGGCGCTTGACACCCATCTTGCGACGCACGGCGGCCATATGGTCGGCGGGCGCTTCACCGTGGCCGATATCAACATGGCCGAGATCATGCGCTATGTGCAGCCGCACACGTCGGTCCTGCCGCGCTTTCCGGCGATTGAGGCTTGGCTTTCCGCCTGCCAAGGCCGCGCGGCGTTCAAAGAGATGATGAAGCGCCGCGAGGCCGAGCCGGCCTAGGCGATCATGCGGATCGGCGCACCTGCCTGCCAAGCCCGGATCGCCTCGGCGGTCTGGGCATAGAACAGGCGGAAGGTCGCCTCGACCGTATAGCCGAGGTGCGGCGTCAAAAGGAGCCGCCCCTCGGAGATCAGATCGTCCGCCCTCAAGGGGTCATCCTGCGGCAGGGGTTCGCTGTCGAACACGTCGAGCCCTGCCTTTGCGGTCAGGTCGCGGCGCAGCCAGTCGAGCACGGCTGCACTGTCGATGATCGGCCCCCGCGAGGTGTTGATGAGGACCAAGCCGGTTTTGGCCGAGGCAAGCGCGGCGCGGTCGATCAGGCCCGTTGTCCGCTCTGACAGGACAAGGTGAACGCTCGCCACGTCCGAGACCGCCAGCAAATCGCCCAGCGATGCCATCTTTCGCACGCCCAAAGCCTCGCATCGCTCGTCGCTGAGGTTCTGCGACCACGCCGCGATCTCCATGCCCAGCGCCTTGCCTAAGACAGCCATCTGCGCCCCGATGTTACCAAGGCCCACAAGCCCCAGCGTCAGCCCCGCCACATCGCGGCCCAGCCCCGCCTGCCAGCCACCCGCGTTGAGCGAGGCCACTTCAGGCAAAAGCCGCCGGTTCAGCGCCAGCATCATCAGGACCGACAGCTCCGAGGTCGTCGTCTTGCGGCTCTCGGTGCCGCAGACGGTAATCCCCCGCGCCTTGGCGGCGGCTAGGTCGATGGCTGCGTTCTTGGGCCCGCTGGTGACGATGAGCCTGAGGTTCGGCAGGGCCTCGATCAGCGCCGCCGGCATCGGCGTGCGCTCGCGCATCAGGCAGATCACCTCGAAGGGCATGAGCCGCGCGACCAAGGCCGCGTGATCGGTGATCGTGTCGGCGAAAACCGTGATCTCGCCAAGCCCCGACCAGTCGGCCAGTCGCAGGGCCGCGCCGGAATAGTCGTCAAGTATCGCAATAGCCATTCGCGCTCGCCCCCTCAGAGCCGTCAGACCAATTCTGCGGTCGTCTTGCGGGGCCACGTCAAGGGGGAATGCCGTCTACTTTGCCGCGATGCGGAGATTCGCCGCAATGAGCTTGCTTCCGGCGTCCCGCGCCAGCGCCCCTTCCATAATGATCCTGAACCCGTCGTCGCGGCCCATCAGACGCTCCAAAGCGCTGGCCCCTATCTCGAAATATCGGGAGGGGCTTGCCAGCGCCACTGTCGCGGTCGCTGCGCCGCCGGTCAAAACGGTCAGCTCGCCCAAGAAGGCGTCGGGCAGGCATTCGCCGACGATTTGCTGGCCCAACATTACATCGGCCCGCCCCTCTCCGAGATAGATCAGCTTGGCATGAACCTCGCCCTCTCTCATCAGAACTTCGCCCGCCGAGCCGTCATGCCAATGGCCGGCATCGAGAAACCGGCGTGCGGCAATTCGGGTTGCGTGCGGCAGCTTCGAGGCGATCAGCGCCTTTTCTTCCGCGGAAAACCGGATTGTATGATGCAGGTAATAGAAGCGGATCATCCCGATTGCCGAGAGCAAGATCCAGCTTACTTGGATCAAGGCAGAGGAAAGATTGAAGCTTTCCGCAAGGCTGATCAGCACCAGAACAGCGGCGAGTATGTTCATCGTCGCGTAGGCGTAGCCAGATCCCCGCACAAAGCCCAATTGCAGGAGCGCATAGCTGCCGAGGTAGGTAAACACGCCCAAGAGGCCCGCAGCCTCGAAAACCCAATCTGACAAAATAATATCCAGTGAATGTCCGGCGAAAACCGGGGCTCTCTATCCTTGAATGCTCAACAGAAGAGCGGGGAAATTTCAACTTCTAGTTATGCATTTGACGGTTTTCAAAGTTCCGATGAGGCGTTGACAGTCCGCGTCTCGCAAGGCGAGGTGGCGCCATGAATCGCATCGACCAGATCCGCCCCGACGCCCCC
>RFZI01000079.1 GCA_009920775.1 Paracoccaceae bacterium | reverse complement strand
GTGTTAACTAACAACGCACTATCGCATTCGCTTTTTACGCTGATTGCAAGTTTATAATTCCCTACTTCCGATAGTTGTATCGTAAAATCGGGTGGAGTAGTAAAAAAGCCCTTCTCACCTATGATCTTTAGTCTTTTCCCACAAGTTTGTATTGAGTTCTCTCCGCCTGCCATAACCGAGATTTCTGCAGGACTGAAAAGTTCACCACCGGTGAAAGTATACGTTTCTCCATACTTAGAAGGATCAGGACAGGACCAAGCACTGGACCCTAAACAACTAAGAAACAAAGCCAAAGAAATCGTAGAAGGCTGTCTGGTCAACATCACTCGTCTCCATCAAAGTTTACGGAGATGATCCCTATTCTTGATCCATGGGTCAACCGCTCCCATTTCTATCAGACTGCAAAGTCGTCGCAGTAGGCGCATTGGAAGCGGTTGAGGTGAGTTAAACTCTAGTCGGTGTGGGGCGCCAAGGCCTCACCCCACTGTGGATCGTCGCTTCTGGTGGGAACAATGTGCGGACGCCTTTGGGAACAAATGATTCTACAAGCACTTGTATTTGCTCACTTTTAATTGGCCTATGGCGGTTCCGGTACCCGCCTCCAGAGCACCTCTCCTTTAGCGCTTATTCCGCTTCGCCCTTCCAGACCCACGGATGGGTAAACGAACCCAGCACTTTCATCACATCCTCGTCGGTCGCCGTTCCGGTCCGTTCGAGCCGCGCGACGAGGCCGCGTTTCTTATCCTCGACGACGTCGACGACCGAGGCCGCAACGCCGCCGCTGTGGAGGGCGTGATTGTAGATCCGCTTGATCGCCATCTTGCGCAGGTCGGGCTTGAAGATCTTGCCGACTGCGGTTTTCGGCAGCTCATCCATGATCTCGATGTGCTTGGGATGCGCGGCGCGTTCCTTGATGTGCTCTTGGGCATAAGCCAAAAGCTCTTCGACGGTGACGGTCGCCCCGGCGATCAATTCGACGTGGGCGATGGGAAGTTCACCGGCATGGGCGTCAGGCTGGCCGATGGCCCCAACGAAAGCCACCTGCGGGTGGCCAGCGAGCACTTCTTCGATTTCCGAGGGATCGATATTGTGGCCGCCGCGAATGATGATGTCCTTGGCGCGGCCGGTGATCCAGAGATAGCCATCGGCGTCGATCCGGCCCAGGTCGCCGGTACGCAGATATTGGGTCTTGGACTCTTTGCCGGGGTAATACAGATCCTTGTTCTTGCTCTCGTCGGTGTATGTATTGCCCATCGAGACGCCGGGATTTGAGACACAGATCTCGCCCTGTTCGCCGGTCTTGACCTCTTTGCCGGTCGCTAGATCCATGATCTTCACGTCGCAATAGGGGAATGCGACGCCGATCGAGCCGATCTTCTTCTCCCCATCGGGCGGGTTGATCGAGACAAGGCACGTTGCCTCAGTCAGGCCATAGCCCTCGCAGATGGTCACGCCTGTTGCCTTTTCGAACCGCTTGAACAGCTCGACCGGCAGCGGCGCAGAGCCACAGAAGGCGAGGCGCAGGGTCGAGATATCGGCATTCACAGGGCGCTGCATGAGCGCCGACATGGCTGTGGGAACCGTCACCATGAAGGTGCACTTATAGCGTTCGACCAGCTTCCAGAAATTATCGAACACGCCCTCGCCCCGATAGCCCGCGGGAGTCGGGAACACGAGATGCGCCCCGGAAGCCATCGACGCCCCCATCAGCACGATCGCCGCAAAAACGTGGAACATCGGTAGCGGGCACATCAGGCAATCGTTCTCGTTGAACAGAAGCCGCTTTCCAAGCCAACCGTTATAGATGATCCCGCTGTAGCGCAGTTGCGCCAGCTTGGGCATGCCGGTGGTGCCGCCGGTGTGGAAAAGCGCTCCAACGCGGTCGCCTTTGGAATCTTCGAACGTCAGATGGCCGGGATGCTTGGCCATTTCTTTGTTGAAATCGAGAACCTTGGCACTGTGCTTGACGGCGACCTTGGGGCGGATGAGCGGCACGATCAACCGCTTGGCGCCACCGAGATAGCGCACCAGATCGACCTCAAGAACCGTTTGCACGTTCGGCGCAAGGCGCACCGCCTCGGCGGCCTTTTGGGCCACATCTGTTTTGGGGAAGGCCTTGAGGGTAACCAAAACCTTGGCGCCCGTCTCTCGCAGAAGCGCGGCGATCTGCTCGGGCTCGAGCAGCGGGTTGATCGGGCTGACGATGCCGGCGATCTGGCCGCCCAGATAGGTCAGAACCGTTTCGTTGCTGTTGGGCAGAAGATAGGCGACGACATCATTCTCGCCGATGCCAAGGCTGCGCAGCATATTGGCCGTCTGACAGGTTTTTTCGAGAAGCTCGCCCCAATAGAAGGTTTCGTTCTTCGAGGTCGGGTCAGACAGGATCTGAAAGCTGACAGCAGGACGGTCCGAAAATTTCCGTGCTGTCTGCGACAGAAAGCCGAAGGTTGTTGTCGGCATATCCCGATCGGCCCAGGAGGCTTCTTGTTCAATGGCCTTGATGTCAGCGATGCTGGCGAATGTCATGGTGGTCTCCCTTGATGCCGTCTGCGCGGCTTTCCCATGACGATAGATGATCTGCGTCAAGGTTCAAGAATTACCCGACGACATTTACTCGGCAGCAATGCCTTCCGTGAACTGGAGCTTGGCCAAACGGGCATAAAGCCCCCCTGCCGCGACGAGATCGTCGTGCGTGCCCTCGGCGACGATTCGACCCTCGTCGAAAACGACAATCCTGTCGGCCTTCTTCACTGTGGCTAGGCGGTGCGCGATGATGAGCGTCGTGCGGTCTTCGGCCAATTTGTCGACGGCATCCTGCACCAGCCGCTCACTTTCGGCATCGAGCGCGCTGGTCGCCTCGTCCAGAAGCAGGATCGGCGCATTGCGCAGGATCGCGCGGGCGATGGCGATGCGCTGTTTCTGCCCGCCGGACAGAAGGACGCCACGTTCGCCCACCGGGCTTTCATAGCCCTCAGGCAGAGCCGAAAGGAAATCATGCGCTGCGGCGGCGCGGGCTGCATCCACGACCTCGGCATCGGTCGCATCGAGCTTGCCGAAGCGGATGTTTTCGCGGGCAGTGTCGGCGAAGATCACCGAATCTTGCGGCACAAGCGCAATCGTCTGGCGGAAATCGGAACGTTTCAGATCGCGTAGATCGACGCCGCCAAGGCGGATCGAGCCAGTCTGCGGATCAAAGAACCGCAGGAGCAGCTGCATGATCGTCGATTTGCCCGCGCCCGAGGGGCCGACGAGGGCCACCGTCTCGCCCGGCTTGACAGTCAGCGACACTCCCTCGAGCGCGGCGGTGCCGGGGCGCGAGGGGTAGTGGAAGGTCACGTTGTCAAACTCGATGCTGCCCGCGCGCATATCCGGCACGGCCTTTGGCATGGCGGGATCAGCCACGGTGTCGGTCGTATTCAAAAGCTCGATCAGGCGCTCGGTCGCGCCCGCGGCACGCTGAACCTCGCCCCAGATCTCGCTGAGCGCGGCTGTCGAGCCGGCGACCATCACCGAATAGATGACAAACTGGACAAGCTCGCCAACGCTGGTCGCGCCCGAACGCACATCCCAAGCGCCGATCCAAAGGACGACCGCGATGCCGCCAAAGATCATGAAGATGATGATCGCGGTCATCACGGCGCGGGTGACGATACGGTTCAGGGCGGCGACAAAGCTGCGCTCGGTCACGTCGTCGAACCGGACAGAGGCATGATGCTCTTGGGTGAAGGCCTGCACCGCTTGCGCCGACAAGAGCGCCTCGGAGGCGTTGCCTGACGAGGCAGCGATCCAGTCCTGGTTCTCGCGGCTCAGGGTCCGCAGGCGGCGGCCTAGGAAAACGATCGGCACGATGACAGCCGGCACGATCAGAAGCGCAAGGCCGGTGAGCTTGGCCGATGTGAAGAACATCAGGATCATGCCGCCGAACAGGATCAGCACGTTGCGTAGCGCCACCGAAATGGACGAGCCGATCACCGACAGGATCAGGGTCGTGTCGGTGGTGATCCGGCTCAAAACCTCGCCGGTCATGATCTTTTCGAAGAAGGCCGGGCTCATGTTGATCATGCGCTCGAAAACGGCCTTGCGGATATCGGCCACCACACGCTCGCCCAAGCGGGTCACGAGGTAGTAGCGCACCGCCGTTCCGACGGCGAGCAGCCCAGCCATCATCAGCGCCATAGCGAAATACTTATCGAGGAGCGAGCCTTCGCCGATCTCGAAATTGTCGACCACGCGGCGCACGGCGAGCGGCAGGACGAGCGAGATCATCGCCGTGAGGACAAGGGCGATCCCCGCGGCGGTCATCATCATGCCGTAGGGTTTCATGAAGGGCCAAAGCCCGCCCAGCGCACCCACATGGCGCGAGGTCGGACGGTCCTGTGCGGCGTTCACCGATGCGTCAGCCATGGCTCTCGATCTTTCGTTGCAGAGCCGACATAGAGATCGCGCCCGACTTGCACAACCCGCCAGACCTCAAATCATAAATTCAATCGGAAACCCTGGAGCGGGTGACGGGAATCGAACCCGTGTCATCAGCTTGGAAGGCTGAGGTCTTACCATTACACAACACCCGCCAGGTGCGCTTTGTGCCTATGACATGGGGCGCGGATCGTCAAGCTGGTCTGGCCAAAGGATCGTGATCAGTCTTTAACGAGGTGCTTTTCCAATTCGCCCTGTATGTTGCGCAGCTCCTCTATCGCCTCGCGGATATGGCGAGCATCGGGAATATCGACCGCCACGTGCCGGCCGATCCGGGTCATGCGCTGAATGGCCGCCTGATCATCGTCTTTCACACCATTGAGCCGGAATGTGGCGACCGGGCGGGCAAAGCCTTTTACAGTCAGGTCCGGCATCCGCACACAGTCGGCAAGGTCCTCGATCAGAACATGGGTCGCCTCGCTCATGAGGATCGTATCCGCCTCGGCTGTTGTTTGCAGCCGGGAGGCCAGATTCACCGGGTTGCCAAGCGCGGTATATTCCAGCCGGTGTTCCGATCCGAAATTCCCCACC
This sequence comes from Paracoccaceae bacterium, assembly GCA_009920775.1. Classification (GTDB taxonomy): domain Bacteria; phylum Pseudomonadota; class Alphaproteobacteria; order Rhodobacterales; family Rhodobacteraceae; genus RFZI01. Next base: position 4,773 of record RFZI01000079.1, on the reverse strand, counting down.
GTGCAAAAGCCGGTGTTGATCCCCATCCGAACCCTCAACGGTTTCGAGATGCCGTTTTCATGCCAAACCGACTGCAATTCCTTGACCCGTTCGCGCATCCTGATCGCCATGCGCGCGCATTTCAGCGCGTCATTGCGGTCGCCTTCGGTTTCGGGATCGCCAAAGAAAACAAGAATGGCGTCACCGATAAACTTGTCGATCGTGCCGCCATATTGAAGCGCGATGTTCGACATCTCGCTGAGATAGGTGTTCATGAAGAACGAAAGCCGCTCGGGCTCCATTGAATCGCTGATATCGGTGAACCCTTCGATATCGGAAAAGAAGATGGTGAGGTTTCTGCGGGCCAAGGGATCGCGGGTTTCGCTCTTGCCAGAGAAAATCGAGTCATAGATCTGTGGCGAAAGATATTTGGCAAGGCGGCTTGCCAGCCGTTCAAGCTGGCGCGTCTTGTCTTCGATCAGCTCTCTGTCGCGGAGCTTCTCCTCGAGCAATTTCTCCCGCTCTTTCCTCAAATCCCATTCAGCGGTCCGGTCGACAAACTGACCCTGAACCCCGTTGAGATAGCTGAAGCTCGGATCCTTCGTATAGGTCGACATGAGCGAAAAGACCTTGTCCACGCCATCGACGCGGATCGGGATCTTGGGAATAAAGACGTGGCCCTCGGCTTCGAGTTGCGAGGTAAAGCTGTCAATATGCTCCGCCTCCACACCGAGCTGCTCGAGCACACCCAGAAACGGTGCATTGGCGACATTGCCGAGACTGGGGAAGAACTTGCCGAAATTGTCGTTGGTTCTTTGGATCCGCAGGTCGTGATCCACAAAATATCAGGCCGAGATCGCATTGCGGAAATTGAAGAAGCTGAGATCGAGAATATTCGATCTATTGAAGAACTCTTCGAGTGCCATGATCCCCCCCGGTATCGTTGGCCTTTGCCCAGCCTAACATCGAAAGGGATTTAGACCTAGCTTTCCGGCGATGGCTCGGCAAGGGCCGAAACATCGGGCGCTGGCCCGACCGGCTTGTTTAGGCCCGGCCCGGTTGCCCGGTTGGAATTCACCTCGGTGCCAACCCGATGCATCTTGAGGATTTCGGCCCCCGCGGGCCGCATCAGCGTGGCGGCCCCTTTGCCCTCTTCGCCCAGCCAGAGCGGCCAATCCTTCGCTTCAAGGATCACCGGCAGGCGGTCATGCACCGGCGCCATGGTCTCGTTCGCGGCGCAGGTCACGATGGCGCAGCTGTCGATGGGCTCGCCGTCCGGCCCTTGCCATGTCTGCCAGATCCCCGCCATCACCAAAGGAGCACCGTCGGCGCGGCTTACAAACCACGGCAGCGGCGTTTGCCCCGCCCCGCGCTTCCATTCATAGAACCCGTCCGCCGCCACAAGGCAGCGCCGCTCGCGGCAGGCCTCGCGGAAAGCGGGCTTTTCCGCGATGGTTTCCGAGCGGGCGTTGATCAGCAGCGGCCCGTCGGTCGGCGCCTTGTACCACCGCGGGATGAAACCCCAGCGCATCGCCCGCAAGCGGCGGCGGCCCGCGTCCGAGGTTGCCACGGCGATCGGCATGGTCGGGCAGACGTTAAAGTTGGGCCCCTGCGGCAGATCGTTGTCGGGCGAGGCCGCAAACAGCTGGGCCATCGCGTCCTGCGGCAGGGTTATGGCCATGCGCCCACACATCTCAGGCTCTATCCGATGTCGGGAGGGTTCTCATGGATACTAAAGATTTTCTTTCCAAGTATACAAAAATCTTGACGTGCGGTTGTTGCCAACCTGATGCAAGCTAACCTCATCAAGGCGCCTTGTCTCTCAAACCCTAGCATCGGAACTGGAGACAAACATGAGAAAATTTGTAATCGAACGCGCCCTTCCGGGCGTTGGCGGACTGAGCAACCCCGAGCTTGGCGGCGCGGCCCGCACATCGAACGGAGCTTTGGCTGCGCTCGCCCCCAAGGTTCAGTGGGTTCATTCCTATGTGACCGCCGACAAAACCTTCTGCATCTATCTCGCCGAAGATGAGGACGCGATCCACAAGCACGCTGAACTCAGCGGTTTTCCGGCGACGATCATCACCGAAGTCACCGGAATGATCGATCCCTCGACCGCCCGACACTAACTCCCTCTCCCAAAACCTATACGCCCCGTGACTTCGGCCCCGGGGCGTTTTTTGGTCGAGCGCGGGATCGACTGGTTCAGCGGGACCACTCGTCGCGGGCAATAGCAATCCGCGTCTCCATCATCGACATCGTCTTGAGGATCTCTTGCCAGCGCAGGGGTTCGCCTGTCTCGGCAAGCTCCGCCCGCAGCCGCGCCAATTCCTTCGAAAGGGCAACATAGGCCGGCACGGCACCGTGTTCTTTCATGACCCTATTGAGAAGCGCGTTCTCGGGATCGTCGCAAGGCGGTAAGGGCTTGCCCGCGCCCGGCAGATTGTCGAACTCGCCACGCGCCTGCGCTTCGGCGATCTTGGCAGAGATGAGGTCGATCAGCGGATGGTCCATGGCGTGAGAATAGGCCTCGCCGCCCGCGACGACAAGCGCCCCGCGGATTGCTCCACGGGGCGCTTTTTGTTTTCGGGTCGAGCCTTATTGGCCGACAGTCTTGATCCGGCCTTCAACCGTGGCCGAAGTCCCGCCGTTGGCGATGATGTAGTCGATCACATCATTGGCCATCAGGCTGCCGTTGCCTTTATCGACGACGACACGGCCACCGCCCAAGGCGCCATAGCCATCGCCGCCACTGAGCATGTAGTCGTTGGTGGCAACGCGATAGACTTTGTCAGCCTCGAGCGCGGCGCCGCCCACCGAAACCTCGGTGATCCGCGCACCCGCCGGGGCCGCAGGATCGTAGACAAAGCTCAGGCCCGAGACCTGCGGGAAGCGACCAGCGCCTTTCTCGACTTGGCTCACGCCGTTTTCGAGCGCGGCAAGGATCTGGCTGCCCGGAAGCTCGGTCACGACCGTGACGTTGCCGAAGGGCAGCTCGCTCAGGATATCCCGGCGCGTCAGGACGGTGCCCGGATCATAGGTCCGGTCGGCACGGATACCGCCACCGTTGGTGATCGTGATATCCGCCCCCGTGGCATCGCGCATCGCATCGGCGATCAGGTTGCCCATGGCCGATTCCTCGCCACGAACCACGTTCCGGCGGCTATCGAGCGCCCCTGCGGTCGCACCGATCTCGATGTTGAGGCTGGCGTCGAGGTCGGCGGCCAGCTTGTCGACCATCGCCTGCGTCTCGGGATCAGGCTCGACATTGGCGGTGTTGATGAAGCGGAAGTTGGGCGTCCACTTGATCGAGCGGGTGCCATCGTCCTTGTTGGTGATTTCGATATGCAGATCCAGTGGCGACAGGAAACGGCCGTCCATCGAGGTCTCTACATAGGCGGTGATGCCGTCATACGAGGTCGCGTAGGAGTGGTCGTCGCCCGACATGATCACGTCGAAGGCGTGGCTCGCGATCAGGGCGCGGTCGTTGGCCATATTGGTCTGAACCACACCACCACACCGATCACCAGCTCGGCCCCGTCGGCCCGCGCCTGTTTGGCCGCGGCAATGCCGGTCTCGACCGTGGGGTGGAAGGCAAGGCCATCGGGGCTTGCCACTTCTGGCGTGGTGTCCTGCGCCACCGGAATGAGCGCGACCTTGATGCCGCCCACTTCCATATGCATCACACCGCCAAGGCCCGGCACGGGCGAGCCGTCTTCGTTGGTGATATTGATCGCCGCCCAAGGATAGTTGGAGGCCGCCATCTTCTCGAGGAAGTTGGCGGTGCCCGCGTCAAACTCGTGGTTGCCGGGAACGGCGAGATCGAAGGGCACGAGGTTGGTCAGGTCGATGGTGTTCTGACCGCCGTCAAAGCCCGACAAAAGCGAGGGCGAGAGCATATCACCGTCCATCACATAGATCGTGTTCGGGTTGGCCGCCCGCTCGGCCTTGGCGATGGCGTTGATCGGGGCAAAGCCCTCGTCAAACTCATAGATGTCGCCGACACCGAGAATGGTGATCGTCACGGAATCGGCTGCAGCCGGCATCGCCACGGTCGCGCCCAATGCGGTCGCGCCAAGAAGCGTTGCGGCAAAAGTCTTTTGAAACAGTTTCATCGAAAATCCCCCTGAGGTTGGTGCCGGGATGTTTGCGCGATTTGACCACCGAGTCAAAGATTCCCGCGAGAGGTTGTAGGCTCCATTCCGTCAAAGATATCCCGCGGCGCCATTGACCGCATACGAGCCAACAGGCATGAGAGCGCCATGCTGATCTACAAGATATTCCGCGCGCCCGAGTGGGCCATCCTCAAGGCCGAAGGCGCAACCGCCGGCGCGCCGATCGACGTGGCCGATGGCTATGTGCATTTCTCGACCGCCGCCCAAGCCGCCGAGACCGCCGCCAAGCATTTCGCCGGCGAAGAGGGGCTGGTGCTTCTCGCCCTCGAGAGCGACACCCTCGCCCCCGATCTGAAATGGGAGCCCTCCCGCGGCGGCCAGCTCTTCCCGCACCTCTATCGCGAGCTGCGCCTCACGGACATTCTCTGGGATGCGCCCCTGCCCCTCGTGAACGGCGCCCACCAGTTTCCGGACCTGACATGACCTCGCCCCTCGAAGCCCTCGGCATGATCGCTCTCCGCCGTCTCGATCCCGAAGCGGCACACGGTTTGGCGCTGAAGGCACTGCAAATGGGTCTCGGCCCGAAGAGCGGCCCTTTCACCTCGCCACGCCTGAAGACCACCCTCGCCGGCCTCCCTCTCCCCAATCCCGTGGGCCTCGCCGCGGGCTTCGACAAGAA
>RFZI01000078.1 GCA_009920775.1 Paracoccaceae bacterium | reverse complement strand
CGGCCAAGGACGGGCGGGCCAATCCGGTCGATGTGACCATGTCGGTCGCCAAGGGCGCGCGCATGGGCGGGGCGAGGATTTTCGAGAATGCACCCGTGGTCGAGATCATGGCCAAGAACGGTCGCGCCACGGGCGTCCGCACAACGGACGGCCAGACCATCACCGCCGAGAATGTGGTGATCTGTGGGGGCATGTGGTCGCGCCAACTCGGTGCGAAGGCGGGCATCAACCTGCCGCTGCAAGCCGCAGAGCACTACTACCTCATCACCGACAAGATCCCCGACCTCAGCCGCGATCTGCCGGTGATTGAAGATCCCTCGACCTATACCTACTACCGCGAAGAGGTGGGTGGCCTCATGCTTGGCCTTTTCGAGCCGGGTGCCGCGCCTTGGAAGATCGAAGGTATCCCCGAGGATTTCTCCTTCGCCGAAATCGAGCCCGATTGGGACCGCGTCGGCCCGCATCTGGAAAAGGCCTATAGCCGCGTGCCGATGGCGATGGACTATGGCGTGCGCAAGCTCTTCTGCGGCCCCGAGAGCTTTACCCCCGACCTCGCGCCGCTGGTGGGCGAGACGCCCGAGTTGAAGAACTGTTTCGTCGCCTGCGGCATGAACTCGCTCGGCATCCTCAATGGCGCGGGCACCGGCAAGGTCTTGGCACATTGGATTGTCGACGGGGTGCCGCCGGTCGATGTGACCTCGATCAACGTCAACCGCTTTACCAAGCACGTCGCCACCCCCGCTTTCCGCCGCGACCGTGGCACCGAGCTCTTGGGCAAGATGTTTGGCCAGCATTTCCACAACGAAGGCTATCACACTGCTCGCGACCTCAAGCGTTCGGTCCTGCATGACCGGCTCGCCGCGCACGGCGCCTATTTCTCGGAAAGCCACGGCTGGGAGATGCCCGACTGGTTCGCTCCCTCGCCCGAGGAAGCGAAGATCGAGCGCTATAGCTGGCACCGCCAGAACTGGTGGGACTGGCACGCCGAGGAACACCGCGCCGCGCGCGAGGATGTGATCTTGATGGATATGTCGGTCATGTCCAAATTCTGGGTCGAGGGGTCGGATGCCTGCGCCCTCCTTAACCGCCTCAGCTGCAACGAGGTCGATGTCGAGCCGGGCCGCGTTGTCTATACCGCCTGGGTCAACGAGAAGGGAGGCTTCGAGGCCGACCTGACGGTGACGCGCCTGCGGGCCGACAAATACCTCGTGGTGGTCGGCGAGAACTCGCATGGCCATACCGAAATGCGGATGCGCCGCCATATCGCGGCGGGCGAGTTTGTCACCATCACGGATGCCACCCCCGGCCTCACCCAGATCAACATCCACGGCCCCCGCGCCCGCGATCTTCTGAGCACGCTCTCCTCGGCAGACCTCTCGAACGAGGCTTTCCCCTTCATGACCGCCAAGGAGATTGACGTCGGCTATTACAGCCTCCTCGCCATGCGCGTGACCTTCGTGGGCGAGCTTGGCTGGGAGCTTCTGGTGCCCTCCTACGGCGCGGTGCAGCTTTTCGATCAGATCATGGAAGCCGGCAAACCCTTCGGCCTGCGCCTTGCGGGGATGCAGACCCTCGCCTCGCTCCGCCTTGAAAAGGCCTATCGCGATTTCGGGCTTGATGTGGACAACACCGACAACCCAATCGAGGCGGGACTTGGCTTTGCGGTCAAGCTCGACAAACCCTCGGGCTTTATCGGCCGCGACGCGCTGGCCGCGATCAAGGCCAAGGGGACGCCGTCGAACCGGATGCTGCAATTCCTGCTGAACGACCCGGAGCCGCTCCTCTACGGCAACGAGATCGTCTATCTCGACGGCCAAGAGGTTGGCCACCTTCAGGTCGGCGCCTATGGCCACACCCTCGGCGGGGCGGTGGGGATCGGCTTTGTCACGCTTGAGGGGCCGGTCACGGCCGAGATCGTTGCGACCGGCAACTGGGAAGTTCAGGTGGCCGACAAGATCGTGCCGGCGACCGCTTCGCTCAAGCCGCTCTACGATCCGACGATGGAAAAGGTCCGCGCCTGAGGCTTGCCGTCGAGTCGGGCTTGGCGGAGGCGACTGCTTCCGCCAGACTGGGGCCACCCTGACCGGAGGCCCAGATGCCCGACCGCTATGACAGCACCTTCTTCGCCCTCTCGATCGACGGGGGCGTTGCCCATCTCGAGATGAACCGAGGCGACAAGGCCAACGCCATGTCGCCCGAGTTCTGGGCCGACCTGCCGCGCCTTGCGGGGGAGCTGGGCAAGGATCCTTCTGTGCGCGTCGTCGTCCTTTCAGGGCGCGGCAAGCATTTCAGCGGCGGGATCGACCTTGCCGCCTTTCAAAACATCCTCGGCCTGACCAAAGCCGAGCCGGGCCGCGGCGCCGAGGCGCTCTATGAATTGATCCGGCGGTTGCAGGCCGCCCTCACCTCACTCGAAGACTTGCGCGTGCCGGTAATCGCCGCGATCCACGGCGTCTGCCTTGGCGGCGGGGTCGATCTCGCTTGCGCTTGCGACATCCGGCTTGCGAGCAGCGAGGCCCGCTTCGGCATCGAGGAAGTCGAAATCGGCATGGCGGCGGACGTGGGCACGCTCCAGCGCCTGCCGCACCTGATGCCCCCCGGCATCGTGCGCGAGCTGGCCTACACGGGTCGCCGCTTCTCCGCCGATCAGGCGCGGGGCTGGGGCTTTGTCAATTCGGTGCATGAGAGCCCCGAGGCGACCCTCGCCGCCGCCCTCACCTTCGCGCGCGAAATCGCCGCCAAATCGCCCCTCGCCATCGCTGGGATCAAGCGGGCGATCACCTATGCCCGCGATCATTCAGTGGCCGACAGCCTCGAGCAAATCGCCCTTTGGAATGCCGGAGCGCTCCGCCCCGAAGACCTGATGAAAGCCATTCAGGCCCGCATGGCCAAGCAAAAGGCCGAGTTCGCCGACCTCCTGCCCCCCGCCAGCCTCTAGCCGCGGTTGGCCCGCGCATCCCGCTCGTCTTGCCAGCGATACCACGCGACGGTTGCCGGAAGGAACCACGGCTTGCCGGTGTAGAAAGGCCGCGTGGGGAAGCCTAGCCCATCGAAAGCCGTTTGCCCCTCTTTCCGCCCCAAGACCTTCTGCCCCAGCCGCATCCCGAAATAGCTCGCCGTCGAGACACCCGAGCCGCAATAGCCCATCGAATAGTGGATACCGTCATGCACGCCGATATGGGCGAGCTCGTCGAAGGTATAGGCAACCGTGCCGCTCCACGAATGGGTGATCTTTGAACCACGAAGCTCGGGGAAGAGCGTGCACATATTCTCGTAGAGCGCGGGGCTTGAGAGCGCCGCCTCGGTCTCATAGGCCGAGACCCGCCCGCCAAAGATCACGCGCCGTCCATCGGGGCTGGTGCGGTAGTAGCAGACAACCTTGCGGGTATCGGTGATCACGCGGTCGGTGGGGAAGAGGCCGGAGATCAGCTCCTTCGGCAATTCCTCGGTGGCGATGATATAGCTGCCGATGGGGATCACCCGCCGCCGGTGCCATCCAGAGAACGGGCCGGTATAGCCATTGGTCGCAACGATCACATCGCGGGCGCGGACTTGGCCTTTGGCGGTTTGCGCAACAAACTCCTGCCCCTCGCGCCGGATCGCGGTGACAGCGGCCTGCCCCGCCACCATCGCCCCCGCCCCGAGCGCGGCATTCAGAAGGCCGCGATGGTATTTCGCGGGCTGAAGCTGGGCGTGGCGAGGATAGACGAGGCCACCGTAATAGCCATCGGTGCCAATCTCGCGGCGCTGGTCGGCGCGGGTGACGCCCTCGACCTCGATCCCCTCTTTCCGCAGGCCCGGCACATCCGCCGCCAACCCCTCGAACTTGGCCTGCGAATGTGCCGCGTGAAACCGCCCCGTGCGGCGGAAATCGCAGTCGATCCCTTCCGCCCTGATCCGCTCTTCGATCCACTCAAGCGCCGTCATCCCCTCGCCCCGGATCGCCGCCGCCCGCTCGGCCCCGTATTTCTGCGTCAGGCTGGCGAGCGACGGCTTAATCGACGTGCCCACCTGCCCGCCGTTGCGGGTCGAGCAGCCGTGGCCCGGATCGCCGGCATCGACGACGAGGGTCGAGCGCCCGCCCCGAGCGGTCTCGATCGCGGCATTGAGGCCGGTGTAGCCCGAGCCCACGATCAGAACATCGACCTTGGCAGGCAAGGTCTCGGCAAGGCCGGAGGCAGGCGGCAGACCGTCGGTCCAGTAGGGTTTGAGAAGCATCGCGCCACCTTTGTTGTCAGGGGTTTCGGGCCAAGCCTAGGCGAGCCGAACGAGGGCGGCAAATCCAATCTATATGTCGCGCGCAGGATTGACGCCGTTCCAAGCGGCAGGCCATCTGGGGCGAAGGCCAGACATGGAATCAAGAGGTTGGGCGGCGATGAACGATTTTGATCTGGTGGTGATTGGCGCAGGGATCGTCGGCGTCTCCTCGGCCCTCTGGGCGCAGGAGCGCGGGCTCAAGACGCTCCTGTGCGATCCCAACTTGCCCGGGTCTGGCGCGAGCTATGGCAATGCCTGCACCTTGGCGATCTATGCCTGTCTGCCGGTCAATTCGCCCTCGGTCATCACCGGCCTGCCATACCTCATGGCAAGCAAAGATAGCCCCCTGTCGATCAACTACTGGCACGCGCTCACCCATCCGCGCTGGATGCTGTCGTTCCTCAACAACTGCCGCGCCTCGAAGGTCGAACACATCGCCGCCTCTCTCGCCGGCCTCCTCTCGCACGCGGATGCGGGGATCAATCCGCTGATCGCCTCGGCGGGGGCGGAAGACCTCGTGGTGGCGAACGACATGATCTCGATCTGGACCACCCAGAAGGGCTGGGAAGGATCGAAGGAAGGCACCGAGATGCGCCGCCGCCTCGGCGTGGACTTCACCGAACTTTCCTCGGACGAGGTCCTCGACCTCGAACCGGCGATCCGCCTGCGCCCCTATCGTGGCCTGCGGTTCACCGGCGCCCGCCACCTGCGCGATCCGCAGGCCTTTGTCACGCGGCTCTACCAGCGGTTCCTCGACCTTGGCGGCACATGGCGGCAAAACGCCGTGGATCAGACCGAGCCGCGCAAGGATGGCGTCATGGTGCATCTCGGGCGCGAGACGGTCAGCGCGAGCCGCGTGGTCGTCACCGCAGGCGCACATTCCAAGACGGTCAAGGGCAGCGGCGCCGAGCGCCTGCCACTGGAGACAGAGCGCGGCTATCACCTTGTCTATAAGAACCACGGGGCCAAGATTTCCCGCCCTGTCGGCTGGAACGAGGGCGGCTTCTACACCACCCCCACCGATGGCGGCCTGCGCCTAGCCGGAACGGTCGAGATCAACCGCATCGGCGCGCCGATGAATCGCCGCCGCCTTGCCTATATTGCCCGCCGCGGGGCCGAGCTTTGGGGGCCGCTCGACGGGCCGGTCGAGGAATGGATGGGCTTTCGGCCAACCTTCCCGGATTCCTTGCCGGTGATCGGGCCCTCGCCCGCGTCCGACCGGATCATCCTTGCCTACGGGCATCAGCACCTCGGGCTGACACTCGGTGGGATCACCGGGCGGATCGTGACCGATCTGGCAGAAGGCAGAAGCCCCAACCTGCCGATCGGGGCGTTCTCGCCCGCGCGATTCTGAGGGATCCCCGCCGCGCAAGGCATCGGCGCAATGCGACACCACCAAAATCGTAGACAGGTCTGCAAAACGGATATTAACATCTATATATCTGATAATTTCTCTAACTAGCCTGCAAAGACAGGATGCAAGGGGGGAAGAATGATCGAGACTTGGAAGATGACGGCTGTTGAGAACGCTGCATCCTTTATTGGATGGGGCGGCTTGGTGATTGGTATCGTTTTCGGTTTTCTGGTCGCTCGGACCAACTTCTGCACGATGGGATCCATTTCGGACATCCTTTCCTTCGGCAGCTACAATCGGTTCCGCTCCTGGCTTCTGGCCGCCGCGACGGCGATGCTTGGAGTCTGGGTCATTCATGGCGCCGGTATGGTCGACACCTCGATGTCGATGTATCGCACCGGCGATTTCGGCTGGGGTGGCAATATCATCGGCGGGCTGGTCTTCGGGTTCGGCATGGTCTTTGCCGGGGGCTGCGCGAGCCGCAATCTGGTGCGTGCAGGCGGCGGGGATCTTAGGTCGATGGTCGTGCTGATCGTGATGGGCATCTTTGCATATATGACCATCGGCGGCCTTCTCGGGCCGCTGCGTGTCTCGATCTTCTCTCCGCTCACAACGAGCGTCGGGGATGACCAGAGCCTCGGTGTTCTGCTGGCCGGTCTTTTCGGAATGTCGGTCGAGACCGCCACGACAGCCGCAATGGCGGTGATCGTGGTTGCAGTCCTGATCTATTGCTTCAAGGACGCCTCGTTCCGCGGGTCCAAGGCCGATATTATCGGCGGCATCGGCATCGGCTTTTGCGTGGTCGCGGGATGGGCTGTCACCGGTCTTGCCTATGACGAGTTCGCCTCAAACGCCACGGTCATCTCGCTGACCTATGTCCGCCCCGCAGGCGATACGCTCGACTATCTGATGCGCTTCACCGCTCTGGGTGCGCCCGATTTCGGGGTGGCCTCTCTGGCCGGTGCGCTCATCGGTGGCTTCCTCGGGGCGGCCTACGGCAAGCGCCTGCATCTGACGACCTTTGCCGGCCCTTCGGATGCGGTGCGGAATATGTTTGGTGCAGCACTCATGGGCATCGGCGGTGTTCTGGCGCTCGGCTGCACGGTTGGTCAGGCGCTGACCGGTGTTTCAACCTTGGCGATCGGCTCGTTCCTGACATTTGCCTTCATCGTCGTCGGCGGCATCGCTGGGATCAAGACGATGGAGAACATGGCCTGATACGGCCAGCTTGACCTCGCGCGGCCCGGACGAATTTGCAGGCCGCGCAGCTATTTCAGACTGCCATTCACATAGGGGTGCTGCCGATGTTGTTGAATAGATTGTCTGTCGGTTGTTTTCGCACTGTAGCGGTAATGGTCTCGGTTCTGCTTGGCTCTGCCGGTCTGGCCCAAGCCGGCGATCTCGATTTTTGCCACGATGAAGAGTGGATGACCTTCGAAGACTACCAGTCGTGGATCAAGCTCACCGAAGAGCCGGTGATCTCTTATGCCCATGGCGAGAACTGGATCGACATCTACGCCAACGAACTGGCCGCCGAACGCTACCAGAACCTCGCCTCGGCCTATCCTGAATGCGCGGCGGTGGTGAAGGCGATCCACATGGGCGAGGACGATCCGGCGATCCGCAAGATCACCGTGATGGTCAAGATGCCGGCCGGATACGATCCTGAACACGGCGACTGGTATTACGGCTCGTTTGAATCGAGCGGGACCGTTCCGGTTGACGAGATCGGTCGCATCGAATTCTGCTACCAATGCCACGAGGTCGCCACCGAGACCGACTATCTCTTTTCGGACTCGGTCATGGAGACCATCCGCGAATGGCGGGAATGGAAGGAATAGGGGCTAGACCAGCCCCTTGAACCTTTCGGGAAGCTCAACCACCGAGCCGGAGCGCAAGCGCCCCGGCTTGTTCCATTTCAGCGGCGAGCGCCAAAGGGTCATGGCGCGGCGGGCCGAGGCAAAGCGGTCGTCCGCAGGGATTGGCTCGGCCTGCCGGATTTCCTCGAATAGGGCATCGCGCCGCTTCTGATGCGCGGCCCAGCCCTCCTTGATCCGGTCTGCGTCCGCGGCCCGCGCCTCGCTCACCGCGCGATCCACGCTGCCGAAGTGCAGAAGGTAGAGGTTGGGGTCGATGCGGAAATTCCGCCCCCGCACCCGATGCTGGCCCGAGCCCCAATCAAGCGGCTCTGACAGGATCAGCGCCTTGGTGTAGCGGTCGGATATCTTGGCATAGCGGCGCTGATCGAGAAATGGGCGGGCGCGGTCGATCGGCGCTTCCTTGTCGAGATGGCGCACCACATCGAGGCCAAGGGCCGAGAGCGAGCCGGGCACGTCGATAGAGGACAGATACTCCGCCAAACCCACGCCCAGCGCCGGATCGACGATCAGGAACTCGTCCACATCCGTGCCGATCACCAGATCGACTGACTGCAAAAGCTCTTTGGCCAAGGCCGAGGCGCGGCGGGCGCGTTCCTTGTCGCCGGCCACGACCGAGCGGGGCACGTATTCGACACGGAGGATATTCACGCCCGTCTCGGCGGCCGGAACGGGCTGATCCATCCCGTCGATGATGACATGCAGGTTCTCTGCCCCAAACGCCGCGCTGTAATGCGCGATCCAGCGTTCGAGGAACATCGTGTCGTTCCGAACCGAGGTAGTCGCCGCGATGCGTTTCAAGATAGGTTCCTTCCCCCTAACGAACCCGTCATAGGGGATCGCCCTGCCCCGCTCAACTCTTGGCGCGCTGGCGGCGGAACCTTTCCGTGATGGCCTCGGGGTTGTAGCCGGATTTCAGCCAGTCCCTGACGCTGACAGCCCCCCCGACATTGGCCGTCTCGAAATCATCCAAAACCGCATCCAGCACGCCCTTTGCGCTGCTTTTGAGGTGGATAAAGCGGATCGACATCTGCGCCCGGGCCTCAGCCATCGTCGCCCCCTGATCGAGAAGCCAAAGGGCCGCGGCGATGCTGGTGCGATCGGCGCCCGACTTGCAATGGATCAGCGCCCGGCTGCATCGACGCCCCGCGCAGATTGATCACCGTTTTGAGCCCTTCGGTCGCCATCCGCCGCAGGCGCTTTTCGCTGGGGTGGTTGGCACGGATCACGCCGGGGCTGATCTCGGCCTGATTGTGCCAAAAGGTTCGCAGAATGCCGTGATCGACCCAGTTCATGAAGAACCGCGCGCGGCGGCGCTGGCTATCGGTCGTATAGGGGCCTTCGAAGCTCTTGTGCCAGACCGCCTCGCGGAACTGCGCGTATTTCCAAAGGCCAGCGCGGAGGATGTCGAGCTTTTCCATCTGGCCGAGGCCCGAAGAAATCGACTGTGCCCTGAAATTGGCCGCCAAAGGATCATAGCCCGTACGGACCCACTCTTCAAAACTCCGGCCGCGGCCCTCTTCCTCATACAGGTCGAGCACCGCATCGAGCACGCCGGTCTCGAACTCGCGGAAATGCAGGTATTCCAGCGACAGCTGACGCCGCGCTTCGGCAAGGCTGGCGCCTTCCTGTGTCAGAAGCCAGAGCGCCGAGGCAAGGCCCGTCCGGTCTGCGCCGGACTTGCAATGGATCAGAACTGGCTTTTCCAGCTTTGGGAAAAGCGCAATCAAACCCAATAGCACCTCGGCCTTGGGCGCATGGCGCGGCGCCATCGGATAGCTGAAATAGGCTATTCCATTGTCTTCAAAGTCGTTCTGCGCAAGGCGGCAGGGCGCTTTGTCTGTATCATTCCGCAGATTTAGAACGGTACGGAAGCCGCGCCGCGCATAGCCCTTGATCCGACGCCTGCCCGGGTGGTTGGTCCGCCAAACGCCCGGTGCGATCAAGCCCTCATTGGTCCAAATATGGCGCAGAAAGCCCACATCCATGACTTCGGCAAATATCCGCGACATGAAACGGTCTTTGCTTGAGGCGACTTCGTGGTTGAATTGGCTCCGCACCCAAACCTTCACAGCGGCGAGGGGCCGGTTGCCTTGCTCTTCGGTTTCCAAAAGCATCGTCCTACCATTACCGTTGGGTACCGCCTTACCAGCGGCACCGACAGGCGACAATGCCCCCACCCTTTCTTCATTTGGCCCGAACTCGCGGAAATAGGCAAGGACCGCATGTCTCATATGCTATCTAATCGGCATGATTCCCCTGTAAGGACACATGATGCGAAGCCGTTGGACCATTCTGGCCGTTTTGTTTCTGGCGCGTTTCGGGATGGCATTTCAGTTTGAATCCATCGGTGCCCT
>RFZI01000077.1 GCA_009920775.1 Paracoccaceae bacterium | reverse complement strand
ATCACTGGCTTCGCAAGCACGAGCAATAACCTTTTTTTTTCTTCAGGTTTAGCCAAGGCTATCGTAGTTGCCTTTCCCTCCCAGACGTTAGCAATTGCGCTTTTGGTGATTTTCCCTTCGCGGTCCAATTCGAAGCGTTTGCCCAGAGTTGCCGGTTGGACCGACTTAATGACGGTAACGTATGACATTCGATCCTCCATTTTCCTTGGAGGCGCGCCGCAGACATGGTAAAAAACAGAAGGTGAACTGTTCTACCGCGTGCCTTCGGGCGCGCGGTTTCTTACTCGGCGTTCCCAGTAAGGTACTCGCGTACATCACCAACGCGCCAGCGAGCTGACTTGGGGCCGATATGGATCGGTCGAGCACGACGACTGGCGGCGATGTCCCGGTAAATCGACGACTTACTCCTGCAAGACAGGGCCATGATGGTTTGCAGGTTTACGAGTGCTTCTTCAGGCAAAGCATCGAATGCAGCTACGCTGTCAGGCAAGCAGCGCGCATGGCTATTGGTGAATGCCAAGTTCATGGCGTCCTCCACAATGTAATGGATTGGGCGACAACAAGAAGCTGCAGCCTAACTGGTCAGCTTAATCACTTCCGTCGATCGGTAAGGATAGGTATGCCTGACGCGCCTAGCCTCTACGCCCGGCAGTAGAAAATTACACAGCCCCGCCAAGAGTCAATACATATCTTGTGGCATTGGCGAGATTCACCACTACATCCAGTGTAAGTGAGCGCATGAACAACAAAGCACTAAGCAAACCCGGTTACATGTGCAGTCCACGCTTCCATTACTTCTCGTCGCTGTTCCAACAAGTCTGTCCGATGGTAAGCAGCTTCCACTGCGTTACGGACCGTATGCGCTAGCGCGCGTTCTGCCAGATCCCGTGACACACCGGTTTCACTGGCCCAATCGCGAAACGAAGATCTGAAGCCATGCGCAGTGGCCACTCGACCTGGCACATCGCTGATCGCCTTGTGGTGACGTAGGAACTTGGTCAGCGCCATGTCGGTCAAAATGGCACCTCGAGGCGAAGGAAACACCAAATCGTCATGTCCGCCTATCTTCTTCCGCTTTTCCAATATGTCTATCGCCCGACCAGAGAGTGGAACCCTATGAAACATCTTGGCCTTCATACGATGTGCAGGCACAATCCAAGTTTGTGATGAAAGATCGACCTCGTCCCATGTCATGCCCCGCGTTTCGCCTGATCGCGCGGCCGTCAGGATCGTAAACTCTAACAAGTGTCGGGTGACATCCTCGCCCGCGTGTACGACCTCCTGAACGAACTGAGGCACCAAACGCCAAGGCATCGCTGGGTAATGTACTGAAATCCGCGCAGACGCGCTTTGCTTGGGCAATAGCATGTCCACCATGTCGACTGGGTTGCCCTGCACATATTCCTTGCCCCAAGACCACTTCATCACTGAATGACAGCGCTGTCTCACCCGACGCGCCGTTTCGGGTTTGGTTGACCATATGGGTCGCAAGACATCCGCGAAGTCAGCCGGTTTGAGCATGTCGACCTGACGCCCCCCGATCACCGGGAAGGCGTAAGTGGTCAACGTGTTGATCCATTGATCTACGTGCTTTCCGTTAGACCACCCTGACTTGTGCTCCTCGTGGACAGTTCGAGCCGCTTCTTCGAATGTCGGGACCTGCACAACACTTGCAGCTTGTTCTTTTTTCTTCCGGCCTTCAGTTATCGGGTCCAAGCCAGAAGCTATCAGCTTCCGGGCTGCGAGAGCACGGTCTCGAGCGTCAGCGATACTTACCTCGGGATAGACCCCAAGCCCCATATCCCGTCGACGGTTCGTTTCAGGCGAGACAAAGCGAAGCTGCCAGTTACCACGCCCGTTTGCGGTCGCTGGAATCAAACGCAACCCTGTTACCGTTCCGTCGGCCACCGGTTTGTCACCCGGCTTGATCCTACGTGCTTTTGTTTCTGTCAGCATGGCATCACCTCAACCCCACACCCAGACCCACATCTACCGTGGGATTTGGGGGAGCAATGCGACACCAGATGAAACCAAAGCAGCCCCGCATCACCTTGAAAAACAGTACTTACAGGTCACAAAGTACCAAGAAAAGCGAAGTCGGTCAAAGGGTTAAAGTGAGGATACTGGCGGACAGTGAGGGATTCGAACCCTCGAGACGGTTCCCCGCCTACACACTTTCCAGGCGTGCGCCTTCGACCACTCGGCCAACTGTCCGTTCCGGCGCCGTTTACTCATATTGTGCAAGGTATTGCAAGGGCTGGTTCGCCTCGGCTGTGATCCGTTGTCACAAGCCGCGAATCCGTCTCATACTGGCGCAAAGGATGAGCAGCGAATGACCACACCCAACCCGACGCCCTCGACACCCTACACCCGCGTTCAAACCGGCGCGCTGATCATCATCGCATTTGCAGTGGTGCTCTTCCTGTTGGTGCAGGCGCGGTTCATGATGATCTCACTTGCCACCGCGATCGTCCTTTTTTCGCTGACCTCGGACGTTATCAATTTCATCGCCCGCCAAAGGATCGGCCCTTTCCGTATCCCCAACTGGCTGGCCTCGATCGTCGCGCTCGGGCTCATATCGACCGCGCTCCTCAGCGCCACCTCGATCCTTCTGGCCCAGATCAATACCGTTCTGGTCACATCGCTGTCCTACGCCGAACGGGCGCCCTCGGCCGTCGCCTCGCTCTTCAGCTGGATGGGCGAGGATACCGAACAGGCCATCCTGAACTCACTCAGAACTATCGACGTCTCGGCCTATATCCGTGGCGCCGCCGGTCAGGCGAGCAACCTCACACAGGCCACCGTGCTGGTGATCCTCTTCGTGGGCTTCCTCTTCGCCGAACGCATCTGGTTCTCGACCAAACTCCGCGCCCTTTTTCCCGATCACGAAAGAGCCGACAGGGCCGGCAAGATCATCGCCTCGATCATCCACCGAGTGAACTACTACCTGCTCGTCAAAACCGTTGTCAGCGTCATCACCGGCCTGATGGTCTATCTCGTTGCCATCTTCTTCGATCTCAACCTCGCCGTCGCCATTGGCGTTCTAACCTTCGTTCTGAACTATATCCCCAACGTGGGCTCCATCGTCGCCACCGGCCTTGTCGCCCTCGTGGCCTTTGTCCAGACCGGCGATCCGACAACGACGACCATCATCTTCTTCCTCTGCGGCGTGATTCAGTTCGTCAACGGCAACGTCATCGACCCGATGATGATGGGGCGCGCCCTGCGCCTCTCGTCCTTCGGCATCATCATCTCGCTTGCTTTCTGGAGCGCAGTCTGGGGCATCCCGGGGATGTTCCTGTCGGTGCCGATCATGGTGATGCTGCTCGTCGTCTGCAGCCATGTCCCCGCGCTTCGACCGATCGCCATCCTGCTCTCGCGAGAAGGGCTGCCCGACAACGAGACACTTAAAGAAAAATAACCGCTTCTTTTGGCGAAAAATACTCCGGGGGAGCGCCGCCAGGCGCGGGGGCAGAGCCCCCTACCCCACCAGATGCAGATAGACCCGCCGGTTCTGCTTGCCCTTCTTCTCGATCTTGCCGAGGCTCACCCTGCCAATCTCGCCGGTCCGCGCCACATGGGTGCCTCCACAAGGCTGAAGATCCACCGTGCCCGCCGCATCCGCGATCCGCACGAGTCGGACGCGCCCCGCCCCACGCGGCGGTTGAACAGACATGGTTTTCACGAGGCCCGGATTGGCATCAAGCTCGGCATCCGTGATCCATTCGGTCGTCACCGCCAGATCGCGCGCGATCAGAGCATTCAGCTCCGCCTCGAGCGTCTCCTTGTCCTCGGGGCTCTCGGGCATATCGAAATCAAGCCGCCCCTTGTCCGCCGAGATCGAGCCGCCCGTGACCGGCAGCGGGATCACCACCGACAGAAGATGCAGCGCGGTATGGACACGCATATGCCGGTGGCGGGTGTCCCAGTCGATCTCCTGACGCACGACCGCGCCAACCGGCGGCAGGCTCGAGCCTTCAGCAAGCATCAAGACGATCGCCCCGCCCTCGCCTTTCACCGCCGTCGCAATCTCCGCAGAACCACTTTCCCAAAGGATCCGGCCCGCATCGCCCGGTTGCCCGCCCGAGGTCGCGTAAAAGATCGCCCTGTCCAGAACGATCCCGCCCTCGTCGGTCAGGGCCACAACGGACCCTTCGGCACCGCGCGCATAGGCGTCTTCAATAAAGAGCGTCTCGGTCATGCTTCGTCCTTGCCAAAAGCGCCCTTTAGCGCCTCGGGATTGCGCAGCCAGATATCCCGCTGCGCGAAGGGGATTTCGATGCCTTCCTCGGCAAAGCGCTTGGCGATCTGGTGATTCATCTCGGACCGCACCTGACCGACATAATTCACATCCCGCAGGATGGCGCGGATCTCGAAATTCAGGCTGTCGGCCCCGAAGGTCTGGAACATGACACTGGGCGCAGGCGTGGCCAGAACCATCGGATGCGCCTCGGCAATCTCGCGCAGGATCTGCGTGACCTTTTCCGTATCGGTCCCATAGGCCACGCCCACCGGCACGATCACCCGCCCGATCAGGTTGCCACGGGTCCAGTTGATCACCTGCCCGCTCACGAGATCGGCGTTGGGTACGATCACGTCCGATCGGTCAAAGGTCTCGATCCGGGTCGAACGCACCGAGATGTCGCGCACATAGCCCATCTGCCCGCCAACCTCGATCCAGTCGCCCTCGGAAATCGGCCGCTCGATCAGAAGGATGATCCCAGAGACAAAGTTCGAGACGATGTTCTGCAAACCAAAACCGATACCCACCGACAACGCGCCAGCGACGATGGCAAGGTTCGACAGGTCGATCCCCGCCGAAGTGATCGCCGCCAGTCCGGCCAGAAAAATACCGATATAGCCAAAGCCCGACACGATGGCGTTCTGGGCGCCGATATCCATCCGCGTCCGCGGCAAGACGGTGGTACGGAGCGTTCCTTGCACGAGCCGTGTCGCCATATAGCCGATGGCGAAAACGATGGCGAAAGTGATGAAATCCGTGGGCGAAATCCGCGAGTCACCCACTGAGAAGCCTTCGCGGAACTTCTGCCAGACCTCGACAAGATCGACGACCTTCGCACCCCAGATAAGTGCAATCACCGGCAGCGACAGGAGAAGAAGGCCGATACCCACAAGAACCGGCGTCAAGGCCTCGCCAGCCTTTTCCTCCGCACGGGTCATAACCGCGAAAGCCTCGGTAAAGAGGCGATGGAGCAAGAGAACCAGCGCCAGAAGCGCCAAGGACATGACGGCCGGCATCAGGAGTGATCCCGAAGCCGCCGAATAGCCCGCCGCCGAAAGCGCCGGCCCCGCCACGGCCAGAACCATGCAAATCCGCCCAACGACCGAAAGCGCCCGATCGCGGAAGGTCGCCCCTTCCTCGCCAATGCTCCGGTTGTTGACGAAAACTCCGCCTAGCCGGAAGAGGAACCAGCCGACAAGAATATTGACCGGCAAGAGCACGACCGGACCAGCCACCGAAGTATTGTCCGCGACCGAGATCAGCGCCTGCAGAAGCGTGGCCGCAGCCAGCGACCAGCCAAGGCCCAAGAGCGCGCGCCGCCCTTTTGGGCCGGCCTGTTCGTCAAAGGAAAGAATTTCGCCGAAACTCGAGCTGCCGCTGAAGAACTGCCAGCCCATCCAGCGCCCGACGATCACGAAAAGGCTCGCCTCGGGAAGCGCCTCGATCAGCATCGTGGTGCGGAATCCCAGAACGTCGAAGGCCTTGGCGCTGGCGACGACTGCAAGAATGCCAAGGTAGGGCAGAATGATCTCGCCCAGCGAGACGAGAAACGTCCAGATCTGTGTGCCGCGACCTTCCCGACGCTTGATCACGCCTTGAAGCGCGGTGATCCATTTCTCTTCGCGCCACAGCAGGGCAAGTGCGACAGCCGCATAGCCGATGGTCAGCGGCAGGTTGCGCCAGATTTCGCCTCGCGCCAGATCCGAACGGAACGAGGTCGTCGTTTCCGACCACATCGCCTTGACCCCTGTCCAGACCGCCATGACCCCCGGCATCCAGTTGTCGGGGTTCAAGGGCGACGGTCCTCGCGTGGTCATCCGGTCGGTTTCACGCTCTCGGATCAGGCGGTCGATCTCGCTCACGAGGCCGCTCGCCTGTGCATAGGCTTCGGTGGCAAGGACCACCGGCGCACGGAGGCGCATCAGTTGGGCTTCAAGCTCTGACCGGCGGGCGGTAATCGAAGGGTCTTCGAGCCCGTTCTCGGGCTTGACGCCGAGCGCCGTGACCTGCGCACGAACCGTGGCGATCCGCTGGGCATTCACGCTCTCGCCCGCAAGGAATTGATCCCGCCAGCCGACAAGCTCGGCCCGCATCCGCTCGAGCGCAAAGATCGAGGCCACTCCGCTTTCCGCCGCACGTTCGGTCCGGGTGGCGACGCGGTGCCATTCCTCGAAATCAATGGCGCTGCTGCTTGTAACGGTTCCCGGAAGCTGCGGGCCGATCCCCTGCGCCAGCGAAAGCGCCGGAAGAAGAGCCAGCACGAGCGCGAAGGCTATCTGCCGCAGAACACTCATGTAACGGCCTCGAAAACCAACGGCAGGTGGGCGGGAGCGCGGTCGAGCCACTCGGGAACCGGCAGGCCCTTCGCTTTGAGGAAATCAGGATTATAGAGCTTGGATTGATAGCGTGTGCCATAGTCGCAGAGCACCGTGACGATCGTATGCCCCGGCCCCAACTCGCGCGCCATCCGCATCGCGCCGGCGATATTGACCCCCGATGAGCCGCCAAGGCAGAGGCCTTCCTGCGCGGCCAGATCGAAGATGACTGGCAGAGCTTCGGCGTCGGAGATGTTGAAGCACATATCAGGGGTAAAGCCTTCAAGGTTGGCGGTGATCCGCCCCTGCCCGATGCCTTCGGTGATCGAGCCGCCCTGCGCTTTGTGCTCGCCCGTGGTGTAATAGCTGTAAAGCGTCGCCCCATCAGGATCGGCCAGTGCCACTTTCACGCCCTTGGGCTGAAGCGCCATTCCGACACCTGCCAGCGTCCCACCCGAACCCACGGCGCAGATGAACCCATCGACCTTGCCGCCGGTCTGTTCCCAGATTTCCGGCCCCGTGGTCTCGATATGCGCCTGACGGTTCGCCACGTTGTCGAACTGGTTGGCCCAGATCGCGCCGTTGGGCTCGGACTTGGCAAGCGCCGCAGCCAGTCGGCCGGAATAGCGGACATAGTTATTGGGGTTGCGATAGGGCGCAGCCGGAACCTCGACAAGCTCAGCCCCCGCGAGCCGGATCATGTCTTTCTTTTCCTGACTCTGCGTCTCGGGGATGACGATCACAGTGCGGAACCCCATCGACGCCCCCACCAAGGCAAGCCCTATGCCGGTATTCCCGGCGGTGCCTTCGACAATCGTGCCACCGGGCTTGAGATCGCCCCGCGCAATGGCATCGCGGATGATGAAAAGCGCCGCCCGGTCCTTGTCTGTCGAGCCATAGCAGCATCGTGATCAAAGGGCCGGTCGCGATCTCTCCACTGTCGATCAATGCCAGCGCCCGCTCGCGCGACAGGATATGAACGCGCAGATCCTCATGTTCATCGGCCACCCCGCCCGTATAGCTGCGCTCGTCGCCCAGATCGGCCAGACCTATGAAACAATGGAAATAGTCGGTGCTGGCACCCGGCGAGGGGTAGAAGGCAAACATCGGCTGAAGCTCGATCTCCGACAGCCCCGCCTCTTCCTCAGTCTCGCGCAGCGCCGCTTCGACAGGGGTTTCCAGAACGTCGATGATCCCGGCGACGGGTTCCAGCATATGCGGATTGGCATCTGCCCGCAGAAGCGGGCCGACCCGAACCTGCTCGACCAGAAGAACGCGATCGGTCAGCGGGTCATATGGCAGCACAAGGGCTGCATCGACGCCGATAAAAGCCTCGCGTCCGAGGGGGCCGGTCATGGCACCATCATAGCGGCGGTGGTTCACCTCGACCTGCCAAAAGCGAAAGAAATCGCCGGACATGGACTTTCCGCTGATATCAGCGCTGAGGTGCCCTGCCCTCACATCGGCCGGCGCCGTAGTGTGACGGCCGCGCACCCGCGCTTCCGCCCGATGCCAGATCATTTCCCAGCGGGCCGACAGCTCGTCTGCGGTGAGCGGCGGGTCATAGGAGGCCAGCTCGGTATTCGCCTCGATGGTCATCTCGCCCCATGCGGATTCCCATCGGTGGATGCTCCACGGCTCCTGGGTGGGATGTTGATCGGCGGGTGGCTCATAGACCTGCGCCTCGACCTCGCGCCCATCGGAGAGCCGCACCACAAGGGTTTTGGGATGATAGCCAAAGGGAATTTCATAGGCGTCGAGCCGGGCGATCTGGGCGGCGGAAAGCCCGCTCCAGAATTGCCCCTTCGCTATTCCGCCCGCTTGCGGCACCAGCATCGGCAATTCGCTGTCTTTGACCCGCAAGACAGCGTGATCCGCCAGGGTCGCTTCCTGCATCGTCCCGCCGCCGGGGCCGGCGACAAGCTCGAATACACGCGGATGAAGGAGTGTTCCGTAGAGAAAAAGGCCCATCTTACGGGTATCTTTGGGCGAAGAAATCTGTCACCAGCCCGCAGATGATCCCGCCTATGACCAGAAAGATCACGAGCTCTGCCGATGCGATAACCCGCAGATAGTCAACGCCCAGCTCGAAAACCGAGACAACGGCATCGACCGGGCCATCATACATCTTGCGGATCGACCGCTCGACCATCTCGATCGAAGAATAGATCAGAAGGCCCCACGCCACCATCGAGACCATCGCCGTCAGCCCATAGCCGACAGCGTTGTAATAGCCATGCCCCGACCGGCTTCCGGCAACGATCCAGCCCCCAAGTAGGCCGATCAAGGCATTGCCCGGCATAAACCAGCCAAAATTCGTGCCTTCGGGAAATTGCGGGATGATCAGATAGGTGGCGGGCGCCCCTAACCCCGCAAACATAATGGCCGCAACGAGTTTTCCGGCTGTGGGCATCGGTTCTCCTTCTCGCCGGATCCAGCCTAGGCGGTGCGGCGCACGGTAATCTGCGTTACGTCACAGTTTCCGGCATGGAAGGTTCCCGCGCAAGTGGTGAGATAGAAGTCCCACATCCGTTTGAATCGCTGATCAAAGCCCATTGCGCTGATCTGGTCCCATTTTTCGTTGAAAGTCTCGTGCCAACGCCGCAGCGTCTGGCTGTAACTCTCGCCAAACTCCATCGAGCCCACCACTTCGAGGCCCCGCCCCTTGGCCTGATCACGCAGGATGGTAGGACTTGGGAGCATACCGCCCGGGAAGATGTATTTCTGGATGAAATCGACGCCCTTGCGGTAGGCCTCCCAACGCTTGTCGGCGAGGGTGATCACCTGAAGTGTCGCCTGTGCGCCGGGCTTGAGGCACTCGCGGACCTTGTCGAAATAGACCGGCCAGTATTTCTCGCCCACCGCCTCGAACATCTCGATCGAGGCGATGCCGTCATAGCGGCCTGTCTCGTCGCGATAGTCCTGAAGTTTGAAAGTTACCTTTTCGGAAAGACCCGCTTTTTCAATACGTTCAACGGCATACTTAAATTGCTCCTGACTGATCGTCAGGCAGGTGACATTCAGCCCACGGGTGCCAGCCGCATATTCGGCAAAGCCGCCCCAGCCGCAGCCGATCTCGAGCACATGGTCGCCTTCCTTGACGCCCATCTGATCAACCATCGCCTCGTATTTCTGGGTCTGGGCTTTCTCGAGGCTCTCCTGTCCGGTTTTAAAGAGCGCGCTCGAATAGGTCATCGTGTCGTCCAGCCACAGCCGGTAGAAATCGTTGCCCAGATCGTAGTGATAGCTGATGTTCTTGCGGGCCTGTTTCTTGGTGTTCGACTGAAGCCAGAACCGCAGGTTTTCCCACGCC
>RFZI01000076.1 GCA_009920775.1 Paracoccaceae bacterium | reverse complement strand
CACCCCGGTCGACTTCGTTCTCAACCCGCTCGGCGTGCCGAGCCGGATGAACGTCGGTCAGATCCTCGAGACCCACATGGGCTGGGCCGCGCGCGGCCTTGGCCTGCACATCGACGAGGCGCTTCAGGAATACCGCCGCTCGGGCGACCTGACGCCGGTCCGTGACGCGATGAAGATCGCTTACGGTGCCGATGTCTATGACGAAGGCCTTGCCGGCATGGACGAGGGCACCCTCGTCGAGGCCGCAGGCAACGTCACCCGTGGTGTTCCGATCGCGACCCCGGTCTTTGACGGTGCGAAAGAGGCCGATGTGAACGACGCGCTGATCCGCGCTGGCTTCGATACCTCGGGCCAATCGCAGCTGTTCGACGGCCGCACCGGCGAACAGTTCAGCCGCAACGTGACCGTTGGTGTGAAGTATCTTCTCAAGCTTCACCACCTCGTCGACGACAAGATCCACGCCCGTTCGACCGGCCCCTACAGCCTCGTCACCCAGCAGCCGCTCGGTGGTAAGGCCCAGTTCGGTGGCCAGCGTTTCGGCGAGATGGAGGTCTGGGCCCTCGAAGCCTATGGCGCCGCTTACACCCTGCAGGAAATGCTGACGGTGAAGTCGGACGACGTGGCGGGCCGGACCAAGGTCTACGAGTCGATCGTCAAGGGCGAGGACAACTTCGAAGCCGGCGTGCCGGAATCGTTCAACGTTCTCGTCAAGGAAGTGCGGGGCCTCGGCCTCAACATGGAACTCCTGGATGCGGAGGAAGACGAGTGAGGCGACGCCGCCTCACTCTGATCCCTTCCCCTGATATGTAAGGACGCAAAATGAACCAGGAACTGACCAACAACCCGTTCAACCCGCTCACCCCGGCCAAGGCCTTTGACGAGATCAAGGTCTCGCTGGCCTCGCCCGAGCGGATCCTGTCGTGGTCTTTCGGCGAAATCAAAAAGCCGGAAACCATCAACTACCGGACCTTCAAGCCCGAGCGCGACGGCCTGTTCTGCGCCCGTATCTTCGGGCCGATCAAGGACTATGAGTGCCTCTGCGGCAAGTACAAGCGCATGAAGTATCGCGGCGTCGTCTGCGAGAAGTGCGGCGTCGAGGTTACTCTCCAGAAAGTCCGCCGCGAGCGCATGGGCCACATCGAGCTCGCCGCGCCCGTTGCGCACATCTGGTTCCTCAAGTCGCTGCCGAGCCGGATCGGCCTCATGCTCGACATGACCCTGCGCGACCTCGAGCGTATTCTCTATTTCGAGAACTACGTCGTGATCGAGCCGGGCCTGACCGATCTGCACTACGGCCAGCTGATGACCGAGGAGGAATTCCTCGACGCGCAAGACGCCTATGGCATGGACGCCTTCCAAGCCAACATCGGCGCCGAAGCGATCCGCGAAATGCTGTCGATGATCGATCTTGAAGCCACCGCCGAGCAGCTCCGTGAAGAGCTGAAAGAGGCGACCGGCGAACTCAAGCCCAAGAAGATCATCAAGCGCCTCAAGATCGTCGAGAGCTTCATCGAGTCGGGCAACCGCCCCGAGTGGATGGTTCTGACCGTGATCCCGGTGATCCCGCCGGAACTGCGCCCGCTCGTCCCGCTGGACGGCGGCCGTTTCGCGACCTCGGATCTCAACGATCTCTATCGCCGTGTGATCAACCGGAATAACCGCCTCAAGCGCCTGATCGAGCTGCGCGCGCCCGATATCATCGTCCGCAACGAAAAGCGGATGCTGCAGGAATCGGTCGATGCTCTGTTCGACAATGGTCGCCGTGGCCGCGTCATCACCGGCGCCAACAAGCGCCCGCTGAAGTCGCTCTCGGATATGCTCAAGGGCAAGCAGGGCCGCTTCCGCCAGAACCTTCTGGGTAAGCGCGTCGACTTCTCGGGTCGTTCGGTCATCGTGACCGGCCCGGAGCTCAAGCTGCACCAGTGCGGTCTGCCCAAGAAGATGGCGCTCGAGCTGTTCAAGCCGTTCATCTACTCGCGCCTTGAGGCCAAGGGTCTGTCGTCGACGGTCAAACAGGCCAAGAAACTGGTCGAAAAAGAGCGCCCCGAGGTTTGGGATATCCTCGACGAGGTTATCCGCGAGCACCCGGTTCTTCTGAACCGCGCGCCGACCCTCCACCGCCTTGGCATCCAAGCCTTCGAGCCGATCCTGATCGAAGGCAAGGCGATCCAGCTGCACCCGCTCGTTTGCTCGGCTTTCAACGCCGACTTCGACGGCGACCAGATGGCCGTGCACGTTCCGCTGAGCCTTGAGGCCCAGCTGGAAGCGCGCGTTCTGATGATGTCGACCAACAACGTCCTTTCGCCCGCCAACGGCGCGCCGATCATCGTTCCCTCACAGGACATGATCCTTGGTCTCTACTACACGACCATCGAGCGCGAAGGCATGAAGGGCGAAGGCATGGCCTTCTCCAACGTCGAGGAAGTCGAGCACGCTCTGGCCGCCGGTGAAGTTCACCTGCACGCCAAGATCACCGCCCGCCTGCCGCAGATCGACGAAGAGGGCAACGAGGTCATCAAGCGCTTCGAGACCACCCCGGGCCGTCTGCGCCTCGGTGTGCTTCTGCCGAAGAACGCCAAGGCTCCGTTCGAACTGGTCAACCGCCTTTTGCGCAAGAAAGAGGTCCAGCAGGTCATCGACACCGTCTACCGCTACTGCGGCCAGAAAGAGTCGGTCATCTTCTGCGACCAGATCATGGGCATGGGCTTCCGCGAAGCCTTCAAGGCCGGCATCTCCTTCGGCAAGGACGACATGGTCGTTCCCGACAAGAAGTGGGAGCTGGTCGACGAGACCCGCGATCAGGTTAAGGACTTCGAACAGCAGTATATGGACGGTCTGATCACCCAAGGTGAGAAGTACAACAAGGTTGTCGATGCCTGGTCGAAGTGTAACGACAAGGTCACCGAGGCCATGATGTCGACCATCTCGGCCCGCAAGAAGGACGAGACCGGCGCCGAGAAAGAGCCGAATTCGGTCTATATGATGGCCCACTCCGGCGCCCGTGGCTCGGTCACCCAGATGAAGCAGCTCGGCGGTATGCGCGGCCTTATGGCCAAGCCCTCGGGCGAGATCATCGAGACGCCGATCATCTCGAACTTCAAGGAAGGTCTGACCGTTCTTGAATACTTCAACTCGACCCACGGCGCCCGTAAGGGTCTGTCGGACACCGCGCTCAAGACCGCGAACTCGGGCTATCTGACCCGTCGTCTCGTCGACGTCGCTCAGGACTGCATCGTGCGCCAGAAAGACTGCGGCACCGATCGTGCGATCACCGCGGAAGCGGCGGTCAACGATGGTGAGGTTGTCTCCTCGCTCTCCGAGCGCGTTCTCGGCCGTGTGTCGGCGGATGACGTGCTGCGCCCCGGCACCGACGAGGTTCTCGTCGCCGCTGGCGAGCTCATTGACGAGCGCAAGGCCGACGCGATCCAGGAAGCTGGCGTGGGCAAGATGCGCATCCGCAGCCCGCTGACTTGCGAGGCCGAGGATGGCGTCTGTGCGATGTGCTATGGCCGCGACCTTGCTCGTGGCACGATGGTCAACATCGGTGAGGCTGTCGGCATCATCGCCGCCCAGTCGATCGGTGAGCCCGGCACCCAGCTGACGATGCGGACCTTCCACATCGGCGGCGTGGCGCAGGGTGGCCAGCAGTCGTTCCTCGAAGCCTCTCAGGCCGGCAAGGTCGAGTTCCGCAACGCCACGCTCCTCAAGAACGCGGCGGGCGAACAGATCGTCATGGGCCGCAACATGGTCCTCGCGATCATCGACGAGAACGGCGAAGAGCGGGCGCAGCACAAGGTCGGCTACGGCTCCAAGGTCTTCGTGACTGACGGCGCCAAGGTCGAGCGCGGCACCAAGCTCTTCGAGTGGGATCCCTACACCCTGCCGATCATCGCAGAGAAGGGCGGTATGGCCCGTTACGTCGACCTCGTGAACGGCATCGCCGTCCGCGAAGAGACCGACGATGCTACCGGCATGACCCAGCGGATCGTCTCCGACTGGCGTTCGGTCCCGCGCGGCAGCGATCTCAAGCCCGAGATCATCATTGTCGGTGAAGACGGCGAGCCGGTTCGCAACGAAGCCGGCAACCCGATCACCTACGCGATGTCGGTCGATGCGATCCTCTCGGTCGAAGACGGCCAGCAGATCGAGGCCGGTGACGTTGTGGCCCGTATCCCGCGCGAAGGCGCCAAGACCAAGGACATCACCGGGGGTCTTCCCCGCGTGGCGGAACTGTTCGAAGCCCGTCGCCCGAAGGACCACGCGATCATCGCCGAAATCGACGGCTATGTGCGCTTCGGCAAGGACTACAAGAACAAGCGTCGCATCACGATCGAGCCTGCGGACGAAAACGCCGAGAAGAAGGAATATATGATCCCCAAAGGGAAGCATATTCCGGTTCAGGAAGGCGATTACGTCCAGAAGGGCGATTTCATCATGGACGGCAACCCCGCGCCGCATGACATCCTTGCCATCATGGGTGTCGAAGCGCTGGCTGACTACATGATCGACGAGGTTCAGGACGTTTATCGTCTGCAGGGCGTGAAGATCAACGACAAGCACATTGAAGTGATCGTCCGCCAGATGCTGCAGAAGTGGGAAATCCAAGACTCGGGCGACACGACGCTCCTCAAGGGCGAAACGGTCGACAAGGCCGAGTTCGACGAAGCCAACGAGAAGGCGATCGCCCGTGGCGGCCGTCCGGCTCAGGGCGAGCCGATCCTTCTGGGGATCACCAAGGCCTCGCTCCAGACCCGCTCGTTCATCTCGGCGGCCTCGTTCCAGGAGACCACCCGCGTCCTCACCGAGGCTGCCGTTCAGGGCAAGCGCGACAAGCTCGTGGGCCTCAAGGAGAACGTCATCGTCGGCCGCCTGATCCCGGCCGGTACCGGTGGTGCCACCAGCCGCGTGCGCCGCATTGCCGCCGAGCGCGACAACAAGGTGATCGAAGAGCGCCGTGAAGAGGCCGAAGCGGCCGCCGTTCTTGCCGCTCCGCTGATCGACGACATGGTTGGCGGCGACGATTTCGACACGCTGATCGTCGACACCCCGGAGAGCCGCGAGGAGTAATCCCGCGCTCAGAGAAAAGAACAGGGGCCTCCGCCAGTGCGGGGGCCCTTTTCATTTGCCAAGAAAATCCCTCTGGTGCGGGTGCTTGGCCACTGATAGCGATCGCGCATGAAGAACCTTTCTGACAACCTGCGCGGCGCTCTGTTCATGGTCATTTCGATGACCGCGTTCACCCTGAACGACGCCTGCATGAAGGGCCTGTCGGATGATCTCCCGCTGTTTCAGGCGCTGTTCCTGCGCGGGCTTGGGACCACGACCTTCCTCATTCTGATCTCGCGGTATTTCGGACATCTGCGCTTCAATCTCGCACGGCGCGATTGGTGGCTGATCGCCCTTAGAACGGCGGCCGAGGCAATGGCGGCCTGGTTCTTTATCACCGCGCTCTACAATATGCCCCTCGCCAACGTCAGCGCGATCCTTCAGTCGCTCCCTCTGGCTGTGACCCTCGCATCGGCTCTGTTTCTCAAAGAAGCCGTGGGCTGGCGGCGGTTCACTGCGATTTTTGTCGGCTTTATCGGCGTCCTTTTGATTGTGCAGCCGGGGAGTGAGGGCTTTACCCATTACTCGGTCTTTGCACTCCTGTCGGTCGCTGGTGTCGTGGTGCGCGATCTTTCGGCGCGGCGTATGTCGCGCGAAGTCCCGAGCGTTCTGATTGCCTTGGCCGCGGCATTCGGGGTGACGATCTTTGCCGGACTTGGCTCGCTCACAGTAGACTGGCAACCGATCAGCGCAGAAAGCGGCTGGCAACTTGCCGGCGCGATGACCTTTGTCGTCGGCGGCTATGTCGCCTCTGTCGCTGCCATGCGGACAGGCGAGATCGGCTTTGTCGCCCCGTTCCGCTATGCGAGCCTTTTGGTCGCGCTGGTCGTTGGATTCGTGGCGTTCGGGGATTGGCCTGACCAAATCACCCTGATGGGCGCAGCCATTGTGGTGGCCACAGGTCTCTTCACCCTCTATCGTGAAAGAATGATGCGAAGGGCTGCCGCTCGCGTTGCCCGCGCCGCCCGCGATTGAGTGACTTGAGAGGCAGGATGCAGGTTGTCGGACTGTGCCGGTTCTCCTATCCGGCCAACATCAATGCCTTTCAGACCCGCCACAAAGACATGGCCGAACGAAAGGCCGCGCTCTATGCGGCGGATCGTCTTGCAGCCCGGACCTTCCTGTTCGAAAACGTTCTCCTGCCGGGGGTGAGGGCTCAGACCGACCCGGATTTCACGCTTCTGTTGCTCATGGGCGAGGATCTTCCCGAGCAATGGCGCTCGCTCATTCTTGGGGCCATTTCCGATGTCCCTCAGATCAAACCCGTGCTCCGCCCGGTGGGCCTTGTTCATCGCGAACTCTATCGGGATTTGTTCCTTGCCGAGCGGGATGCAGCCGCCGGTCTGGTGGCCGAGTTTCGGATCGACGACGATGATGCGCTCGCGCATGATTTTGTGGAGCGCCTCAGAAAAGCGGAGCCGCTTCTTGCCTCACTGGTCAACGACCACGGCCGCGCCGCGATTGATTTCCAGAAGGGGCTCTTGATGGACATGGGCCAAGGGCGGATCGACTATCGGCCCGTCATCGTGCCCGGATGGGCTCCGGCGTTGGCGATGGTTCAGAGGGCGGGGGCGGGCAAATGCGTGATGGACATCATGCATCACAAAATGTGGCTCCATATGCCGACACTGACGTTTCAGGATAGCCCGATGTTTCTGCGGGGAAGCCACGAAACCAACGACAGTCCGATCAAACTCGGCGGGGCGGGCGACTTCAATCTTCCTGCCGAAGAGCTTCCCGCGATTCTTCGGGATCGCTTTTGCCTGGATATGGCCGAAAACAACCGCAGATGGGCAGAGCTGACGGCTCGACAGGCTCCGCGCCGCTAAGAATGGCGCTCCGCATTCGCGGCTGTTGACACCCCTTCCGACTCCCCCTATACGCCGCCCATCCGGGTCTGGGGGTATCCCTCTTGCCCGATATCAGAGTCGTCGTGGTCATGATCCGGGCTAATGCTGCCTTGATCCTCTGAGAACCCACCGCACCGATCCTCCGGTAAGGGATCGACTGCGGGCTTTTTGTGCTGTTGCGGACGCGCAGGGCACGCAATTGAAACTGCGGACCTACGGGGCCGCTACACATGTGTAGGATAGGGAACAAAACCCAATGCCAACGATCCAGCAGCTGATCCGCAAGCCGCGGCAGCCCAAAGTTATGAAGTCCAAGTCGCAGCACCTCGAGTCCTGCCCCCAGAAGCGTGGTGTCTGCACCCGCGTCTACACCACCACCCCCAAGAAGCCGAACTCGGCTATGCGTAAGGTTGCCAAGGTGCGCCTGACGAATGGTTTCGAAGTCATCAGCTACATCCCGGGTGAAAGCCACAACCTTCAGGAGCACTCTGTGGTTCTGATCCGTGGCGGCCGTGTGAAAGACCTTCCGGGCGTCCGTTATCACATCCTGCGCGGTGTCCTCGATACCCAGGGTGTCAAGAACCGTAAGCAGCGTCGTTCGAAGTACGGCGCCAAGCGTCCGAAGTAAGAGAGGAAGACCGCAATGTCGCGTCGTCACGCCGCCGAAAAACGCGAAATCCTGCCCGACGCCAAGTATGGCGATCGCGTGGTTTCGAAATTCATGAACAACCTGATGATCGACGGCAAGAAATCTGTCGCCGAGCGCATCGTCTACAGCGCGTTTGACCGCGTTGAAGGCCGCCTGAAGAAGGCCCCTGTCGAGGTGTTCCACGAAGCCCTCGACAACATCAAACCGAGCGTCGAAGTCCGTTCGCGCCGGGTTGGTGGTGCCACCTATCAGGTTCCGGTTGAAGTCCGCCCCGAGCGCCGCGAAGCCCTCGCGATCCGCTGGCTGATCTCGGCCGCCAAGAACCGCAACGAAAACACCATGGAAGAGCGCCTTGCCGGCGAGCTGCTCGATGCAGTCAACGGCCGTGGCACCGCGGTGAAGAAGCGGGAAGACACTCACAAGATGGCCGACGCGAACAAAGCGTTCAGCCACTACCGCTGGTAAGGAGTCCGACACATGGCACGCGAATACCCCCTCCGCCGTTATCGGAACTTCGGGATCATGGCCCACATCGATGCGGGCAAGACCACCACGACCGAGCGGATCCTCTACTACACCGGCAAGTCCCACAAGATCGGCGAAGTCCACGACGGCGCCGCCACCATGGACTGGATGGAGCAGGAGCAGGAACGCGGCATCACCATCACCTCCGCCGCCACCACCACCTTCTGGCAGCGTCAGGAAGATCCGACCCCGGAAGGGACTTCGGACACCAAGATCCGCTTCAACATCATCGACACCCCCGGCCACGTTGACTTCACCATCGAAGTCGAGCGTTCGCTCGCGGTTCTCGACGGTGCCGTTTGCCTTCTCGACGCCAACGCCGGTGTCGAGCCCCAGACCGAAACCGTCTGGCGTCAGGCCGACCGCTACAAGGTTCCGCGTATCGTGTTCGTCAACAAGATGGACAAGATCGGAGCCGACTTCGACAACTGCGTTCGCATGATCAAGGACCGCACCGGCGCGACCCCCGCTCCGATCGCCTTCCCGATCGGCGCCGAGGACAAGCTCGAAGGCATCGTCGACCTGATCAAGATGGAAGAGTGGGTTTGGGAAGGTGAAGACCTGGGCGCGTCCTGGGTTCGCAAGCCGATCCGCGCCGATCTGAAGGATCGTGCGGACGAGATGCGCGCCAACCTCATCGAGATCGCCGTCGAAATGGACGACGACGCGATGGAAGCCTATCTCGAAGGCAACGAGCCCGACGAGGAAACCCTCCGCAAGCTCATCCGCAAGGGCACCCTCTCGTTGGCCTTCGTTCCGGTCACCGCCGGTTCGGCCTTCAAGAACAAGGGCGTTCAGCCGCTCCTCAATGCTGTTGTGGATTACCTCCCGTCGCCGCTCGACGTTCCGGCCTATGTCGGCTTCGCCCCGGGTGACGAGACCGAGACCCGCAACATCGAGCGTCATGCTGACGACGCCGAGCCCTTCTCGGCTCTGGCGTTCAAGATCATGAACGACCCGTTTGTTGGCTCGCTGACCTTCACGCGCATCTACTCGGGCGTCCTCAAGAAGGGCGACTCGATGCTCAACTCGACCAAAGGCAAGAAAGAGCGCGTTGGCCGGATGATGATGATGCACGCCATCAACCGCGAAGAGATCGAAGAAGCCTTTGCCGGCGACATCATCGCGCTGGCCGGTCTGAAAGACACCACCACCGGTGACACGCTTTGCTCGGAAAAGAGCCCGGTCGTTCTGGAAACGATGACCTTCCCCGATCCAGTGATCGAGATCGCCGTCGAGCCCAAGACCAAGGCCGACCAGGAAAAGATGGGCATCGCGCTCGCTCGCCTGGCTGCCGAGGACCCGTCCTTCCGCGTCGAGACCGACTTCGAGAGCGGCCAGACCATCATGAAGGGCATGGGCGAACTTCACCTCGACATTCTCGTCGACCGGATGAAGCGCGAGTTCAAGGTCGAGGCCAACATCGGTGCGCCGCAGGTGGCCTACCGCGAGACTATCGGTCACGAGGTCGAGCATAGCTACACCCACAAGAAACAGTCGGGTGGTTCGGGCCAGTTCGCCGAGGTCAAGCTCGTCATCTCCCCGACCCAGCCGGGCGAAGGCTACTCGTTCGAGAGCCGCATCGTCGGCGGTGCAGTTCCGAAGGAATACATCCCCGGTGTCGAAAAAGGCATCAAGTCGGTCATGGACTCCGGTCCGCTCGCCGGCTTCCCTGTGATCGACTTCAAGGCGGCTCTGATCGACGGTAAGTTCCACGACGTCGACTCGAGCGTTCTCGCCTTCGAAATCGCCTCGCGGATGTGTATGCGTGAAGGTCTTCGCAAGGCCGGCGCCAAGCTGCTTGAGCCGATCATGAAAGTCGAAGTTGTGACCCCGGAAGAATACACCGGCGGCATCATCGGCGACCTGACCTCGCGTCGGGGCATGGTTCAGGGTCAGGACACGCGCGGCAACGCCAACGTGATCAACGCCTTCGTGCCGCTCGCCAATATGTTCGGCTACATCAACACCCTGCGCTCGATGTCCTCGGGCCGCGCGCAGTTCACGATGCAGTTCGACCACTACGAAGCGGTCCCGCAGAACATCTCGGAAGAGATCCAGAAGAAATACGCTTAATCGGTGTGGCGGG
>RFZI01000075.1 GCA_009920775.1 Paracoccaceae bacterium | reverse complement strand
ATGCCGACACTTTCGAGCGCCCGATCTATGCGGGCAACGCGATCCAGACCGTGAAATCGTCGGATGCCAAGAAGGTCATCACCTTCCGCACCTCGACCTTCGACGCCGCCGCCACCGGCGGGTCGGCCTCGGTCGAAAACATCGGCGCTGCCGACAATCCGGGCCTGTCGGCTTGGGTTGAAGACAAAACCGCGACCTCCGACCGCCCCGAGCTGACCTCGGCTGGCATCGTTGTCTCGGGTGGCCGTGGCGTTGGCTCGAAAGACGACTTCGCGATCATCGAAGCGCTGGCCGACAAGCTTGGCGCCGCTGTTGGCGCCTCGCGTGCGGCGGTCGATTCGGGCTACGCTCCGAACGACTGGCAGGTTGGCCAGACCGGCAAGGTCGTGGCGCCGAACCTCTACGTCGCCGTCGGCATCTCGGGCGCCATCCAGCACCTTGCTGGCATGAAAGACTCGAAGATCATCGTCGCCATCAACAAGGACGAAGAAGCCCCGATTTTCCAGGTCGCCGACTTTGGCCTCGTGGCCGACCTGTTCAGCGCCGTGCCGGAACTGACCGGCAAGCTCTGAGCTGGTAGCAATCCAGTAGTGGGCCCGCGCAGCGATGCGCGGGCCTTTTCATTTGGTATGGCACCCGATAGCCCCGGCCAGAAGGAGCGCCGCCTCTTCATGCGCGCCAACGCCGGGCAGCTCCGACGCGATACTGGCCTCGCTTTGCGGAAAGCTCATCCCGTCGGTCCCACGCTGAAGCGCCTCGGCTGAGGTCTGGGCGACCACGACATCAAGGACTTTGTCCCGTAGCTGTTCAACCATAGTCCGGCTGACCAGCATCGGTTCGGTCTTGAAAGGTTCGGGCCGAGCAGTCCACGGTTGATCGTCCAAAGGTTGGTCGGACAGCCACAGCAGGACGACGCGCTGCCCGATCTTGTCCAGCAATGTCTTCATTCTCGCAAGCCATGCCATTTGAAGCTCGGTTCGAATGATCTCGAACCGCTCGGGCGACCTTTCGAAAAGCGCGCCAAGAAGATGGCGGGTAAAGTTGTATTCGGAGAAATCCATATCTGGATAGAGCGCGGCCATCAGGGGCGAGCCGCTTAGAAACCTGTCGTTGCGGCGCGGATGGACTTTGTAGAACCGGTTGGAAAGGTTATGCGCGCCCATCATCTGAATAACCGTGATGTCGGCCGTGGCGCAGGCGGCCATGATGGTCGGATCATTGACAAAGACATCGACGCCGGCATTCACCACGCCGAAGTTGACGCAGGTCTTGCCAAGCGCCGCCTCGACCAGTGCCGGATAGGGATGATCGAGGTATTTTCCAAAGGTTTCGGTCCCGCCGATGAAGGCGTGATAGCGTCCGCTCAGGTTGCGCTTCGGCCCCCGGAAAAAGAGCCTTGAGTTGCCATAGCGGCAAGAGGGGATTGTCGAGCGAAGCTCGACAAGTCGATCATGTTTCATGGTTCCCACCAAATTTTCAAACTCACCACACACAGGTTTCCTCCACAAACCTTGCCATTTCGCTAAACAACGCATTTGAGTGGTTTCGAGCCGTGATCGCGCCTTGAAGCTGGCGGCTTTGCGGGCCTATTGTGCGGCAGCTTTCAAAAGGACAGGCCATGCAAGTTGAACGAGTAGGCGTCGTTGGCGCCGGTCAGATGGGCAACGGGATCGCGCACGTTCTGGCTCTGGCCGAATACGATGTGTTGATGACAGATATCAGCGCCGATGCGCTGACCGCCGCGATGACCCTGATCGACAAGAACATGACCCGTCAGGTCTCGAAAGGGGCCATCTCCGAGGCGCAGAAGGCCACCGCGCTTGGCCGGATCAAAACAACCCAGACCCTTTCCGACCTTGGACAAACCGACCTGGTGATCGAGGCCGCGACAGAACGCGAGACAATCAAGCAGGCCATTTTCGAAGACCTGCTGCCGCATCTGAAACCGACGACGATCCTCACCTCGAACACCTCGTCCATCTCGATCACCCGACTTGCCAGCCGGACCGACCGGCCCGAGAAATTCATGGGTTTCCACTTCATGAACCCGGTGCCGGTGATGCAACTGGTCGAATTGATCCGCGGCATCGCCACCGACGACGAGACCTTCAATGCCTGCTATGCCGTGGTCGAACGGATCGGCAAGACGGCAGCCACCGCAGAGGATTTCCCGGCCTTCATCGTCAACCGCATCCTGATGCCAATGATCAACGAGGCGATCTATACGCTTTACGAGGGCGTCGGTTCGGTCCGCTCGATCGATACCTCGCTCAAGTTAGGCGCCAATCACCCGATGGGGCCGCTTGAGCTTGCCGATTTCATCGGCCTCGACACCTGCCTTGCCATCATGAACGTGCTGCACGAGGGGCTGGCAGACACCAAATATCGCCCCTGCCCGCTTCTGACCAAATACGTCGAGGCCGGTTGGCTTGGCCGCAAGACCAAGCGCGGCTTCTATGATTACCGTGGGGAAACTCCGGTTCCGACGCGCTAGGCGCCTTCACCGAATTTGTCGGCCACGAGGGCGGCAATCGCTTGCATCAGCTGATCGGCTTCCGGCCCCTCGGTTTCGACCGTGATGGTCGAGCCTTGCGAAGCGGCCAGCATCAATAGGCCCATGATGCTATCGCCGCCCGCGTCAAGCCCGTCTTTCGAGACGGTCGCCCGCGCGTCAAAGCCTTCGACGACCTCGACCAGCTTGGCCGAGGCGCGGGCATGAAGCCCTTTGATATTCACAATCTTCAAATCTGAAACAGGCATCAATCAAAACTCAGGTCTGGGTCTGCCGAATGGCAATTTATGTATTTGCGGCCCGCGGCCATGGCGGCCTCGACAGCGTCGGGCACCGATTTCTTGCGGCTCTTGGCGAGCTTGAGAAGCATCGGCAGGTTCATCCCATAGAGGATGCGGCGGTTTGAGGGGCCGCAGGCGCGAAGAGACAGGTTCGAGGGCGAGCCGCCGAAGATGTCGGTGACGATGACCACGCCATCACCCGTATCGACCGCATCCGCGGCATCACAGATCTCGTCCTGCTTGGCGGCGCGATCATCCTCGGGGCCGATCGAAACTGCGCTCATACCGCTTTGTCGGCCGACAACGTGTTCGACCGCGGCGAGGTATTCCCGCGCCAATCCACCATGTGCCACGATCACGATGCCGATCACGCGTCAGGCTCCTTCTTGGTGCCGGCAAGATCTGCACGGCGCTCCAACTCTCTATGGCGTTTTGACACCTGCCAGCCCTCGGCCGCAAGGGCATTGGCCAATCTTTCGGCAAGAGCCACCGAGCGATGCTGCCCCCCCGTGCAGCCAAACGCGATCGACAGATGCGATTTTCCCTCGGCTTTGCTTGCCGGAAGGATCAGAAGAGCCAGATCGCGGATGCTGGAAAAGAAGCGTTCGGAAAGGGGATCGCCGGCAACATAGTCGGCAACGCGCGGATCGGTGCCATCGAGCGGGCGGAGCGCGGGTTCCCAATGCGGATTACGCAAAGAGCGGCAATCAAAGACGAAATCGGCTCCGCGCGGCAGGCCGCGTTTGTAGGAAAAGGATTGCACTGTCACCGACAGGATCCGACCCTCGGACGGCGCGAATATCTGCTCGAGCTCGCGGCGAAGCTGATGGGGGGTCATGCCGGTCGTGTCGATGAGGAAATCGGCGCGGGCCCGCAGCGGAACCAGAAGCGACTTTTCCCGTTCGATTCCCAGAACTGGCCCCTCTTGCTGGGCCAGCGGATGGCGGCGGCGGGTTTCCGAAAAACGGCGCACGAGTTCATCGTCGCTGCAATCGAGAAACAAGAGCTGCATCTGGATGCGGTCATCCTGCGAGAGCCGGTCGATAGTGTGCACGAGATTTTCGACACCAAAATCGCGGTTGCGCACATCGAGGCCAACAGCGAGCGGATGATCCGTCGCCGGACCGGCGAGAAGCCAATCGAGAAGGCTCATCGGTAGGCTATGGATAACCTCGTAGCCGATGTCCTCAAGAGCATTGATCGCGGTCGACCTCCCCGCGCCGGCGGGGCCGATCACGAAGATCAGACGTGCCGCGCCGTCCTGGGTCTTGTCCGTAGGGGCCATGGCCACTCAGTCGCTCCGTCCCGCCTTGAGATACTGAAGGATTGCATGGGGGAAATGTAAAGAGCCGGGATTATACAGAAGCGGAAAGTTCTTGCCCAAGACCTCGATTGTGCGATCGGGCGGCAGGCGTTCCGTTTCGGATCTATCGAGATCGACGACCAGCGCCAACGGCACATTCTGTTCGGTCTCAGCCTGTAGAATTCCCACTCCGCGCGCCTCTATCCTGCCGCGGATCGCCTCGGGAGCTGAGAGCAATACATCACCGTTCGAGACGCGGCTCGCCACAGTGCGGTCGTCGGAAACAAGCGTTGCGCCAAGCGCCATGAGGTGAAGCGCGAGCGAGGATTTGCCGCTGCCAGACGCTCCGAGGACCAAAGCCCCGCGCCCGCCCAATGCGACAGAGCTTGCGTGAAAAACCTGGATATCGGGCACTTTTGCTAGACCGGAAGGCCGACGACAAATCGAGTGCCGAGCGGCTCGGACGTGATATCGGCCTCGGTCGGGCGGATATTCTCGGCCCAGATCACGCCGCCATGGGCCTCGACGATCTGCTTTGAGATTGCCAGGCCAAGGCCGGAATTGTTGCCAAACTGGCCGGCAGGGCGTTCGGAATAGAAGCGCTTGAAGATCTTGGTCAACGCCTGCTCGGGGATGCCGGGGCCAGTATCCTCAACCACCACCAGCACGCGATTCTCGCGCCGCCGGGCCCAGACGCGGATCGCGTCACCTTCTTCGCAGAAAGAGATTGCGTTGGTGATCAGATTGACGAAAACCTGCGCCAAGCGATCCTCAAGCCCATTGATATAGATCGGTTGCGGAGGAAGATCCGAGATATATTCGATCCCCTTGTCCCGCGCCTCGTGACCCAGGAATTCACCCAGGTTATTCAGCATTTTCAGAAGTTCGAACTTCTTCTCTTCTTCGCGCACAAGCTCGCTGTCGAGGCGCGAGGCATTCGAAATGTCGCTTACGAGACGATCGAGGCGGCGCACATCGTGCTCGATCACCTCCAGTAGCTTTTCGCGCTGGTCATCCCGTTTGGCGACCCGCATCGTGCCGACCGCAGAGCGCAACGAGGCGAGCGGGTTCTTGATCTCATGCGAGACGTCGGCGGCGAATTGTTCGTTGGCTTCGATCCGCTCGTAGAGGGCGGCGACCATGCCACGTAGCGCGCCGGACAGACGGCCAATCTCATCGGGGCGGGCAGTCATGTCTGGGATGCGGATGCGGCTCGGGGCCATCCGGCGAGCGTTGCGATCGCGCCCAAGTTCGGCCGCCGCCGCGAGATCGGCCAGCGGATTGGCGATGGCCGAGGCCAGTACGAGGCTCAGCCCGATCGACACCACAATTCCAATGACAAACATCTGGAGGATCAATTCACGCTCGCGGCGGATCAACGTTTCCATCTCGCCCGCAGCGCTCAGGAGCGCTACCACTCCTACAGGCGTAGCGCCTTGATAGACGGGCGTGCTGACGAGGAAATAGGTCTCGCCGGCTTCATCTCGGTCCGTTTGGACACGGGTGCCTTCAGCCATGACCTTTGGAGCCATCAGGCGGATCTCATCCACGGGAACCGTGGCAGGGCTGTCGGATGAGCCGAAGCTGAGGAGGCCTGCGACCCCTTCCCAAAGTCCGTTCAGGAAATCGGTCAGGATGGTGCCGCCCTTTTCCTGCGCAAGTCCTTCGACCGCGGGGGCTTCGGCCGGAGCGACCCGTTCTGCGACGACCTCGCCGCTGGCATCGACAACAAAAACCTCGACCCCGCCACGAAGATCGAGGCCGTCAAGCAAACCGGCAATATTCGCTTGATCACCATCAATGCCGCCAGATGCGGGCAGCTGTGCCTCGATCACATCGGCGATCAGCTCGGCCTCGTTCACGAGGCCATTGGCGCGCTGATAGATCAGATTATCGCGCGAGGGATTAAGATAGAGCACCCCGACGACCAGAATAACAATCGCCAGAAGATTGAAGATGATGATCTTCCGAGCGAGCGGCGAGCGGTTTAGCCGCACAACGCCGCGCCGGGGCTTTCCGGCGCGGGCTTCGTTGTCTTGGGCCATGTCGGGGGCGACCCAGTCCTCTCCCAAAACCACGTCGGCACGATCATGGGCGGCCTTTCGGACCGACCGAAGGTCGCGGACGTCGATTTCGGAATTTGAGGCCATGCCTTATTCTTCGTTGTAGCGGTAGCCGATCCCGTAGACGGTCTCGATTGCGCCAAAATCGTCGTCGACCTGGCGCATTTTCTTGCGAAGGCGCTTGATGTGGCTGTCGATCGTCCGGTCGTCGACATAGACCTGATCGTCATAGGCCACGTCCATCAGCTGATCGCGCGATTTCACAAATCCGGGCCGCTGCGCGAGCGCTTGCAGGAGCAGGAATTCAGTCACGGTCAGCGAAACGTCGAGCCCTTTCCATTTCACCGCGTGGCGCAGGGGATCCATGGTCAGCTCGCCGCGCACCATGATCTTGTTCTCTTCGCCCTCTTCGACGACATCGCCGGCGATGGCATCCTGACGGCGCAGGAGGGCGCGGATGCGCTCGACCAGAAGGCGCTGGGAAAACGGCTTTTTCACATAGTCATCGGCGCCCATCCGAAGGCCGAGAACTTCGTCGATCTCGTCGTCCTTGGAGGTCAGGAAGATGACCGGCATCGAGGTTTTCTGCCGCAGACGCTGGAGAAGATCCATGCCGTCCATACGGGGCATCTTGATATCAAGAACCGCCATATCGGGCAGCTTCTTGTTGAACGCGTCCAGCGCGGCTTGGCCGTCGTTATAGGTTTCTACCTCGAAACCTTCGGCCTCAAGCGTCATGGATACGGAGGTCAGAATGTTACGATCGTCGTCGACGAGTGCAATCTTTTGCATGGGTTAGCCCATTTTGCTCGATGTTGTTTGCCTGCTTTTTGCTAGCTTTCTCTCTTTTTTGATTCGGCGAATCAATCAGAAACTCAAAAACTGGGCACATCACTGCCACATTCAGCCGTAATTTCACCCAAGAATGGCTAATTTGCCTCAGTGCTTTTCGGGGATTGGCATTGGTTGCGCTAACAGGCATTTGGTTGCGCTAACTGCGACAACCATACCTTTTCGGTCCCGAGCCCATGGTGCTAAGTGGGCCTGAAAGGGCGCAGGCCCGAAATTCAGGAGCGAGACTATGGACCACGGACGGGTCAACCCAACCATGAAGCTTGATCACCAGGGCATCACGGGGCTGGGCGCGGTCTATTATAATCTCCTTGAACCGGATCTGATGCAAAAGGCCATCGAGCGCAGCGAAGGCACGCTGGGCCAAGGCGGCACGCTTCTGGTGACCACCGGCAAACACACCGGCCGGAGCCCCAAGGACAAATTCGTCGTCCGCACCCCCGATGTCGTCGATACCATCTGGTGGGAAAACAACCCGCCCATGGAGCCCGCCGCGTTCGGCAACCCGGTCGATACCGCCGTGTTCTTTGGCCTGTCGGGCACCGGCAAAACGACCCTTTCGGCTGATCCGAGCCGAGTTCTTATCGGCGATGACGAGCACGGCTGGTCCGATCGTGGCACCTTCAACTTCGAAGGCGGCTGCTATGCCAAGACCATCAGCCTCTCGGCCGAAGCCGAGCCGGAAATCTATGCAACGACCCAGAAGTTCGCGACCGTGATCGAGAACATGGTCTTCGACCCCGAGACCAAAGAGCTCGATTTCGAAGACAGCTCGCTCACCGCGAATATGCGCTGCGCCTATCCGCTCGGGTATATCTCGAACGCCAGCGAAAGCGCCCTTGGCGGCCATCCCAAGAACATCATCATGCTGACCTGCGATGCCTATGGCGTCCTGCCGCCGATCGCGCGGCTGACGCCGGCGCAGGCCATGTATCACTTCCTGTCGGGCTTTACCTCGAAGGTCGCCGGCACCGAGCGCGGCGTGACCGAGCCCGAGCCGACCTTCTCGACCTGCTTCGGCGCGCCCTTCATGCCGCGTCGCCCCGAGGTCTATGGCAAGCTCCTGCAGGAGAAGATCGCCACCCACGGCGCGACCTGCTGGCTCGTCAACACCGGCTGGACCGGCGGCGCCTATGGCACCGGCAAGCGGATGCCCATCAAGGCGACCCGTGCGCTTCTGTCGGCGGCGCTTGATGGCACGCTGATTGAATCGACCTTCCGCAAGGATGCGAACTTTGGCTTTGATGTCCCTGTCACGGTCGAGGGCGTCGATGCCCGCCTTCTCGATCCGCGCAGCACTTGGGCCGATACGGCTGCCTATGACAAACAGGCGCACAAACTGGTCGAGATGTTTGCCGCGAACTTCGCCAAATACGTCCCCTATATCGACGAGGACGTGAAGGCCGCCGCCATCGGCTGACCTTGCTGCCGCGCCTAGAAGAGGGCGCGGCGCACCAGATTTAGGGCTGCAATCAGAAGAACGAACTGCGTCACCTTGCGAAAGGTGGCTTGATCAAGCCTGTCGTGGATCGCGAGCCCGACCACCATCCCAAGCCCCGCCGGGAGAACCATCAGCGCCGAAAGCGGCAGGGTCTCGGCCCGCAAGACGCCCGACTGGATATGCGCCCCAAGAAGCACGAAGGCGCCGAGGGCATAGATCACGCCTTGGATTCGCAGGTGATCGGTTTTCGGTGTGTCGATCGCGCTCAGATAGGCCACGGTTGGCGGCCCCCAAACGCCGCTCACCCCGCCGACAAAGCCCGCAAAGCCGCCGATCACCGCCTCGATCCAGAGGCGTGGCTGGAATTTGGCAGGAAGAGCGCGTCTTGCGAGAGGACACGCACCAGATGGGCGCTGATATAGAGAGCAATGGTCAGACAGATCAGAAAGATGCGGAACCGGCGGATCGAGCCCCAAGCCTCGCGCCAGCCTTGGCGCATCGCTTGCCAGAAGTTCGAGACAAAGGTCGGCAGGATCAGCATGGCGAGCGCAATGTCAGGCGGCAGAAAGATCGACAGGCCCGAGATCATGATCATCGGCATGGCAAAGCCTGTCGCCCCCTTGACCAAGCCGGCCAGAAGGGTGATGCCGAAGGCAAGCGCCAGATGCGCGGGGGTGATGGCGGAGAAAAGCTGTTCCATGCGCGTCAGTTATATCGAAGCGGGAGCCTTGGCAGCAGGAATTTGCAGAGACATTTATGTTCAAAAGCAGCGATCACCTTGAATTAAAGTTGCGCTGCGATTGCAAAGTGGATATTTCTGCATGAGCAAAATACGGAGCCCGCGATGCCGCATGATGGACAGGATTTCAGGATGAGCAACCAACCCCTTCTGGAAAACCTCACGGGCCTCACCGCGGCCACCCTTCCCCCACTGCGTGGCCTCTTGGCCAGCGCCAGAGAAGCTGTGCGCGCTCTTGTCAGCAAGGATGGCCGCGTCTCGGCAGAGTTGATCGAAGCCAACCAATCGGCGGCGCATGGGCTGTCGTGGCTGGCCACCTATGTGAACTGTCTCGAGCAGATGCACGGCTGGGCCGAGCGCCTTGGGGCCGAGGGCAAGTTTGGCGAGACAGAAGCGCTGATCCTCCAGATCGCTTTCGGCGAATACCTCGCCCAGCTGCGCGGCGGCATCCCGATGTCGCAGACCGAGATCATGCGCCTGTCGGACCTTGGCCTTGATGCCTCGCCGCTCTCCACGCCCGAGATCGACCGCCTGATCGCCGCCGGCAACACCCAAGCCGCCCGCGAGCGGCTTGTGGCGCTGATGCAGGAGCAGGCCGCCAATATCACCGTGGGCAATCCGGGCCTCGAGGACGAGCTCGAAATGATCCGCGAGCAGTTCCGCCGCTATGCGGTCGAGAAGGTCGAACCTTTTGC
This sequence comes from Paracoccaceae bacterium, assembly GCA_009920775.1. GTDB lineage: Bacteria > Pseudomonadota > Alphaproteobacteria > Rhodobacterales > Rhodobacteraceae > RFZI01. The sequence goes on along the minus strand of RFZI01000075.1, from coordinate 511 downwards.
CCATGACTGGCACCTGAAGGACGAGCTCATTCCGATGGAGGTCATCGAGGAACTCGCCGAAATGGGCGTTTTCGGCCTGACCATCCCCGAGGAATTTGGCGGCTTTGGCCTGTCGAAGGCGTCGATGGTCGTCGTCTCCGAAGAGCTCTCGCGCGGCTATATCGGCGTGGGTTCCCTCGGCACCCGCTCCGAGATCGCCGCCGAGCTGATCCTCTGCGGCGGCACCGAAGAGCAGAAGGCCAAATGGCTGCCGCGCCTCGCGAGCGGCGAGACCCTGCCAACCGCGGTTTTCACCGAGCCGAACACCGGCTCTGATCTCGGCTCGCTCCGCACCCGTGCAGTGAAGGGCGAGGATGGTAATTATACCGTAACCGGCAACAAGACATGGATCACCCACGCCGCCCGCACCCATGTGATGACGCTTCTGGCGCGGACCGATCCCAACACGACCGACTATCGCGGACTATCCATGTTCCTCGCCGAAAAGACCCCCGGCACCGACGAGGCCCCC
>RFZI01000074.1 GCA_009920775.1 Paracoccaceae bacterium | reverse complement strand
CCTGAATACTGTCGCGGAATGGATGACGTCTTTGATCGCGCATGGTGCCGATCCTTTCTTCTGCTCTTGGTCATTGGTAGAACGACCCGACTTGCAAGGCCAGTCACAACTGGGAGGGCCGGATTTGACCGATTGGATTGTCGAAATTGATGCCGCGGCGGGGCGCATCGAAGGCTATGTCCGTAGGACGGCTGTAACACGGCTGGATCTTTCGGGTCTTGATCGCCCTGTCGAGGTCAAGCTCGAGTTCACCCAGCACACCGGCAGCTTCAAGGCGCGGGGGGCGTTTAACACGCTTCTTTCGGGCGGAGTTCCGAAGGGTGGCGTTGTGGCGGCCTCCGGCGGCAATCATGGGGCGGCCGTCGCCTTTGCCGCCGCACGGCTTGGCATTCCGGCCCGCATCTTTGTGCCCGAGATGGCAGGCCCCTCCAAGATCGCCCTGATCGAGCGCACCGGCGCCGATCTGACGGTTGTCCCCGGCGCCTATGCCGATGCTCTTGCCGCCGCGCTCGACTATGAGGCCGCGACAGGCGCGATGCAGGTCCATGCCTACGACGCGCCAGAAACGGTGGCAGGGCAGGGAACCTGTCTGCGCGAGTGGGAGGAGCAGGGGCTAGAGGCCGATACCGTCCTGATCGCCGTGGGCGGCGGAGGCCTTGTCGGCGGGGCCATCGCATGGGCGGGCGCGCGGCGCAGGATCGTGGCTGTCGAGCCTGAGACTTCCTGCGCCCTGAATGCCGCGCTGGCGGCGGGCAATCCGGTCGATGTCGAGGTCTCGGGGATCGCCGCCAACTCGCTCGGGGCGCGAAGGATCGGGCAGATTTGTTTCGATTTGGCCCGAGAGGCTGACGCCCCCTCAGTTCTCGTGACGAACGAGGCCATTGCCGAGGCGCAGCGGGTGCTTTGGCGCGAGGCGCGGATGCTCGTGGAGCCGGGCGGGGCCTGTGCGCTTGCGGCGCTACTCTCCGGCGTCTATCGGCCCGAGCCGGGCGAGAAGGTGGCCGTTCTCCTCTGCGGCGCCAATATCGCGCCGGATCCGCTTTCCTAATCGTCGCATTGTGCCGCTGGTGCGCTGTGATTATAGGGCACTCAACTCGATAAACCTGACGCGAAAAGGGAACGCCCATGTCCAACGCCCAACTCGAAGCCGCCATCGAAGCCGCGTGGGACGCGCGGGATACCATCACCCCCGCGACCAAGGGCGAGACCCGCGAAGCCATCGAAGACACCCTGACCGCGCTCGACAGCGGTAAGCTGCGCGTGGCCGAGCGTCAGGCAGACGGGACATGGCACGTCAACCAGTGGGCCAAAAAGGCGGTACTCCTGTCGTTCCGCCTGACCGATATGCACGAGATTTCCGGCTCGAACGGCGGCGCCAACTGGTGGGACAAGGTGCCCTCCAAATGGCAGGGCTGGGGCGAGAACCAGTGGCGCGAAGCGGGCTTCCGCGCGGTGCCGGGCTCGATCGTCCGCCGCTCGGCCTATATCGCCAAGAACGTGGTTCTGATGCCCTCCTTCGTCAACATCGGCGCCTATGTCGATGAGGGCACGATGGTCGACGGCTGGGCGACCGTCGGTTCCTGCGCCCAGATCGGTAAGCATGTGCACCTTTCGGGCGGCGTCGGTATCGGCGGCGTTCTGGAGCCGATGCAGGCCGGCCCGACCATCATCGAGGACAACTGCTTCATCGGTGCCCGCTCCGAGGTTGTCGAAGGCTGCATCGTGCGCGAGGGCTCGGTCCTTGGCATGGGCGTCTTCATCGGCAAATCGACCAAGATCGTCGACCGCGAGACCGGCGAAGTGATGTATGGCGAAGTGCCGCCCTATTCGGTGGTCGTCGCGGGCTCCATGCCCTCGAAGGGCGGCGTGAACCTCTACTGCGCCGTGATCGTCAAACGCGTCGATGCCCAGACGCGGTCCAAGACCGGGATCAACGAGCTTCTGCGCGACTGACGAATCTGCATTCTCGTGCTAGGATGCCCCCATTCATTTGGTGGCATTCATGATCGAAATTCAGGAAATTCGGGAAGACTGGCAGGCCGCGGAAGCGGAGAATCTGGCTTGGGAATTTGTTGATTGGCTGCGCGGGCGTTACCCGGAGATGCAGGCCGAAATTGACGACTATCTCGAGGGGCAGAAGTTTGAAGAGCGGATGAAGGATGTCCGCAAGGACTATGGCCCGCCGCGGGGCGAGGGGCTTTTGGCGCTGCTCGATGGGGCACCGGTTGGCCTTCTTCTGATGCGCGATCTAGGCAACCACGCCTGCGAGATGAACCGGATGTTCGTTCGCCCGATGGCGCGAGGCAAAGGCGTGGCCCGGCTCCTTGCCGATCAGCTGATCGAAACGGCGCGGATGAAGGGCTTTGAATGGATGCGCCTTTCGGCATTGCCGCGGCACGACGAGGCGCTTGGCCTGTACCGGTCTTTGGGCTTCAGGGATGACCCCAGCGTCAAGCTCGATGGCAACCCGGCGCAGGCCGTCAAAATGTCTCTCTTCCTCGGCCGCCACGCCCATTGACCAGACCTATGCCCGCGCGTATTGGCCGTGGGCATGAGCGACAAAGCCAAACCAAAGAAGCCCCAGCAGGTCTATACCCTCCTTGTCGAGGTGGGCCGGCACGAAGGCGACGGCCTGCCCGAGGGCAGCACCGGCGCCGCGCTGATGTGCTATGCCTCCGGCGTGGACGAGGCCGAGGCGGTGCGGGAAACCGTGGCGATCCTCAAACAGGCCGATCTCGCACCCCTTGATGTCTCGGGCTACGGCACGCTTGATGAACGGCTGGCCGAGGGCCACGACATCGACGACGAAGAGAAAGAGCTGATGCAGCGGGCGCTTGAGGAAAACGAGCAGTAGCTGGTAGTATCTCTGGATCGTGGTCTCTGGCCCCCGGACAATCGTCCGCCCGTCCATGAGATGGCCCGCCGTAGCAGAGACCTGTTCTTCAGCAAAAAGGTATTCGACCTCGGATCCGCTAAGCCGCAATCTTTGATCGGGCGCGACGATAAGGTCGGTATGAAGCCCGTAAAACGGAGCCCGCAGGCGAAGCGGCGCAAATCGGCCTCGCGCAGGCAGATCTTGCCGACATACCCAACGAATTTGGGCAGGATCCTTCTCTGCGGTCAGGACATGGTCTCCGACCCGCAACGAGGCAATGGGGCGTTCGCCTTGGGGTGTTGCGATTCTGGCGTCCGGGTCCAGCGTCGGATTGATGCCGATCGGCTCGATCTCGGCACTGAAAGCAACCGATCTAACCTCGTGCGAGAGGGTGGTTTCCGCCGCTGCCGTGATGATCCTGTGCACATCCCGAAAGAACAGCGGAAATGGGCCTTCGGCCCGGGCGAGGAATGTCGCGCCCCGTTCGGGCAAATCGACCGCAAGGCTTGCCTGACGGGCGGGGCCGTCCCAACTGTAGCGAAAGATCACGTCTTCCTCGGGCCCGCGAAATGCCGTTGGCAGATCGAAGGCCGTGCTGGATGTGCCTTGAGCCATCAAAACCCGCATCCGCCCGTCGGGCTCTGTGCAGACCGTCAGCGAGCTTGGCCAGGGCGTTCGCGACGAATAGCGGATCAGATTATGCCGTACGGGCCGCGGCTCGTGGGCGTAGTGCAAAAGCAGGGTGCCGCGCGCAAGAAGCGTTGCGGGCGAAGGGCTATGGCCTTCGGTGAAGGGCGAAAAGACAACACCGTGCCTGTCACGCAGGGCGATCCAGCTTGATGTCGCAGTTGCGTCTTTGGGGTCTTTGACCCTCATGTTCTGCCCAGCCTCGGGTTGGTGTTGGCTGAGGGATAGCGCATGGGGGCGGCTTTGCGAATCCCCGACGGGGTGTTGGCACAGTTCGGTGTCGCTTGGCCGACACAGTAGGGCACGGGGCAATTGCATGATCGGCTCCAAGCCGTTAGCCATCGGGCAAAGGAGAGCCCCGATGCCAAACCCCGTCGATCCGGTCGCCCTCACCGCCGATCTCATCCGCTGCCCTTCGGTCACGCCCGAGGAAGGCGGGGCGCTGGTGCTTCTCGATCGCGTGCTGTCAGAGGCCGGTTTCTCCTGCACGCGGGTGGATCGGGGCGGCGTTAGCAACCTTTTCGCCCGCTGGGGCCGGCAGGGGGCCAACCGCAGCTTTGGCTTCAACGGCCATACCGATGTGGTGCCGGTGGGCAACCGCGACGATTGGACCGTCGATCCCTTTGGGGCCGAGATCAAGGATGGCTGGCTCTATGGTCGGGGTGCGACCGACATGAAATCGGGCGTCGCCGCCTTTGCCGCCGCCGCCATTGATTTCGTCCGCGAGACGCCCCCCGACGGGGCAATCATCCTGACGATCACCGGCGATGAAGAGGGCGACGCGGCTGACGGCACGACCGCGCTTCTCGACTGGATGAAGGCCGAGGGCGAAGCCATGACCGCCTGCCTCGTGGGCGAGCCGACCTGCCCCAATGAGATGGGCGAGATGATGAAGATCGGTCGCCGCGGCTCGCTCAACGCCCATTTCACCGTGACCGGCGTTCAGGGCCATGCCGCCTATCCGCACCGTGCCAAGAACCCGGTCGCCGCCATGGCGCGGCTGATGGACCGGATCTCGAGCACGCCGCTCGACGAAGGCTCGGACCATTTCGATGCCTCGACCGTGGCCGTCGTGACCATCGACACCGGCAATCCCGCGACCAACGTGATCCCCAACACCTGCCGCGGCACCGTCAACATCCGCTTCAATGATCTGCACAGCGGCGCTTCGGTGACAGAGCGCCTGCAGGCCGAGGCCGACCGCGTGGCCGAGGAATTCGGCGTGCGCGTGGCGCTCAAGGTCAAGATCTCGGGCGAGAGCTTTCTCACGCCTCCGGGCGAGCTTTCGACGCTCATCGCCAAGGCCGTAGCCGCCGAGACGGGCCGCACCCCCGAGATGTCGACCTCGGGTGGGACTTCGGACGCGCGCTTCGTCAAGGATCACTGCCCCGTGGTCGAGTTCGGCCTCGTCGGCAAGACGATGCACGCCGTTGACGAGCGGGTGTCGGTCGAACAGATCGGCCAGCTCAAGGCGATCTATCGCCGGATTCTCGAAGGCTATTTCGCATGACGCCGCGCCGCGCCCGTGCTAGGGCGGGCGCATGACACGCATACCCTCCAAGCAGGAAGTTCTCGACTGGATCTCGGCCAACCCGACCCTGACCGCCAAGCGCGATATCGCGCGGGCCTTCGGGATCAAGGGGGCGGCGCGGATCGACCTCAAAGCGCTCCTGCGCGAGATGGAGGACGAGGGGCTTTTGCGCAAGCGCAAGACCTCATATCGCGATGCCGATGAGTTGCCGCCTGTGGCCGTGCTGCGCGTGCGTGCGCCGGATGCCGAGGGCGATCTCTGGGCCGATCCGGTCGAATGGGAAGGCAAGGGCAAGGCGCCGAAGATCCTGATGGTCCTGAAACCCACCGACCCCGCGCTGGGCGAGGGCGACCGTGTTCTGGCGCGGCTCGAGATGGTGAAGGGCCAAGAGCACGACTATGCCGCACGGGTGATCCGCCAGATCGGCACCAACCCGCAGCGGATCGTCGGCATCTTCCGCAAGGGCTCGGAAGGCGGGCGGATCGTGCCCATCGACAAGGGGGCAGATCGGCAATGGGTCGTGCCTGCGGGCGCCGAAGGCGAGGCCAAAGACGGTGAGCTTGTCGAGGCCGAACAGTCCGGCCCCAAGGGCCGTCTTGGCCTGCCGAAAGCGCGCATCGTCGCGCGTCTGGGCGATCCCACCGCGCCGCGCGCGGTGAGCCTCATCGCCATCCATCAGCACGGCATCCCCGACCAGTTTCCCGACGATTTGGTGGCCGAGGCCGATGCCTGCAAACCAGCGGGCCTCAAGGGCCGCGAAGACCTGCGCGAGCTGCCGCTTCTGACCATCGACCCCGTCGATGCCCGCGACCGCGACGACGCCTGCTATGCCCATGCAGACGATGATCCGAAAAACCCCGGCGGTTTCGTCATCTGGGTCGCCATTGCCGATGTGGCCCATTATGTCCACCCCAATTCCGAGCTGGACCGCGAGGCCCGCAAGCGCGGCAACTCGACCTATTTCCCCGACCGTGTCGTGCCGATGCTGCCGGATCGCCTCTCGGGCGATCTGTGTTCGCTGCACGAGAATGTCCCCCGCGCCTGCCTTGCCGTGCGGATGCGGATCGACGCCCACGGCCACAAGATCGACCACCGCTTTACCCGCGGCCTGATGCAGTCGGTCGCCTCGCTGAACTATCAGCAGGTGCAGAACGCGGTTGACGGGGCGCCGGACGAAAAGACCGAAGCCCTCGTCGAGCCGATCCTGAAGCCGCTCTACGCGGCCTATAGCCTTCTCGCCCGCGCCCGCGAAGCGCGCCAGCCGCTCGACCTCGACCTGCCCGAGCGCCGGATCGAGATCAACGACGAGGGCCATGTCACAAGCGTGGCCTTCAAGGAACGGCTCGAGGCGCACCGGCTGATCGAGGAGTTCATGATCCTCGCCAATGTCTCTGCCGCCGAGACCCTGATCCAGAAGCGGACGCCGCTCCTCTTCCGCGTCCATGAAGAGCCGACCCCAGACAAGCTCGAAACCTTGCGCGAGGTGGCGCAGGCGGCGGGGCTGGTGCTGGCCAAGGGGCAGGTCTTGCAGACGCGGCACCTCAACGCCCTCTTGAAGCAGGCCGAAGGCACGCCGCAGGACGAGCTCATCAATATCCAGACGCTGCGGGCGATGACGCAGGCCTATTACAATCCCGAGAATTTCGGGCATTTCGGCCTCGCCCTTCGCAACTACGCGCATTTCACCTCACCCATCCGCCGCTATTCGGATCTGATCGTGCATCGCGGCCTCATCTCGGCGCATCGCTGGGGCGACGATGGGCTAAGCCCGTGGGACATCGAGAACCTCGAAGAGACCGGCCAGCTTATCTCCGATACCGAGCGCCGCTCGATGATGGCCGAGCGCGATACGACCGACCGCTATCTTGCCGCTTTCCTCTCCGATCGGCTCGGCGCGGTCATGGAGGGCCGGATCAGCGGCATCGCCCGCTTCGGCGTTTTTGTGAAGCTCGACGAGACCGGCGCCGATGGCCTCATCCCGATCCGCAGCCTTGGCGACGAGTTCTTCCATTTCGACGCCGAGAGCCAAAGCCTCACCGGCTCGAAAAGCGGCACGGTGATCGGCCTCGGCCAGAGGGTCACGGTCAAGCTTGTCGAGGCCGCGCCTGTGTCGGGGGGGCTCATCGTCGAGCTTCTGAAGCTCGAGGAACGCACCATCGCCCGCCCCTCGCATCGCGGGCGCGGCAAGCCGGTGCGGCGACGTGCAGGGGCGGAAAAAGCCAAGGCGAGCAAGCTGAAGAAGAAGGTCAAACGCACGCGCCGTTGACAGGATGGGCGGCGGCGGATGAGCTAGGCCCATGCCACGCGAGAATCCCCATCGACCCTTTACCCCGAACCCCGAGCAGATGGCGCTGGCGCCGGAGGTGTCGGGCAATGCGATCAACGGCCTTGGCGAGGCCGAGCACCGCCGCCCGAGTGTCGTCTACTGGGCGACCAACCCCGACGACATCCCGCACGGGCGGATGCAGAAGTGGTTCTACACCGTCGATCCCGGCTCGCCCGAGTTCGGCGAGGAACGGGCTAAGCGGATGGAGATTTCGCAAGCCCCTTTGCCGCCTGTCGCCCCGACCCGGACCCAGCGCAACCCCGAGGACTGGACGCGCCAGCTCGACGGGTTCATCGCAAAGGGGCTCTGCGAGAAGGTCGGCGTCGCTGCGATGAACCCCGATTGGGTCTATGAAGGCGACAAGGTGAGCGAGACCCGCGTGATCATCGCGGGCGTGCAGCATGACTACGACCGGATCGCCACCGCGCCCAAGCCCGAGGCCGGCGCCGAAGTGATGGTGCAATACACCCGCGCCTCGCTTGTCGCCAAACGCATCGCGGCGTGGCTTCAAGAAGAGGGTTGGGCTGCCAAGCCAGTGACCGGACCGATGGCGACCAGTTTCACCATGATCCCCGCCGCGATCGAGGCGGGGTTTGGCGAGCTCGGGAAGCATGGCTCGATCATCAATCCCGAGTTCGGGGCGTCTTTCCGCCTCTCCGCGGTTCTGACCGATGCCCCCTTCGCCCCGACCCCGCGCAAGGACCACGGCATCGACGCCTTTTGCGCGGCCTGCCGGATCTGCGAGGACGCCTGCCCGCCCTATGCGATCCTGCCGGAAAAGCAGACCGTGCGGGGCGACGAGAAATGGTATGTCGATTTCGACAAATGCCTGCCCTTCTTCAATGAGCATCAGGGTTGCGGCATCTGCATTGCGGTCTGCCCGTGGTCGCGGCCCGGCGTGGGGCTCAACCTTGCCGCCAAGCTCGCCCGCAAGGCCAGCCGTGAGGGCTAGCTGCGCGGCTCGAGCGCTGTCATCAGATAGACGTTGTGCTCGGCAAAGACCTGCGCGTTGCGAGTGTTCTGGTTGAGCCGCTGGTCCAGCCTTTGGCGTTTGCGCTCGTCCATGAAGAGGCGGATCACCTTGTCGATCAGCCATTTCGCCCGCGGGCGCTTTGCGGAAAGCTCCTGATCGACGCGGGTGATCGCATGGCCCACCACATTGAACAGCCCCTGCTCGATCTCGACCGAAGGGGCGACTTCGGCGGTGATATCCTCTTCGCTCAAGGTCTCAAACCCAAGCCCTGCCACTTTGGCACGATATCGGTCAATCAGGTGGCCGCCGCCCACGGTGGCAAGCACCTTGTCCTCGCGGAACCCTTCGCCGCGGAAGCAATCGGCGATCACGATCCGGCCGCCGGGCGCCAGAAGGCCGAGGCATTTCTGCAGGCCGATCCCGAGCGGGATATATTGGAAACTTTCCGAGAAGAGGCAGACGTCGAACTTGCCCTCGCCCGCGAAATCCTCAAACCGCATCTCGTGCACCACCGCGCCCTTGGCATTCTCGCGGCAGCGGCCGGCAAGAAAGGCGCTGGGGATCACGATCTCGACCTTGTGGCCAAGGGCTAGGAGTTTGCGGGCCGTCTTGCCCGCGCCGCCGCCGATATCGAGGATGCGGCAGGGTTTATCGGGGAGGAAACGGAAGAGGCGGTCGGTATAGGCGACCTGCGCGGGGCCGAAATTTGCGGCGTTGACCTCAAGGCCGGTCCAGTCGCCGTAGTGCAGGTTCTCGGCACCGGTGAGCCACTTGGCAAAGCTCAGACCCACATCAAGGCCGATGGCCCGCGTATCCATCTTTGTGCGTGCCATCAGCTCACCAAATGCCCAGCGAAAGCGGCTACAACCTGCTCATAGGTCGCACGTTTGAAGGGCACGACGGCATCAACCACTTTGTTGGCCTCGATCCATTTCCACTTCGAGAATTCAGGGTGCTCGGTGGCAATGTCGATCTGGTCGTCACGACCGTGGAACCGCAGCAGAAACCATTTCTGCTCCTGCCCGCGATACTTGCCACCCCAGATATTGGGCACAAGGTCATGCGGGATATCGTAGGGAATCCAGCCCTCGGTCTCGGCCTCGACGGTCACGAGATCGGCGGTGATTCCCGTCTCTTCCCACATCTCGCGCAGCGCGGCGTCGCGCGGCGCCTCGCCCTTGTCGATCCCACCTTGGGGCATCTGCCAGGCGTCCTGAAAATTGTCGCGTCGCTGGCCGACGAATACCTTGCCCTCGGCGTTGACGATCATCACGCCGACACAAGGCCTGTAGGGCAGGCGGGCAATCTCTTCGGGCGACATCCTCAGTTCTTCGGCCCCAGCGCCGACAACCCCTTCAGAATGTCGATCGCATAGGCGAGCTGATAGTCCTCTTCCCGAAGCGCAGCCGTTGCCTCGGCGCGGGCGCGATCTTCCTCGATCTGGCGGATCTCGTCCTCGGTGAGGCTGTCGTTGTTGAGCGAGCCCCTGAGATCGGCTTCCGAGCGGAACTGTGGCGTGGTGGTCTCAGACTCATCGCCCGGATGCGCGACCGGCTGCTGCACGATGATATCGGGCTGAATTCCCAGCGCCTGAATCGAGCGGCCCGAGGGCGTGTAATAGCGCGCGGTCGTCAGGCGCATCGCGCCGTCGCCCCGAAGCGGCATGACCGTCTGGACCGAGCCTTTGCCGAAGGATTTGGTGCCGATGACGATAGCGCGGCGGTGATCCTGCAACGCACCTGCCACGATCTCGGAGGCCGAGGCCGAGCCGCCATTAATCAGGACGACAATCGGCAGGCCAGATGTCAGATCCCCTGCGGTCGCGTTGAACCGCTCGCCGTCCTGCGGATTGCGGCCACGGGTCGAAACGATCTCCCCTTCTTCAAGGAAAGCATCTGCCACAAAAACCGCCTGATTGAGCAAACCACCGGGATTGTTGCGAAGGTCGACGATGATGCCATTGACCTTGTCGATGCCGCCCGCTTCTTCGATCTGCTTGGCAAGTCCGTCGCTCAGATTGGCCATGGTTTGATCGTTGAACGTGGTGATCCGAAGGACGATCGAATCGCCCTCTTGCCGCACGCGGACAGCGGTGAGCTTGATCGTGTCGCGGATGATCGAGACGTCGAAGGGTTCGGAGACACCTTCGCGCACCACGGTGATGACGATTTCCGAACCCACTGGCCCGCGCATCAGGTCAACCGCTTCGTCGAGCGTGAAACCCATCAGGCTCTCGCCATCGACGGCGGTGATCAGGTCGCCCGACTGGATGCCCGCAGCATCGGCGGGG